>NZ_JADDXT010000002.1:4306336-4613932 GCF_015330165.1 Zobellia roscoffensis
AGGCACAATGGCTGCCGCACAAAAATTCGTAATCAATGTAATAGGCAAGCAAAGTCATGGGGCACGACCTTGGTCCGGAGTAGACCCAATTTTGATTAGTGCAAAAATAATAGATGGCCTGCAGACAATCATAAGCCGTGAAGCCGAACTAACCAACGAAGCTGCTGTTATTACCGTGGGAAAAATAACTAGTGGTGTTCGGTTTAATATCATTCCGGAGAGTGCAGAAATGATTGGCACTATTCGCACCTTAGACTACGACATGAAAGCCCTAATTAATAAGCGAATGGAAGAAATGGTGCCTACTATTGCAAAAGCATACGGAGGAGAAGCTACAATTGAAATAAAAGATGCCACTGATATTACCTATAATGACCCCGACCTTGTAACGCAAATGATACCCTCCTTAAACAAAGTTGCAGGAGTAAACAATGTACAAACACAAAAAGCCGTTACTGGAGCGGAAGATTTCTCTTATTTTCAAAGAGAAATACCTGGTTTCTTCTTCTTTTTAGGAGGAATGACCCCAGGAAATACCGAATCATTTCCACATCATACACCAGATTTTATTATTGATGACAGTGGTTTGTTGTTAGGAGTTAAAGCATTGACAGAAATGAGTATTGATTTTCTTAATAAATAAGAGTTTAACAAAAATAACCTTAACAATTAGTTTAAATACTTTTTAGCATATTTATGGAACCAATAATTTCGTTTTTTCAAAATATTTCGTGGTGGATATGGGTTGTAATCGGCCTTTTAGTAGTTGCCCTTCGTGATATCTTTTTTCAGCGTTCGCATACCATCTCACACAACTTCCCCATAGTTGGTCATTTTAGATATTGGTTGGAAAGCATAGGTCCAGAAATGCGACAATATTTTGTAGCAAACAATCGCGAAGAACTTCCTTTTAACCGAATTGAGCGAGGGTGGATATATGCTTCGGCTAAAAAAGAAAACAACTATGAAGGTTTTGGTACGGACCGTGATATTTATGCTCATCAACATATATTCGTAAAGAACCAAATGATGGCTTATAAAGTACCGGAAGACCATATCAATTCAACAGACAAAACATTTGTTCCCTGTGCCAAGGTTATGGGATTACACAATAATAGACGAAAACCATTTCGTCCTAGCTCTATAATTAATGTATCTGCAATGAGTTTTGGTTCTTTATCTGCTGCTGCCATAGAGGCTATGAATAAAGGGGTTGCCACAGCAGGAGCTTATCATAATACAGGTGAAGGCGGACTATCTTCTTACCACAAGCAAGGTGGCGATGTTATTTTTCATTTTGGGACAGGCTATTTCGGTGTTCGCTCCCCAGACGGAAATTTTTCCATGGAAAAAATGAAAAAGCTAGCAGAAGAAAACCCCATGATAAAAGCGATTGAAATTAAACTCTCGCAAGGGGCCAAACCAGGAAAAGGCGGTGTATTGCCCGGCGCAAAAATAACACCTGAACTAGCCGAAATACGTGGTGTTGAAGTAGGAAAAGACGTTCTCTCTCCTGCAACACATAAGGCTTTCAACAATGTAACAGAACTATTGGAACTCATTGAAAACATTGCCGAAGAAACGGGATTGCCAGTAGGAATTAAAGGAGCCATAGGCAAATTGGACCAATGGGAGGAACTAGCTGATATAATGGAAAAAACAGGAAAAGGTCCTGATTTTATTACCGTAGACGGTGGTGAAGGCGGTACTGGCGCAGCTCCCCCATCTTTTGCCGATCACGTTTCACTACCTTGGGTATATGGCTTTTCCAGCCTGTACAAAGTTTTTCAAAAAAGAAAACTTACAGAACGTATAGTCTTTATAGGAAGTGGTAAATTAGGTTTCCCCGCTAAGGCCGCTATGGCTTTTGCAATGGGGGTAGATTGTATTAACGTAGCTCGTGAAGCTATGATGAGCATAGGCTGTATTCAAGCTCAAGTTTGCCATACCAACCGTTGCCCTGCCGGAGTTGCTACACAAAATAAGTGGTTGCAAAAAGGTATAGATGTTCCTTTAAAATCTGACCGCTTGGCACAGTACTTTATGACATTTAGAAAAGAGCTTTTAGAAATTACCCATGCTTCTGGTTACGAACATCCTTGTCAGTATACTATGGATGATATTCAACTTAATGTTGATGATAATGACCTAAACCGAAGTTTAGCGTCCTCTTACGGCTATAACAAGACAAAGGTGCCTTTTGAAAATATGAAAAAATTACACGATTGTATCCACTTGGGAGGAAAGCATTGTGAAAACACCAAAGAATAATATACATTTGTTTAGAGCTATTTAGTTTTTCCAAATCATATATTAAAATTTAATCCGAGTTATTTATGAAACACCTCCTACTTACTTTTAGTCTTTTAGTTTTTGCATGTTTATCTATGCAAGCCCAAAGAAAAAGCGACCTTTTAGAAGAAATAGCCCAATTAAAAATGCAGCTAGACTCTGTAAATGATGAGGTTTTTGACGCAAGAAAGAATGAAAAGGTAGCCACAGCTAAAGCAGAATCATATGAAGTTCAGGTAACGGAGCTTCAAAATGCTAACAATACCTTAATGAAAAACTTAAACAGCTTTGCTGAAGTTTCCAACAAAAATTCCAGCATGGTAACTACGGCAATGGCCAATCTTGAGGCGAAAGAAAATCAGATTAAAATAATAAAAAATGCAATTGCTACAAACGACTCCACCACAATTGTTGTTTTGACAAATGTGAAGCAAACTATGGGAGAGAATGCAAAAATAGGTGTTTCCGAAGGAGCTGTTGTTGTTTCTTCTGATTTATCTAGCTTATACGGGAGTGATACCGGAACTACGCTCACACCTGCTGCAGAAGCTTGGACAGAGAAAATTGCCAATATCTTAATTGCGAACCCCAGTACATCTGCAACCATAGAGGGTTTAAGTATGACCGGAGATCTTGAAACGCCAGCAAAACAGGCTATGGCTATAGCAACCCTTCTACAGACCAAGTTTACAATAGCTCCCGAAAGAATTAACGCCCTAGGAAGAGACGGAAACTTAAAAGAAGGTATTCAGGTCAATATACATCCCGACTTCAACAAATTCTACCTCATGACCAGAGAGCAAATGAAGAACTAAAAGTTATACCAAATTTTGTATACTTTTTGGTAAAATCTCCCGTTCTATTATGCAAATAAACCAAATACCAAAAAAATGTCTGGAGAAGGAATTTTACAAATGTTCGGCTTTTTATTGCCTGCAGTAGTTACAGGGGTTGTTGCCTTTTATTTTTTTAAATTACATACTAAAAATGAGGACGGTCGTAGACGTTTTCTGTTGCATAAAGATTCTCAGAAAAACACCATTCCAGTTCGTTTACAAGCATACGAACGTATGGCCCTTTTTCTTGAACGCATTGCTATACCCAGTTTAGTGGTAAGAGTTGCTCCAAAGTCTACGGACAAAAATGCATACGAAAGTCTTTTAATAAAAAGTGTAGAGAACGAGTTTGAACACAATCTTTCTCAACAAATCTATATGACAGATGAATGTTGGAATGTAATTAAGGCTGCTAAAAGTGCTACCGTACAAATGATTCGTAAAGCGGCTATGAGCGAAACAGATTCTGCAGACAAATTACGCGAAGACATACTTACAGAAACTATGGAGAAACAATCTCCTTCTGCAACTGCATTATCATATATCAAAAAAGAAATAGGATATCTCTGGCAATAACAGAACTCTCTGGAATATATTAAACCTAACTAGTTTAGAAAAAGCCGCTCCAACCTTTGTGTTAGTGCGGTTTTTCATATTAAAGCACTTCTCCTTTTTCAGGTTCTATTTGATTGAGCTCTGTATTTTTAAACTTTGCGAAGTTATAGCCACTCTCCCACCAGACCGTCATTTTCTCTTTGTCAAAAATTAAAGAATTTGTAGTAAGTACAGTTGGTGTGTAATAAAAATTGATAATAGCATCGTTATGTTTTGCTACGTATTTACCTATTCGAATATTCTGATGTTCAATGCGATCCAACATATATTCAAACATAGTCGTTAATAGAGAAAAGGCATTACGCGAAGGCAGTCTGTTTAAATGACTTACTTCTGTTTGTAAAACAATTACATCAACTTCGGTTGCCCCTCTTTTTATAGCCTCTTCTATAGGCACCATATTCCCTAAGCCACCGTCTGCATATTCACATCCGTTTTTACGTACTAAACTCATAAACGGCGTGTAGTTACAGGAAATCCAAATCCACTCACAAAATTCCTCGTATGTACAATCATTAATACTTTTATACTCTACTTGATTTAAGGATAGATTGGAAACGGTTGCTATTATTTCTTTGGGTCCGTTTTTTAAATTTTCAAACTCCTCTACGGTTAAGGTGTTTTTAATAAGCTTAAGAAGGTTTCTACTTTCGCCAAAAGTCTTTCTCCCTTTGTAAAAATTCCTAAGCACGTTCCAATGGGCTATACCTATAGTATGTACGCCATGCTTTTTTTGTATAGTAAAAGGGCAGTTACTAAATATACTATGCTGATTTACATTCGTGTATACCTCTTTTATCTTTTCTATTTTAGCCAGTGCGAGGTGAGAAATAAGTAGACTCCCTGTAGAGGTACCAAGAAAAAAATCGTATTCATGATGAAGTTCTTCCATAAGGTACTGAGCAACACCGCCTGCAAAAGCGCCTTTACTCCCTCCACCCGATATAACCAATGCCCTCATTATTACTTAAGTTTTGTATTCATATAACGTGAATCCTCTTTATTTAGTTTCTCGGCCAATTTTTGAATACGAGTTTTATAATCTTCATCTTCTAAAAGTTGGTCGGCTAAATTTCTTGAAAATTTCTTAAACTGCCATGAATGATGGTTTGTTCCTCTAATAAGATTATTAAGCCCTTCATCTGTAAAACCTATTTCTCGTAAGTATTGAAAAGCAGACATCCGAATTTCCCAACCGTATTCAGGAGAAGTATAGCTGCTCAATTCAGTAAAGTACTTTGTAGTGTTTTGCCCTTCATAGCCGTTAGTGGCGACAGCAAGTAACAACCATAATAAACGAACATTTTTATTTGGAAGCCCAATAACACCTTTAGTTGCATCTAAATAAGCTTTCTGACTTTCAGGAAAAGAGGACCAGAGTTTATACAACACCAATTCCTGTGTTATATAGCTTTCGTCATACAACAGTTTTTCTACTATTTCCTGATCAGTAATGGCTACCTTATTTATAAGTTGAATACCCTTTTGGCGAATTTTTAAATTCGAATCTTTAATCAATAGTGGCGTTAAACCTTGCGCTAGTATCTCTTTTTCAAATTCATCTATTAATGCTCCCTTAAACTCTACGGGGTACTTTGCATTCAACCATTTTTTCAAATCTAATTGATCATCCTTGATTTCAGAAAACTTGCGTATAGAGGGATTATTAGTTTTTAAAAAGGTTTCAACATCTTCTCTTGGAAACTCCTTTGAATACAACCACTTTGTCCTAAAAACATCTAATTTCTGACCAGAAGCCGCTTCAATCTCAGTAAAAAAATCATTAATCGTTACGTTTTTATATTGATGCTTGTTCAAATAGGCCGATACTCCTTTTTTAAAAGCCCTCTGCCCTACTTCTTCTTTTAACAACACTAAAGCCCAAGCTCCTTTTTCATAAAAAGTAGCACTACTCGCCTTTGGGTCAATCAAAGCTTGGCCCTGCCCTTCTTGAGATATTTTGTAAAGATCTTTGGCCGTACTGAACAACTTCCAGTAAAAATGGTCCTCTCCAAAAATTTCCTTTTCAGCTAAATATGCATAATACGTGGCAAAACCTTCATGTAACCAATGATGATTCCCGTCTTTTTCAGTAACCAGATTCCCGAACCATTGGTGTGCCAACTCATGAGCATTAACGTTCACATAATTCTTATCTACAAAAGCAGTGGAATCAATAACGTACCCATCAGAAAAAATAGTCGCCCCTGTATTCTCCATTCCAGCGTATAGAAAATCCCGTACGGGAATCTGCTTGTAATTCTTCCATGGGTACGGAACCCCTATTTCCTCCTCTAAAAAATCAAAAATCTGTTTAGTATATCGGTATGTTGGTTCTACCCTAGTACTGTCTTGAGCGTAATAATAATTCTCAATAGGAATACCACTAGAGGAAACCAATTCTTGCTTACTATAATTCCCAATGGCAAAAGCTAGTAAATAGCTGCTCATAGGCTTTTCCATATTAAAAAGCCACACTGGATTATCATCAGATTCTAACGGAATTAAAACCAATTTACCATTGGCCATTACATTATATTTTTTACTTGCCTGAACAGCCAAATCAAACACCACTTTTTCGTTCATATCATCAAAGCTTGGCAGCCAATGACTAGTATACTTACCTTGACCTTGCGTCCAAACCTGTTCATTCCCATCTATATCATCTTCCCAACCTAAGAAATAAACAGTCTGTTTCGGTTTGGCCAGATATTCAATAACAAGCTTATGAGATTGGCCTTTTTTAAATTTTTTATGAATTGAAATGGTATGTTCCGTTTGAATAAAATTGGTTTTTTCGCCATCCAACTCCACTTTACTGAACGTCATATTCTTGGCATCAAGAAAAACGGAATCTACATTTTGAAGTACATTAAAACGATACACTACACCACCTTTGATCTCCTTTGCCAAAGGAACGGGTGAAACATATATATCACCCTTTATAAAGTCGACTTTATCCTGATGTTGACCAAAACAGAAAAATATCGAACTGAAAAATAAAAGTGCAAAAAGGTTTCTCATGAAGTTGTAGAAATAAATAGTAGCTCAAATTTAGCATTTTAGTTTGTTGCAATTGTACCTATCACTTAATTTAGTCCCATGAACGCTAATTCCCTTCAGACTCCCATTGTATACTTAAAAGGTGTTGGACCAAACCGTGCCGAAACCCTACAGTTTGAATTGGGCATACATACATTTCAGGACTTACTTAATCTTTTCCCAAATAGGTATATTGATAAAACCCATTATTATAAAATTGGCCAGCTACAGCGTAGCAATGCGGATGTTCAGGTTATTGGTAAGATTGTACATATAAAAACCGTTGAGCAGAAAAAAGGCAAACGCCTTGTAGCCAGTTTTGTTGATGATACGGGAGAAATGGAGCTGGTCTGGTTTAGAGGACAAAAATGGATTCGGGAAAACATAAAGTTGAACACTCCTTATGTGATTTTCGGGAAGTGCAACTGGTTTAATGGTAAATTTTCAATGCCGCATCCGGAAATGGAACTTCAAAAAGACCACGAACAAGGTCTTAAAATAGCCATGCAACCCGTTTACCCTTCCACGGAAAAATTGAGTAATAGAGGAATTTCCAACCGAGTGATCAGTAAACTTATTCAACAAATATTTATTGAATCCAAAGGTCGGTTCACAGAAACACTTTCCGAAAAATTGTTATTTGAACTGAAACTTCTACCGAAAAATGAATCTTTATTTAACATCCATTTTCCAAAAAATCAAGAGTTATTAGCCAAAGCACAATTCCGACTAAAGTTTGAAGAACTCTTTTATATTCAAATGCAGTTGATTGCCAAAAACATGCTTCACAAGCAGAAAATAAAAGGCTTTAATTTTGATCAGGTAGGGACAATTTTTAATGAATTCTACAAAAACCATTTACCTTTTGAACTCACAGGCGCTCAAAAAAGAGTAATCAAAGAAATTAGAGGGGACTTGGGAAGCAATGCGCAAATGAACCGTTTGCTACAAGGTGATGTGGGTTCAGGAAAGACCATAGTTGCGGTAATGACCATGCTCTTGGCCATAGATAACGGTTACCAAGCCTGTTTAATGGCACCCACAGAAATTTTGGCAAATCAACATTATACGGGTATTTCGGAATTACTGGAAGGTACCGGTATTACATGCGCCCTTTTAACCGGTTCCGTTAAAAAATCGGCTCGTCGCCCTATTCATGAACAATTGGAAAGCGGAGAACTACAGATTCTTATCGGCACCCATGCTCTCCTTGAGGATAAAGTGAAATTTAAAAATTTAGGTTTGGCCATAGTGGATGAACAACACCGTTTTGGTGTGGCGCAGCGCTCTAAACTCTGGCATAAAAATGAAATTCCACCTCATATCTTAGTAATGACAGCTACACCTATACCTCGAACATTGGCCATGAGCCTTTATGGAGATTTAGACGTTTCGACTATTGATGAGCTTCCGCCTGGTAGAAAACCCATAAAAACGGTACATAGATATGACAGCAACCGATTAAAAGTATTTCAATTTATTCGAGATGAAATAAAAAAAGGGCGCCAAGTTTACATCGTATATCCTCTTATTCAAGAATCCGAAGCACTGGATTATAAAGATTTAATGGACGGTTATGAAAGCATTGCACGTGACTTTCCAATGCCAGATTATCAAATTTCGATTGTCCACGGTAAAATGAAACCAGCGGACAAAGATTATGAAATGGAGCGCTTTGTAAAAGGCGAAACACAAATTATGGTTGCCACAACGGTTATTGAAGTTGGGGTTAACGTTCCCAATGCTTCAGTAATGATCATCGAGAGTGCCGAGCGATTTGGACTATCACAGTTGCACCAGCTTCGCGGTCGTGTAGGTCGCGGTGCCGACCAAAGTTTTTGCATATTAATGACAAGTCACAAATTGTCTACGGAAGCTAAAACTCGCCTCCAGACCATGGTGCAAACCAACGACGGATTTGAAATAGCAGAAGTAGATTTAAAACTACGTGGACCCGGAGATATTATGGGCACACAACAGAGCGGCGTACTCAACCTAAAGATTGCCGATATTGTAAAAGACAACGATATTTTAAAAACGGCCCGTTACCATGCTATCCAACTTTTAAAAGAAGACCCCGCACTCGAAAAACCAGAAAATCTAGTCATTAGGCATGCTTATTCTCAACTTATGAAATATAAAAATATTTGGAATTATATAAGTTGACTATTTCCTATGGTTTGGCTCAATATTTAAGAAAGTGAGTGATGCATAAAACAGTGCAGTTTATAACATATATTAAATAATACAATTATTATTAGTCAGTGACCACGCGTGCCGAAACTACGCCACTATTCTGTGTTGGGTTATTGACCTCCAAAGAATAGTCATAAACACCAAAGGTATATGAACTCGTGCTACGTATACCCTGAACACCAGATTGACTACTTGTTGAATTATATATATCTCCATCTATTACTAGCGTTCCAGATGCATTCGCCCCAATACCGGTTATTAATTCAACTATAAGTGTAAAAACTACAGGAGTTCCTGTAATTGTAATGGTGCCCATGACTTCACTTCCTCCTGCAGAACCTGGATAACTGACAGAAGAACTAGGGTCTATAATTACGAAATTTCTAGGGTTTACAGTAAAAGTAAATGTATCAGATAATTCCCCATCACTAACTGTTAGAGAGGCATTGTAAATTCCCGCACTTGAGTATGTATGATTTGGATTAGCAATATTTGAAGTATTTCCATCTCCGAACACCCAAGAATATGTTAATGGATCAGAATTTGAATCTGTAGAATTGCTACCCGTAAATTCTATAATATACCCAAGAATACCTGTTCTTTGACTAAATGTTGCAACTGCTACAGGGGCGTCGTTCGGTGCAGGGTTCACCGTAACGATGATATCGTCCGTATCGCTGAGTGCCGGGGTCCCATCGTCCGTCACTGTCAGCCTGAACGTATAGCTTCCTTCCGTCAAGCTTGTTACCGAGGTACTTACGCTCCCCGGGGCGGCAATCGTCGCCGTTGTGGGACCGCTGACCTGTGTCCAAGCGTACGAAGCAATCGTACCGGGGGCGGTATCACTGCTTCCAGATCCGTCCAACGTTACCGAACTCGCGGGAAGGGTAATGGCCTGGTCCGGACCGGCATCCGCTACGGGAGCTACGTTGGGCAAGGCGCCCACCGTTATAATAATATCGTCCGTATCGCTGAGTGCCGGGGTTCCATCGTCCGTCACCGTCAGCCTGAACGTATAGCTTCCTTCCGTCAAGCCTGTTACCGAGGTACTTACGCTCCCCGGGGCGGCAATCGTCGCCGTTGTGGGACCGCTGACCTGTGTCCAAGCGTACGAGGCAATCGTTCCGGGGGCGGTATCACTGCTTCCTGAACCGTTCAATGTTACCGAACTCGTAGGCAAGGTGATGGACTGTTCGGGACCGGCATCCGCTACGGGAGCTACGTTGGGCAAGGCGCCCACCATTATAACAATATCGTCCGTATCACTGAGTGCCGGGGTCCCATCGTCCGTCACCGTCAGCCTGAACGTATAGTTTCCTTCCCCTAAGCCCGTTACCGAGGTACTTACGCTCCCCGGGGCGGCAATCGTCGCCGTTGTGGGACCGCTGACCTGTGTCCAAGCGTACGAGGCAATCGTTCCGGGGGCGGTATCACTGCTTCCAGAACCGGCCAACGTTACCGAACTCGCGGGAAGGGTAATGGCCTGGTCCGGACCGGCATCCGCTACGGGAGCTACGTTGGGCAAGGCCCCCACCGTTATAACGATATCGTCCGTATCGCTGAGTGCCGGGGTCCCATCGTCGGTCACGGTCAGCCTGAACGTATAGTTTCCTTCCCCTAAGCCCGTTACCGATGTACTTACGCTCCCCGGGGCGGCAATCGTCGCCGTTGTGGGACCGCTGACCTGTGTCCAAGCGTACGAAGCAATCGTACCGGGGGCGGTATCACTGCTTCCAGATCCGTCCAACGTTACCGAACTCGCGGGAAGGGTAATGGCCTGGTCCGGACCGGCATCCGCTACGGGAGCTACGTTGGGCAAGGCGCCCACCGTTATAATAATATCGTCCGTATCGCTGAGTGCCGGGGTTCCATCGTCCGTCACCGTCAGCCTGAACGTATAGCTTCCTTCCGTCAAGCCCGTTACCGAGGTACTTACGCTCCCCGGGGCAGCAATCGTCGCCGTTGTGGGACCGCTGACCTGTGTCCAAGCGTAAGAGGCGATCGTTCCGGGGGCGGTATCACTGCTTCCAGATCCGTCCAACGTTACCGAACTCGCGGGAAGGGTAATGGCCTGGTCCGGACCGGCATCCGCTACGGGAGCTACGTTGGGCAAGGCGCCCACCGTTATAACAATATCGTCCGTATCACTGAGTGCCGGGGTTCCATCGTCCGTCACCGTCAGCCTGAACGTATAGCTTCCTTCCGTCAAGCTTGTTACCGAGGTACTTACGCTCCCCGGGGCAGCAATCGTCGCCGTTGTGGGACCGCTGACCTGTGTCCAAGCGTACGAGGCGATCGTACCGGGGGCGGTATCACTGCTTCCAGATCCGTCCAACGTTACCGAACTCGCGGGAAGGGTAATGGCCTGGTCCGGACCGGCATCCGCTACGGGAGCTACGTTGGGCAAGGCGCCCACCGTTATAACAATATCGTCCGTATCACTAAGGGACGGGGTTCCATCGTCCGTCACCGTCAGCCTGAACGTATAGCTTCCTTCCGTCAAGCCTGTTACCGAGGTACTTACGCTCCCCGGGGCGGCAATCGTCGCCGTTGTTGGACCGCTGACCTGTGTCCAGGCGTACGAGGCGATCGTTCCGGGGGCGGTATCACTGCTTCCAGATCCGTCCAACGTTACCGAACTCGCGGGAAGGGTAATGGCCTGGTCCGGACCGGCATCCGCTACGGGAGCTACGTTCGCTTGTGGGGCTATTGTTACAGTAACCGTTGCAGAATCGTCATTGCCCGGGTTACCGTCGTTAATGGTATAGCCGAACGTGGCATCCCCGGTATAATCACCGGAACTGGTAAATACGATTTCCTGACCATCGATTGTAAACGAACCTGCATTTTCAGGTTGTACCCCAAGAACACCGGATATAACCAGGTCGGAATTTGGATTATCAACATCTGAATCGTTATCGATGACATTGATGCGTACGGTTTCTCCCAATTCTACTGCGGTTGTATCATCATTGGCGATAGGTGCTTGGTTTTCAGTAACGGTAACGTTGACCGTCCAAACTCTTTCATCAGTATTTTCAGCGGTAACGGTATAAGTAACGGGGCTCGAAAAATCCTGTATATCTCCTATCGCGGGAGTCACCGTGGCATTGGGGGAAATATTCAATACCGATGGGGCCGTATTCAAGTCGGTGCCATCGGGAACGGTAACCGTTATCGTACTGGTCGTATCGTCAATATCCACATCGGTCTGACCTTTCAGTTCAAAGGCGGTTATTTCGTTCAGGTCGCTTCCCGTAGGGGCGGAAACGGTCACGTTCACGGTCCATACCTGTTCCGTCCCGTTTTCCGCGGTGACGGTATAGGTTACCTGTGAACCAAAATCCTGTAGTTCATCGACTGCCGGTGAAAAGGTAGCCCCAAGGGAAACCTCTAAAAGTTGTGGTGCAACGTTAAGGTCCGTTCCGTCCGGTACATTGACCGTTATCGTATTGTTCGCCGTATCGATATCGGCACTGTTCTGGATAGGGAGTGCAAAACCCGTTATAGCATTGGCCCCACTACCCGAAGGAGGCAATACCGTAACATTGACCGTCCACTCCTGGGTATCGCCGTTTTCTGCGGTGACCGTNTCGGTAAGCTCGAACTCCACCTCGGTGATAAGGCCCACCTCCTTGGTGCACGCCAACGCTATTAAAAAAAGACTGAAACAGCAGACTGAAACCTTAAGGTACTTCTTCATTTTTCCGAGGGACTATCTATTCTTTTTTTTAAACACCGCAAACGGTAGAACTCTCTTTTTGACAAGAAAGTCCTACAAGATATGGAATCGGTTTAAATTATATACACCCTTACATCCATTTTGGACCCAACTATCGATGAAACGTATGATTTATGGATAAGAGGAAATAATATGTACGACTTTTTTAACTGCATAATCTGCAATCAATTAAAATAGTACCTGATTCCCAATCCGCTATAATTCGTAAGATTTCCAAAATCGCTGTTTACATGGTAAAATTCGGAGGTCTTTACCAATAAGGAAAGGTGTTCGGTAAGTATAATGTCCAAATCGGCCGTAACTACTGCTCCGAAAATAAATTTACTCTCTCCGTCAACTGAAATAATATTATTTAATTCTACATTACCATTGTTCACCGACTCATAACCAGCTAAGGCTCCACCACCCAATGAAAGGGACTGCATTTTCCTGTTCCTGTTCCAGACTGTAAGAAAGTAAGAATAGCTCGCTGTGACACTTGTATATGGGATACTTGCAGATCCACTTTTATAATTTGTAGAAGTGCCATTTAGTGCTATTTGGGTGTAGGTATTTTCACTCAGGTTAGTATTGTAAGTTATCTCTCCTCCATAGCCATCACCAAATAAACCACCGGATACCGAAAATGTATTGGAATACGTTTGAGAAAAAACTACTATAGGAAAACATAGCAATAAAAGTAAAACCGTGATATGTTTCAATTCGAGGGAGAATTAATTAGTAAATAATCGAGTGGTAGTATTACCATGTTATCGCTATTCGCATCGGCTAAAACTACAGAGATTTTTTCTCTGGCGCTAATATTAAAATTTTTAAACACATATACAACTTCATTGATGCCTTCAGGATCTATACTTTCTTGAAGATTAAAAGTATATAATGGATTCATAATTTTCTCAAGTTGTCCAACCTTAGATTTTTTAAAGAAGCTTAGCCCTGCAATATCATATTTCTTTTTTGAGTTGTTCTCTATTTGTACTACAAAATATTTTTCGTTCCGATCCACCAAAATATTATTAAGGCGCACGGAAATTTTTTTATTCTGTCTAAAACTTCTTTTAAAAACGGTTTTCTGCAGATAGTTATTTTCGCAATAAATACGATAATACTCTTCACGATCTACATCATATAAATCCTCTTCCCCACTCTCAGCATTACTTTCAAACCTGGATTCTTGAGCCATACTGCCATTCTGCTGTATCGGAACATCTGTGACCTGTATTTGACTAATTCCATCATCTAGTTTGCTCTCTTCTGGAATATTTTGTGATGACTCTTCATAGGTTGCATCACTTATTTGATGCTGACTATTAGGAGATTTTTCTGCAACTTCAGGTTTTTGCGAACTATTGTTGTTACTTGGTATGGTTCTACTTATAGCTTGATCTTTTGTTAAAATAAAACTGAATTCCGGTACTTCCTCTGCATAACTCAGTGCAAACGAATAAATATAGCCCTCTTCAGTAATAACCAAAAGATTACTTGGCCTACCATTCTTACCTTTAAGCAACCCTATATTAGAACCGCTCTCATAAATAAATGTAAAATTTGCCGCAGGCTCTACAACCTTTTTAATATTAGATGGAAAAAAAATCGTGGTCGTTACAAAATCATTAGTTTTTACAGCAATTGGAGTCTGGGACCAAAGCGTAGAATAATTAAACAAAAAACTGCCTAGAAAAAGAATTAACAAAGTAGGGAACGACTTCATAAGTAGGTCTAATTTCTTTCAACAATGTTTAGGTATCTTACATAAGAATGTAAAACGAAAAATACAAAAATACGAATTAACAGGAGAACAATGCAAATAATCGATGAACAGAGAAGTTTGCTGGTTTTAGGTGGTTCTATATAGTTAAACAACGGAATTAAGTTTGAGAAAGAGGATAAAGTTAAAGTTTTTAATACCGGCCAAATTCAAGACAGTATCCAAAATTTTGTGTAAACAGAATTTTGGATACTGTCTATTTAAGATTAGTTCAATCAATTTCTTGAAATTCCCATTCTATAACTCTTGCTTGGGGAAAATCTTCTGCTGGCAAACCCATTGCCCGAGATTGTTCATTTACTAAAAATGCTTTAAAATAAGTATCCGATGTATTCAAGAGATTTAAGTGAATATCAGTAATCGGTTTTATGTTAGTCCACTGGTCTTCCGACTTATAGTCTGAGAAATAGGAATTTGAGTAGTCAATATTAGTTATAATGGAGTCATTAGCTCGTTTGTAAAGTTGGTTCAACGGCATATCTTTCCATTCCTCCAAAAACCCTTTTACCCTTTTAGAAACATACTCTACCGTACCGTTGGTCTTTTTGGGTATTGCAACCTGAATTCTTGCTATTTTTAAATAAGATGGACATTTCTCCATCAAATTCGTAACAAAATCTGTTGCGAAAGCGTAACCTATTTTCTTTTCGTCGGTCGATTTTATTTCTTGAGCTATTCCTTTTCTAACCGTTTTAATTAAATCAGTGTTTTCACTGTTTATCGTTTTAGCAGCCACTAGCATATCTTCTAAAATAACTTGGTGAGATTTCCCATTCATTTCTATGTTTTCAATGGCTTTGCAATATTTTTGTGAAAGTTTTTCAACCAAAACATCTTTATCTTGGGCTTGACAGCTTATTAAAAGTAAAAAAAATATTGCTCGATAAGATTTGTTGAAATTCATATAGCTCTAGGAAATATTGTTTTTCTTCTCTATTTAAAGATATCAATTAATTATTTCCAGATGACTTAAATCAGCCTCAACTCGTTCATACGTGGCGGTATCAACTTCATTCGGTTGTTTTATGACCATTAAACTATCTCTAAATGTCACGATTTCATATAATGGGTCTCCGTTTGAGTAGACCGTGTTGTCAAGGATTTTATATTTTGAGCGAAACCCCATGCCTACCTTATATTCGATTAATTGTCCTTTACTCTCAAAAACCAAATAAAAATGATCCATGCCGTCCCCGTCTTCCGATTCATCATTCGATGCTTCGATAACATCTTCACCATCTATTCTCATGGTAAAGCCTATTTCCGGTTTTGAACGGCGCTCATAATGCCAAGTTCCGTATAAATTCACTTCACTTTCTTGACTTGACGCAACAAATGATAACAACATAATAAAAACAATAAGGTACCTCATTATTATTTGTATCTATAATATTTATTTTCCCAACTAAATTTTAGTTTTATACATCTTATACTTCCCTATGACCATATGGATGTATTCTGATATTTGTAGAACAATACACTGCCTTTACGTGAATGGTCATTTTATTTTACCGTTTTCTCATTTCAAAAAACTATGATAAACCAACTTAATTTCTTGATAATTTTTGTTTACTATTAGGCAATTTAAACCCTGCAGCTTTTATTTGAATTGTATCGGTTATCAGAAGCCCTTGCAGTAATTCAGAATGTTCAGGATTACTCGTAGAGTATTTTACCGTATAGTAATCACCGACTTTTACGTTGTGAGCATTATCATAAGAATTACTATTTTCATAAACCTGACCCGACACATAATAGCGGTAGTAAATATATTCTCCTGATGTAATACCTTCCATATAGTCATAAACAAAACCTATGGTATATTCTGCATTTGAATTTATATCATTTTTAATATACCTAGAAACAAAATAAGTTGTCAATAATAAAAAGCCCACCACTATAAGAACTCTAATTTTATTTTTATCCAAAATCATTCCCGAAATAAATTATTATTCTTTGGAATCTTTATTAGCATTATTTTTTTTAGCCGTAGAAATCAACGTTTATATAGTAAATTGACCTCCGTAATTATATAAGGCCCGCAAAGTCCCTGGAAATTGCTCCATAGGTTTTCCCACTGTGGAAACAAATGAACTAGATACCTTTTTTCCCGCTAGCGCTCGCATCTCTTGAGTGCCGACTATGCTACTCACATTACCATTTTCATCTTATTACCTAATAATACAAAAGATTTCAGATAGATTTCATACCTGTTCTTACTTTGTAAGGCATTCATTGCAAACGAGCGCTATAGAAGGAAACAATCTACTTAAATTTTATCGTAGAAGTCAATTGATTGAATTTTTCAATATTCTCCTGAAAGTTTTCTTTCGCACTCCCCATTATAGCCAAGGCTCTTCTGCCATCTTGGATAACAGTAAATACTATCTGGGTTTCCACACCTTCAGATTCGCCATAAACCAATTCTTGAAAACAATGGTAACCATTTATGTTATCTTTTGATGTTTGTTTTCTACCAGTAACTTTAAACCCTTTCTCAATACTAGAGTTTATGACGTTGTCGACTATAAAATTTAAATTGGGATTAGCAGGATCAACGAGCATTTGGTTTATAATATATGAAGAACTTGTGTTGTGAGGGTATTCTCCGTTTTCAGTAAAGTGAAATATTTCATTAGCCTGAAAAAATAGTTCGAAGCCACTTTTTTCTACATCAACGGAAAAAAATGCTGCTTCCATCGCGCCTATTTCTCGGTCTTTGTCATATTTTATGCTTTTAAATGAATTTATTATATGACTAACTTCAGTGTTATTAGTATTGTTCGTAACAGCAACCGCTAATACAGAAAAAAAAGCATCGCCAAAAACTAAGGTAACCGCTCGGTTTGCATAGTCACTATTGGTAACGAGCACTTTTCCATAGTAATCATCAATTATCGTTTCTTCAAAGTCATATACAATTGCTCCTATTTTCTCATATGCTTTTTTGGAATATTTGTTAGAATCCGCATAATAATCTGTACCATACATATCATAAAAGCGGATAATCTCATTATCACCGTTTTCAAGACCAATAAAATCTTTTGATAGTTGAAACCCTGAAGGGGGTTCAAGGTATATTCTCGTACCGGGAATTAACGTTAGACCTCCTTCTGTTTTATCGCTGACAAGGTTCTTTTGAGACGAACAAAGCGATGTAAAAAGAAATAATGAAATTAACCACAAAGATATCTTAAGATTTTTCCGTTTCATGTGAACTACCTAGTATTCCTGAAACCTGTTCTTTTTCTTTTTAGGCAAAGAAAATCCCGCTTTTTTAATTATGATGGTATCAGTAACGGGTTGTTCTAATAAAATCTCACTCCAACCAGAATTTTCTTTAGAATATTTCACAGAATAAAATCGGTTTTTATATTTCGAAAAAGAACCTTCGAATTTTTTACTACCGCTGTACAACTTACCTCCTACATAATAATCGTAAAAAAGACTTGGAGAAGATTTAATCAATTTTTGGACACCGCTGACTTTACCAACAACAATTTTAAATTGTTTATTAATGGTATGCTTTTTATAACTAACATAGCCTTGTGCTGCAATTAAAAATAAGACAACAATTAAAATGGGAATATATTTCTTATTTATCTTTCTCTTCATTATTAGAACTTATAGTGCGTATACCCAAAGTAATAAGAATATTTCCAGTTTTATCTACCACGGTACCTATGGGTTTAGAGAATTTTTTAATCGGGGTTGAAACTAAGTTACCAAACTTTTCGCCTGTATATCCTCCCAATCTGCTTGTACCATAGTTTAGCATAGAATCATCAAACGAATTGACTTTAAGACCATTATCAAAATCAAAATCAAAGACAGAACCCAAAGCGGATGCCGTAGGCTTGGATAAAACTGTAGCTATACCAATATCTCCCCAATCTAAATGAGATAATCCAAATTTTGCATCAATCCCGTCGTTGATTAGAATATTGCTAATGTACTGATCACCAAACTCCGAAGCTCCATTAACCGCGGCGACTCTTCCTGAATTTAACGCAAAAGCTTTACCTAACGATGAACTTAAAGAAGTAGCCGCACTACTCTTACTCGCCATAACCATAAGAGGCACTGTTTCTGCTGCTGCTATTATCGCCAAGGGCAATCCTATAGTAACCGAAATAATCTTTTTTTCATCTACGTTGTCAAACGCTCTCCAAATTTTAGCATCTTCTTTTTCACTTACGGTAATCTTCATCATATCAGCAAATAATTTTTTAGAACTAGATATGATATCGCCTATTTCTTTACTTGAAATATCGTACTGCTGTATGCGTTGTTGTCCATAAGATGAACCATGTGAAAATTTTGATTCAATCATCACCTGTTCGTGATCAACTATAAAATATCGATTATGGTTCAGGCTATTTCTAAAAGCTTCAATATGAAATAGTTCACCGTCATCTTTAAAAAAATACCAATCATACGTCTTAGTATTAGTTCTTTTTATTTCAGCGGTCAAATAACGTTGAAGGCTTTTTACTGCAACTTTCTTAATTTTGCTTTTATCAGCAAGAGTCAGTTTTTTGTTCTTTGAAAGACGCACGTTTGCTAGCGACTTGTTAAGTTCCCGCTTTAACCTTTGCTGACGTGATTTTTGGGTTAGAGCATCCATAGGCTTATTCTCCCCAACTGTTTTCAAAAACCATATCACCTACTGTAATCGATTTTGCAGAGATAACTATCCGTTTTTGCATAGGCATTTCGTCATTTGCATCAAACTCTTCCTCAAGACTAACACAATAGGCTTTAGAGAATTTAACTTCCTGTAGCTTTGACATGGCATCCCGTTTAAAGAAAACAATAGCCCCATCTTTTGTCTGTTCAGGCTCCTTCATCCAGTGAAAAAGATCATACTTGCCTTGCGACTCAATGGTTACAGAAATCTGACCGCCTAAAGGTTTTCCTGCCGGCTTACCCGTACCATCCATGGGCTGTTCAAAATTATAAATACAATGAAGCACATTATATATCTGCCCGTCAACAGTAAGTTTTGCTAAAAATGACATAATTTTTCAGGTTTTAAAAATAGCGGGGTATTGTTTATAGGTTCACTTTTGAGCAAAAACCATCCTAACCAAAACCCAAGTTTTTGTTTATTATTCTCTATCACAAGACTTTAGAAGCAGTAGCTTCGTTCAGAATTGTCCTATTTACTGTTGTGCGTACTCCGTATCCCAATCCGTACCTTCATCTCCTTTTTGACCATCCATTTTGATCATAAAGTTTTTGGCCGGGAAATAAGGTTTTAGACGTACATCTAAATAAATACGGTCTTTTTGGTTCGGGTCTTGCTCAAACCTACGGATCTCAAAATTCTCTATTAGTTTATCCGGTCCTGTAATATCATCTAAAAACCGTACAATCTGTGACTGAATCTCGTTACGAGTTCTTGTTGTAAAATTCTCGAAGGCTCTACGGTTCAGAAAGTCCATTAACACCTTGGCTACATAATCAAACACACGAACTACAGAATACGTCTGAAGACCTAAATTGTCTCCATTAAAAAGGGTCTTGGCAGAAAATGCCATTACCTTACCATATTCGTTCACCATAGGCACCAAACCTAGATTCTCAAGATTGGCAATTTCGCTTTTTCTTAGATCAAAGCTTACACCATCTACCTCACTAAGGCCACCGTGCTTTTTACCCGCAGTTACCTGAGACATTAGGGTTTTGTAAATTTTACCGGCAAGTGCTCCAGAAGGCGGTACATGTACATCTTCTTCTTCACCTACTTCATCATGTTTGCCACGGCCTACCAACCAGTTACAGGTCATAATGGTATTGGACAAGTACATATCTCCACTAGCAAGATTGGCACTTTCAAACATTTCCATAACATCGTCCGGCTCATCTAAATGCGCAAAATCCGTTACCAAGGTTACCTTATTGTCATGAGCTACCTTCGCCCATTTATCTACTACGGATTTAGAGCCCAAGTATCCAGGAAGCACCATAAGTGAATAGTTCTCACGAAGGTCTAAACGATCGTATTTGGAAACCAGTTCTTCACGTATATGATCAAAGAAACGGGTGTTGTCCAAATCCGTAAGTTGGTCTAGTTCCGCGTTGATAATAGAAACGTTCTTTAAAGAAGGTAAATCCGTATTTTTATAGAACAAAGCTACGGAACGGTAAGAGGTTTCCAACTCTCGTGTTTCCTCTAGAGCTGCCTTTAAGTTTTTTGTAAGTACCTGTTGTGATAAAGCTGCCTTATCATCTGCTGCTTGTACCAAATCTATGATATCATCACCAGACTTAAGGGTTTCTGACCAAAGTTCTAATTTCTTTAAAAGCTCTTCGCGCTCTTGCTTCTTATTGTTTTCGGTAAGGAACATTTTTCTTCGTGCCTTACGATCGGGGTTTAAGTTCTGTACATCGTCAATGGCAGACTCCAAAAGGTCGTATCCACCGTATTTGACAAGTCCGTCCGATTTTTCCTTTATCTGTTGCGCAAAGGGCTTTTCACTAAGCTGAGCAGCTTTTTGGTTGTTCTGTGTATCGGCCATTTAAGTTTATTTAGTATTTTTAATTTCTTCGATCAAAGCATCTATGGTACCTACCAAAGATTTTTTAGCTTCAGGATCTTCTAAAGCGGCTTTCAAGATTTTATTGGTCTTTAATTGCTTAATGATTTTTTTGTATTGATCACTCTCAATTTCAAGCTCCTTTAAAAAAACACTATTATTAATAATGCCTTTTTTACCAAAATCACCCAGGTTTTTAAATTTCAGGGTTTCGTTTACGGTACCGCCGTTTTTATCTTCAAAAGGAATTTTGAGTTCGGGTTCGTAATGTTCAAAAATATCCTCAACGGTTCTTAGACCTTCTACCACTTCTGGCTTTACCGGTGCATTTGGGGTGAGCTTACCGGCAATTAAAGCTCTGTTCTGTGGAATTTCGTTCAAGGCTTCACTAGCATCGCCTTTTACTTCGTTACCACCAATACCTACGTTATCAATAGCCATATTTAATTTGTTTTAATTTCTAAATTTACTTAAAAAAAAGTTATGCGCAAATAAAGTAACCGATTGTACATAGGTAGGTTTTTTCCTTAATATTACCTAAACGTTATCTACGTATAGAAATACGACAATCAGTACTTTTGAATCATAAACTTTCCTAACAGCAATATTTAAAAGGCATTTATACGATATAGATTCATCACAATTACCTAGGAAACAGGTATGAAATGTAAAATTTAATAGTTCGTTGGTTAAAACAGTAAAAAAAAGGAGGCGTTTGCTTGCCTCCTTTTCATATTATAGATTGATAAATGGATTACATTACCCATTCGTTCTGGTGCTGACCACCACCAATACTCAATTCTTTTGCAGACAAAGTAAACGTCTCCGTTAAAGGATTGGTTCCAGAGGCATCAAAGTTTTCTCTGTACTTTACCATATAGGCTTCCGTAAACTTGATTTCTTTAAGTTTAGCGTCCGTATCTCTTTTTGTGTAAGTAATAGACCCATCTTTCTTACCGAAGTTATCCATCATTAATTCAACACCGGCAGTGTCGTCATTGGATTCTACAGTAACAGTAATCTTACCTCCTCTTGTTACAGAAGATGGACGACCTGTTGGATCTGTTTCTTGAAAAAGATCGTAGTTACAATTTAAGATGTTGTACTCTTTTCCTCCTAAATTCAATTTAGCTTTAAAAGACATAAAAAATAATTTTTGTGGTAATTAATACCTGATTAAATATATATAAACGTCAATAAGACAATGCTAAACTATTAAATATCTGATAGTCTCCAAATATTTTTCGATAAAGTGCAAGCTTTTATAAGTATTCGACATAAAAAATAACGTAGGAAAAAAGCTATTTTAATAATAGCAAATACCACTATATACTGAAGATAAATTCATTGCCAATATACCATTTTAACAGGGAACAATTCGTGAAGTAAACCTATTCCATAAACCTGAATTAAGACCCGATAAAAAATGCAAGTTTTTTAAAAAACCACTCTTCTTCCTCTTGTCGAGTCACACCAACCTAGTAATTCTTATATTAAGTCCGCACGAAAGCATCCACTAAAAACTCTTCCAGAACAATCCTTTTTTGGTCCGCATGTCAACTGTCATACTTTTTATACAACCAGTTTGCTTATCCCTATAGAGTTTAAGGCTATTGATTTCTATTTTAACGTCCCGTACCGCTTTAAAGAATTGGCTAACCGTAAAACGATCTCCGCTTTTATTGAAAACAGGAATGTTCGTTACACAAAAATAGTTTCGGATGCTAACGTCATCTAGATTTCTGACCGAGTACCTTAATAACATATCTTCTATCTCTTCATTTGAGATTTCAATATATGGAGGTTTGTCTACAGTATCTTCTTCTACAACTATAGGTTTCTCTTCTTTTGGGGCTTCAGGAATTGTTGCCAAAACATTTTCTATGGGCGCACTAGCATTTCTACTTCTACTAATTCTTACTTTCTTTTTGGAAGGGTATACCGTTAAAATACGCTTTGCCTCGTGTCTGCGATCACCATTCACCACAAGTAGAATCGTTTTTTCCCCGGGAGACTTGTAAGTATATGTTTCCCTTCT
Organism: Zobellia roscoffensis; assembly: GCF_015330165.1. Taxonomy (NCBI): domain Bacteria; kingdom Pseudomonadati; phylum Bacteroidota; class Flavobacteriia; order Flavobacteriales; family Flavobacteriaceae; genus Zobellia; species Zobellia roscoffensis. Next base: position 4,329,408 of record NZ_JADDXT010000002.1, read on the forward strand.
ATCATTGCCGTCTACAGTTGCTGTTTCCCCAAAGCTCCATTGCCAAGAAGTAGCGAATTTGGAATCGTTAAAAAATTCGACTTCATCACCTACCCTAACCTGTTTTGGCAAAACAATATTGGGAATAAGCTTAGCATCACGCACTATCTTGTCCTTAGATATTACAATTTCACGAGATGCTACACATTCGCCATTCATTTGTAAAGAAATCGAATATTTACCAGGTTTTTTAAATTGATGAACAACGTCTGACCGGAACGCCTCAGGTTCATTGTCCCCAAAATTCCAAGTCCAGTTAAATCCTGAAGGATCCGTGCTTTTAAATTCTATTAAATCTTCAGTTGTGTAGGAATTGGAAATAATCTCAAAATCTACATTGCTACAATCAACCTCACTGTTCAAACGAAAAGAAAAAAGGGCTAATCCCGCAAAGAACAATACTAAAAAAGTGATAAACACGTTAAGGTCAAAGTGAGTTTTAATACTTTTATTATTCATAATTAATCTCTAATTTTATCCATTGTTCCCTTCAATTAAATGTACGATTTTTTATATGAAATTAAAACTGTCTTTTCTTTTAATTATTGCCTTGCTTAGCGGTTGTGCCAATAAAACTGCCGTAGCCGGCCAAGGCGAGTATTATAGGCAAGAAATAGAAAAATCCAAACGTTTGGCCGCAGCAAAAGTAGTGCAAGATAAAAAAGAAATTACCATAGTAGAACCCTCCTACCTAACTAAGGAACAAAGACTGGGTTTTTCTGAATTATTAGGTGTCCCGTATGAAGACCTAGAAAACGAAAAATTGTATGCAAGTATAGATGAATGGATGGGCACGCCCTACCAATGGGGAGGCACTACCAAAAATGGAGTTGATTGTTCTGCCTATGTACAAGATATTTATGAAAAAGTTTATGGTTTAAAACTTCCAAGAACTTCTATCCAACAGTTTGATTTTGATATAAAAGCTCACTTTTCCGGTCAAAAATTTTTAAGACAAGGGGATTTACTTTTTTTTAGATTACGAGATGAAGACAAAGTGGTTTCCCACGTGGGCATTTACCTTCAAAACGGAAAATTTACAGGATCAAATTCCCCCCATGGAGTTCAAATTGCAGACTTGAACTCAAAATATTGGCAAGATAGATTCGTCTCTGGCGCACGTTTGCTCAAAAACCTGTAAACATGAAAAGCCTTTCCCCAGAAAAAATACAGCAAGAGCTGTTCGACCTTGATTTTGATCTAAAGGCAGAAACCTTTATTTCTTATTTAAATAATGAAGAGACAGCAATTGATATAGTTCTTAGAGACTTCTTTAAAAGACGCTTTAGTAAAGACATAACGACTATACAGGAAAGTCTGGACAAAAAGAACACTATAGAGGTATCGTTAAGCCGCAGAAGTTTTTATAATATTTTTCCCGAACGTTTTTTTCACCAAACTTATTCCGGAACGCCATATGTAGAAACCATGGTTACGGATTATAACGGTAGAAAGATTGAAGAAGAAAATGCCCGAAAGTTTTTCAAGCCCTTGGAAACCGAATTTTTTCTTCAGCGTGTTGCCATAGAGTCAGCTGAAGACCTTACCTTTAAATCTTTAGGCAGTCCGGAATTGGTTGGCTTTTTATTAAATCTTTGGCAAATAGACTCTAGAATCCCGGCAAGTACGGCTGCAAAAATTCTTAAAACAATGCCTTTCATGTACAAGATAGCCGGTGATTTGCCGTTGTTACAATTAGTATTGGAAAACATTATTGAAGAAAAGCTAATAATTGAGAAAGATTATGCCACTATAGCATCGGAAACGAAGCAAGAACCATGGCAATTGGGAATAAATATGGCTACTGAAGGAAAACCTGTTACCTTTCTTCCAAAATACATTTTTATCATTGACAAAATAAGACGACCTGAAAAAATAGTTGATTACATGCCCAATGGAAAAATTAATGTACTAATGAATTTCTTTTTGGAACACACCTTGCCCTATGAGGCCGATTTTGAAATAAAATTTACGCTGGCAGATAAAGAAAGAGAATTTGTGATGAGCGAAGATATATATTCCGGAAGACTTGGCGTATCCGCTACAATTTAGACCCCTATGATTGGAAGTTACTTGAAAAGATTTATAAACGTAGAAGCCCTGATTCCTTTTGCAATGGTCTTGGTTTTTATTTTGTTGGCTCTTGGTTTACTGGCCCGGAAAACCCCTGGTTTCAAAACTAGAAGGAAAAAATATTACTATTACCTTGCTGCGCTAATTGCCGTAATGGGCATATTTTTAGCAATAATATACAACCTGAAACAGTCTGCATTAATGTTCCGTTATTTTTGGATATTAGCCTTTGCAACGGTAATGGGCGGTCTTCACGTGTTTTTCTACCGCTATCTGTTTGAAAAATTCGATATAGATAAGGGGCTAAAAGAATTACTTTATGGAATTATAACCTCCTTTGCGGTTATGGTCCCCGTAATCCTTATTGCGGCGCACTATAAAGATTTGCAATATCTGCCCTATTATTTTCTGACGATTGCGGCATTTACCATACCTACAAGCTTTTTTGTACTCTATAAATATTCGGTTTCAATTCCTGTAAAGTTATACACCAAATGGTATTACCCGTTACAGAAAAAATACGATACACCTGAGCATTACGAACTAAAGAACATGATCATACTTAACTTTATGTTCTACAAAAATACCGAAGCTGGGGAAATGACCAGCTTTAAAGCCAAAGCACCCAAAAATATGGAATTCGGCCGGCTGTTCTTTTTCTTTATAAACGATTATAACGTTAAAAAAACAACAACCAAAATAGAACTAACGGATGCATCAGGTGACCCTCACGGTTGGTATTTTTATAGCAAACCAAAGTGGTACGGAGCTTCTAAACATATAGATTCAGAGCTTACTGTAGAAGATAATAACCTAAACGATGGCGATGTAGTAATTTGCCAACGTATATAACGTAAATATCATGATAGAGGATATCAAGAACTTTAAAATTAATTGGGTAGACGGCATGAAAATCTCCAAGGAGCATTTTGAAAGCCTTCAGAATTTTGCCGAAAACAGTATAAAAGATGCCTATGTTGTTCGTAAAGGAAGATACGGTCATGGTTTTTTAGCGTCTTATCTGGATGGTAATAATGAGTACGCCATAAACCTGGACATTCACAAAAGCCTAAAGGTAAGCATCAAAAAATTACGAGCGATTACCCCAAACGGAAACCGAATAGAGATTACAGAAAATACGCCTTCCGTTAAAGAAGAAATTGTGGTTGATGAATTAGCGGACAGTAAGCTTGATGAAGGCTTTCTGCTAATAAACCTAGATACGGAGCACACCATACCTTTTGGAGAACAGGACCCAAAGGAAATTCCACCAAGACATCCATTTTTGACCAACGGTCAGTTTTTTACTTTTATTACCAGTGATGATTTAGCAAAATCAGGACTGTCCGGCAACCAACTCCCAATTGCCAAAATTCAAAAAGAAGGCAAAAGCCTTTCTATTGCAACAGACTATATACCTCCTAGTTTAACTCTAGGCGCTCATGAAAGTTTAATCGACTTTTATAACGATACCGAAAACTTCGTAAAAATGACAGAACGCAACGCAATTCTTATCGTTCAAAAAATTATGGCGAAGCAGAGCGATAATCCCGTTGCGGATGCCATGCATTTGGCGGTTGATAAAGCGTATGCATACCTTGCTCAGCAGATTACAAAGATAAAATGGGAAGAGTATGATATGCACCCAAAGGAGCTTTTAGAAATTATTGTGAGTTTTGCCCGAGTTTTTAAAGGATCTGTAGACATCTCATCATCACAGAATAAAGAAGAACTTTTTAATTATTTTGGAGAATGGACCGAATTAAAAGGAGGTGATTATGAAAAAATTTTCACGGATGTAATCAACATGCAATACAATCATAACGATGTGAACCAAAACCTAATTTTAGCGTCTGGCTTCATGAACGTTATTGACCGTTTGCTTACCGTGTTAACACAAGTTGATTATATCGGAAAACGAAGGGATATGGGCATTTTCGTAAATGAAAACATAGTCCAGAACAAACAGGACAAATCCAACAAACCTTCTTTCCTAGCTGATTAAAATTCTATTATGGAGATACTAAACAAAAAAGAACGAACTTCCTCTTTCCTATTGTTCTTACTAATGTTCGCCATAACGGTGGGTATTCTGTTCACGGCTTTTTTCTATAGCTACAAACTACCTTGGAAGGAAAATGCCGTTCTGCGTAAGGAGAATAAAAAAATGCAATATGAATTTATCTACCAGAAAAAATTTATAAATGCGCTAGAAGGGGTGGACAAACAAATAGATTCTTTGGATACCGTAAAAGAAGGTTGGTTTTTTGTAGAACAGTCCATTATCAAAAACCTTATAGACCTTAGAAGTGATATTCCTAAAGATTCTTTGGATGACCGCAGTATGTACGAAAACTTGGTCCTTACCTACAACAAATTGGTAGATGCCAAAAGAGATTTAAAGCAAGTAGAGAGCGCCAGACAGGAAATAAACGACCTAGAGGAGCAAATTACCGATTACGAAAAAGAAATCAGCAGGCTCAATACCGCATTAGATCTTGCCAAACGTATGAACCGAAACTAACCATTGCATGAATACTGAATTAGAGAAAGCTATACATATTGCCACACAACTTGCCGAAGAACACCAACATGAAAGCTTTGGCCCCGCTCATTTAATCAAAGCCTCTTTAAACAGGGACCTTTCTTTACTTCGTATTTTACACGACAAAGGGGTTGATGTATACTTTATAGAAGAGTGGGCAGATGTTAATATGGAATCCCACCCTAAACGTACCAGTCGCACTTTGGCGGTAAAAGCTAGTTCAGAGGCAAAAATGGTCTTTGTTGAGGCGGAAGAGATACAGACCAAGTTAAACAGACCAGATGTAGACCTTATCTGCTTATTCATATCTGCTATTACGCCAGGTGTAGGTTTTAGTTTCGATAAAGTAAAATCACTACCCGTTAGCAGCTCAGAACTATTCGATAGTTTTTCTAACGGTACGGATAGCAAAGGTGCAGCTAACAAGAAAAGCGTAAATACTACAAACGATTTTACACCCGACACCGATGTTCTAAAAAAATATACCAACGATTTACTTGTTGAAGCTGCCGGTGGTTATTATGACCATATCATAAATCGTGATCGGGAGCTAAAGCAAATCGCTGAAATCCTTAGCCGAAAATCCAAGCCCAACGTAATGGTGCAAGGCGAGTCCGGTGTAGGCAAAACTGTTTTGATACATAATTTGGCCAAGGAAATTCACTCCAGAAAAATCGTGGATACTTTACAAGAGGCCACCTTATTAGAAGTAGATACCGCCATTTTACTTTCTGGAGCTTCGTATAAAGGAGAAGTTGAAGATCGTTTACAAAGTATCTTTAACGAGGCAAAAAACCTGGTAAAACCTATTCTATTTATAGATGACTTTCATGTGCTGTTACAAGACGCGTCTGCAAGCCAAGGCATTTTAAATGTTATTAAATCGGAATTAAATAAAGGTGAGGTTATCTTGATCGGGGCAACCACAGCAGATAGTTATAGAAAACACATCGCCAATGATGACGGACTTAACAGAAGATTTGAATCCGTTACCGTAAAAGAGCCTGATCCAGAAATGGCTTTTCGTATCTTAAAAAGTGTTGGCCAGACCTATACTGAGCATCATGTGCTCACTATTGATGATGAGGCGCTAAAAGAATCCATTCGCCTGGCAAAACGGTATTTAAAAGAGAAAAGCTTACCAGATTCCGCATTGGATTTGGTAGATAGAACAATGGCCGCCGCCAATGTGTCCACACAATCCTTGCCAACAGATTTACAAGATCTGAACGATAAGCTCAATGCAATAGCTTCTAAAACGGAAAAACAAAAGGAGTCCGAAAAAATTCAAGCTATAGATTGGGTCTACATCGAATTAAAAAATAGATTAAGTCCTATTGTAACCGGAAAATTTGATACGGAAGATAGCTTACGTCTACCTACCTATGAAAAAAAATCAGCTTACATAAATAGTATATTATCCGGTATAACGGAACATTCCAAAGAAAAACGAACTGCTGTTACCGAAGAGGATTTAGCAGCCATGGTTGCCGGTATAACTGGTATTCCTGCAGGAAAGGTACAATCCCAAGAACGTGAGCGACTGCTGGAAATGGAGACTACGCTTATGAAAAGGGTCATTGGTCAAGATAACGCCATTAAAACCGTTACGGAAGCCATTATAGAATCTAGATCAGGGCTTTCCAAGGCCGGGCAACCCATTGGTTCTTTTTTCTTTTCAGGACCTACCGGAACCGGTAAAACGGAACTGGCAAAATCGTTAGCGGAATTTCTGTTTAATGATGAATCGGCCATCATACGCTTTGATATGTCCGAATTTAAGGAAGAACATTCCGCAGCCTTGCTTTATGGAGCTCCTCCGGGATATGTAGGGTATGAAGAAGGCGGTGTCTTGGTAAATAAAATACGCCAAAAACCATATTCAATCGTACTTTTTGATGAAATTGAAAAAGCCCATCAATCCGTTTTTGATGTATTCTTACAAATACTTGACGAAGGGAAACTAAACGATCGTTTGGGGAAAGTGGGTGATTTTTCAAACGCCGTTATCTTGTTCACTTCAAACATTGGTTCCGATTTTATCAGCAAATCAATAGAAGGAGGAAAAATACCCAAATCCAATGAGCTGCTAGAAATAATGGCCAGCTATTTTAGACCGGAATTTTTAGGCCGAATAACTGAAATTGTTCCTTTCGCTCCCATTTCCGAGAAAAACGCTCCGTTTATTTTCGATTTACACTTAAAAAAGGAGCTCTTGGTACTAACGGAAAGATTGGGAATAACCTTAGAAATAGACAAAAAAACCAAAGAACATTTATCCTTAGACGGGTTCTCCCCAACCTATGGTGTACGCCCGCTCAAGGCCGTTATCCGTAATAAATTAAAAAGGCCGTTGTCCAAAATGATTATCTCGGGAGAGATAAAGGCACCACAAACGGTAAATGTTGCGTTAAAGAAAGGTGAACTGGAATTTAAGGTAAAGAAATAAGCAAGCTAGTTCGTTCATAGTAGTATTAACCGTATCTGAAAAAAAATAATGGCTAAACCGTATTACCAAGCACCATTTGATTTCAAACGTTTTTTTGAAAAGAAAGAGCTAAAGAAATTAACGCTACAAGATTCTATTTCTCAATTCATAAGTGTGATTATAACCACCTATTTTGAGGAATATACTTTTGATGAGCATTTTGGTAGTGAAATCTGGGAAACGGATTTTGACCTTTTGGTAAATACCAATGTTCTAAAAGAGAGAATTAAAAAGTCGTTAACGGCACAAATAAAGACTTACGAAAAACGCCTATCGAATATAGACCTAAATATTGAGTTGATGGAAAGCCTGTCTTCCAAAACCAATAAGGTTCGCTTAAAGAAATACCTCTATATCACCATAAAAGGTACAATTGTAAAGACAGATGAGCCGTTTACATTTAATGGAGACTACTATTTAGCTCCATTATCGTATAAATAATAAGTTAATAGGAGTTAGTACCGAAGAACTAGATTCAATTATCAGCCAAAAAACAACTAAATGAAGAGCCTTACAAAAGAGGAGATAAAAGACAGACTGATCCGAAGGGCCGCCGAGGATTGGGGTGTAGACGATATGGAAATAGAATATTCCTTTGACCCTATTGTCGGGATTCTTTTTGATGCTTGTGCTCATGAGTTTGAACGTATCTCAGACACCATTAAAACTAGTCGTACCAAGGTTACGGAGCGTTTGGTAGATTTGCTTACACCGGAAATATCGGTTACGGCCAAACCCGCACATGCTATTGTACATGCCTTACCCGTTGATGGTAAAATGGTAATAAACGAACGAAGTCAATTTTTTCATAGAAAACGCATGCCGCTGTTCAGGGATAGCGGAAATGAAGATTTTAAGGATTTTTTCTTTTGCCCTTCGGGTGAATTTACTTTAAACAATTGCGAGCTTAGCTATATAGCCTTTCCGGATAAAATAGTTTCGCACCATAATCATAGAACAACGCCATGGCTCAATAGTTCGGATTTTATCGGTAGTCCGGAAAATAGCAGTATCTATATGGGTATAAAGCCTGCTCCAGGCATAAAGACCATTGACGACCTCATTTGCTATTTTGACCTTTTAAACTTTACCAACAAAGAGTTGTTGGTACACCATTTAGGTATTGCGGACTGGTCTATTAACGGAGAACTATTAAACGTAGTTAAGGGGTATGCGCAACCAGAAATAGTTAAAGACGACTACAGCGCATATATTAACGAAAGCATACAAAGCAAGATACAGTTTTACGAGGAATACGTAAGGGAGTTTTACAGAGATCATTTTTATACGCTGGAAGGTAGCATCAATCTAAAAGGAAAGCTTAAAAAATACCCGGAAGAGTTTAAGGAATTCTTGAGTCAGAAAGATTTAGATGCCTTGACTACGCCTTTGTTATGGATAAAAATAGAGTTTTCTACAGTGGTCTCTTCTTCCATGTTAGAGAACCTGCACTGCCATATCAACTGCTTCCCTACCTTAAATAAAAAATCGCACAGTGTTAGTAAGCGGTTACAGCCTAATTTCAATATCATTCCATTAGAGGCGGGAGAAGATTTCTTTTTGGATGTCCACAACGTATTGGGAGACAGCGGTAATGAATATTATGTACGTGACAGAAACAAAAAAGATGATACCCGCCCCCAGGCTTATTTACGTTATGGAGGTGTAAGTAGGTTTGATGAGCGCGATGCTTCGGAATTATTAAACTATACCTTAGACCTTCTAAAAGAAGACAGTGTTGCTTTTTCCGCCATGGGCGATGATTTTATAAACAGCAACCTTAAGGACTTAAAGCAAATTGTTTCCCGGATCGAGCAGCAAATAGAACTACGCAATTTCAGAAAACACAAAATCCCATATTTGATCGTCAACCGAAATAGTGTAGAAAAAAATAGGGACAAAATAGTTTTTACGGACTATTGGACAACTACGGGTGAGAAGGCCAATAAAATAAATCCGTACAGTAAATTATTCCAATACTCGGGAACCGCTTTTAAGCCGGAATCACTGGTGTTTATAACAGGAAGCTTAGGCGGTCATGATGAACCCAATCCAAGCGAAAAAATTTATGCCTACAGGGAACAAGTGCTCTCTAGAGGGCGTATCATTACCCGTCAGGACATCATTCACCACTGTTATGCCGTATTCAAAGATGCCATAACAAAAGTAAAAGTAGAAAAAGGTGTTATGGTATCCCAAAGCAACTCCGTGGGCTACACCCCTACTACCGATATTTACATAACCCGGAATGTAGATGCCGATTATAGTGAGACGGACTGGGAACATTTGAAAAAAGAACTGTTGATCGGCATAAAGACCAGATCAGCCAACGTTTTGCCGTTTCGGGTTTTCTATACCTAGCAACCTATAATAACCCAATAGGGTAATACGTTAGCTTATAGCGTTATATAATTTGTAAACTATAATTTACAAAGTTGCCTGTATACAAACAGGCAACTTGTACGAAATACCGTTCATCGAATTGTCATTTGAATTTTTGGTAACCCTTAGAATTCTAAATATCTTAATCAGTTAAAAAACCACCGCATGTCCAAAATCGTCAATATCAACCTCATTTTAAACGGTAATGCATTTCTTCCAAATTCGGGCTATTCCGTATCCGTAGAACAGGCCATTGGCGGCCACAGTACTTTTCGTATCGCTTTTCCCGCCCATGCCTCGGAAACCTATGCCGGACCCCTTATGGAAAATGCATTGGGCTATATCGGCAAGAAAATGTCCATTGGGCTCAATTCCGGTGAAATGGAATTTATAGGTGTGGTTACCAATGTAGACCTTCAAAAAGGAAACGGTGCTTCCGGTACCCTGGTCATCTCGGGCCATGGACCGTCCGTTCTACTGGCAAATTCGGTACAGTGCCTTAGTTACGAAGAAGGTACATCGTTATCCCAAGTTGTGGAGGACACCTTAAAAGGACATTCCACGGATATATTGAAAAAAAGTATAGGTACGGGTACAGGTATTTCATTGCCCTACACGGTACAATATAATGAAAGTGACCTCTCGTTCCTACAAAGATTGTGCAGCCGATACGGGGTTTGGCTCTATCATAACGGACGTGATTTTTGCGTGGGAAAATCCGACAGCGCTACCCTTAACGGCGTGTACGGGATCGATGTTCTATCATTCAATTTATCTACCTCGCTCAAAGAACAGGTTTTTGACATTAAAGGGCACGACTGGGTAAACAACACCCAATTGGAGGCTAGCTCGGCCGCCCATACCGCCAATTCGTCCCACCCCTATCTTTCATCCGTAAAAGACGAATCCGATACCCTGTTCAATAAAAAAAGCAGTTACGACTATACCATAGGACAACATGAATATAGTGCACAGGCCGGTCTTGATACCGCTGCCAAGGTGAACACCTTGGGAAGGGCATCCGGTATGGTGACCGCTTCCGGATCCTCCGAGCTAGTGGGCATGCGCGTGGGAGATACGCTTTCCTTAAAGGGTCTTAATTTTTCCGACCCTACAGCACAAGATCCTTACGGATCATACGATATTATAAAAGTGGTACACCGTTTTGACCATAGCGGACACTATAGCAATTCTTTTGAAGGCGTGCCAGAAGGTACCGAACACCTTCCCTACTCCAACAGTTTTGCTGTTACAAGGTCTGCCGATCAGCGTGGACTTGTTTTGGACAACGCAGATCCCGATGGCCTCGGACGGATAAAAGTGCAGTTTCCTTGGCAAAAACCTATGGGGACGAACACTCCGTGGATAAAAGTACCTACTCCCTACAGTGGTGGTGGTAAGGGGTTTTATTTCATTCCCGAAAAGGACGAAGAGGTATTGGTAGGCTTTGAAGGCGGAAACCCGGAAAAACCCTTTGTACTTAGTGCAGGATTCAACAGCAGTGCCAGTAGTGGCTTTGCGGATGCCGATAATAATATTAAAGCGATAAAAACAAGAAGTGGACATATCATAGAATTGAATGATACCGATGGCGGGGAGAGTATAACGATTAACGACAAAAACGGCAATAGCATACATATTAATACTTCAGAGGGAAATATGACCTTTACCGCCCAAGGTGATATGGAGTTCAATGCAAAAAACGTAAGGTTCAACATACATGAAGATATGGATTTTGACATTGGTGGTAGTAAAAAGGTTTCCGTCAAGAAAAACTATGATACAGATTGTAAAAACAGTACTGAACGGGTCTTTAACAATAAAGAAATTAATATAGGCAAAAAGTTGGAACAGGTTTCAGGTGAATCCATCGTGCAGACCAATCAAGGAGAAATGTTGATTGATAGTACGGGTAAGCTTACTTTGCAAAGTAAATCTGAGGTTGATTATGGCGATTGAAATTAAACATCGCTATTTTAGATTTAAAAATTATTGAAAAGGAAATAAGGAAAAGTTGTTAGATTGATTTTTATTAGATGCTACTTGCATTTACATTCAAAACAGCAACTCTAACAATCTCTTATATCATCGCTTCAACCCCTGTTTTATTAGCGAATCTAGTATACATAATAAGAAAAACCATGAAAAAATTTTAGAATGGCAAGAAGAGACTATGTAGTAGAGGGTGGAATGTTGGAATGCACATTAGGCACAGCACCAGGCGAAATATTGGTGACTTCACAACAAAAAGTAAAAATCAAAAAGAAGTTAAAAGCGACCAACAATGATAAAACGCTCAAACCTCCTTTTTTTGGTTCCTGCACCTGCTCTTCCCCTAATCCACCATGTTCCCCTATTTTCGAAGATTGGCAAATGACAAGTAAAAAATCAAAAATGGGAGATAAGCGCTTTGTCATGATGGATTCTAAAATACAATGTGGCAAAGGCGGTTTGGTAACTGTGAAAGATACAGGTCAAAATCTAGTCGGTACAGGAAAAGAAGAGCTTGAGCTTGATGAAAAATATCCAGAACTCAAAGGAGAAATCATTTTTGCGAACGGCTATCTCAGTTCTTCTATTGGTGGAGCTTTAAATGCGGTATTAGACTTGAACCCTGATGAGCCTAATCCAGATTTACAACGAGGACACAATACAAACGAAGTCGATATGATAGATGGGGAGGATATTCTATTAGACTCCGAACTTGAAGAAATCAATGCAAAAACTTCAATAGAAAATAAAAAAGAAGCTGAAGGTGCCGCTATCAAATACAAATCTTTAAAATTCGTTCCCTATAGTTATCCGTATCCTCTAAGTATGTCTCCTGGAATTCCTACAATGTCAGGAATACCTGCAATGATTCCTGTCCTTGAAGATAATTATCTAAATATTCCTACAGATATTAAAAGCTCTCCTAAATTTACGGGACAAGAGAAGAAAAATGTATTTTGGGGATACTGGAACCAATTAGGAAATAACAGAAAGGGATCCGAAACTTATGCTAAGTACTTTAATGCCGAAAACAATGAGCATTTTTTAAACGGATCACATGGATTGGGTTCCAATGGCCCCCACCGTTTAGACCATGGTATTGCACAAGGTTACCATTGGGCTAAATACCAATGGGGAATTATCCCAAAACAAGAAGTTGATGATTCCAAGGAAAAAGTGCCCTATATAGAAAGTTATTCTCCTGCCTATAAGCCTATTACCATTGTTATGCATAGCCAAGGAAATGCACCGGGCGCCGGTTTTGCACTGGGTGCAATGAAATATGCGAATGAGCTAGGCTGGGACAAAATGGCCTTGAACCTTATTTATCTAGGAGTACACCAACCCAAAAACCTTTGGGAAGAAGAGTACGAGAATTTTGTAAAGGTAAAGACTAACCATTATCAAGCAGATAGCGATTTTTGGGATTCGTTAGCCGCTTGGGAGCGTGCTGCTTTGGTGTCTGGTGGGAAACCAGCTAAAATTGCGCTAGGGCTTTCTCAGTACTTAAAAAATAAACCCGAAGATCAAAATATTTTGAAGTACCTGAACGGCATTTCTGAATTATTTGGTTCCGAACACCACAAATTACGTAACAAAAGAGGTATTTACGAACATTTGAAGGCTATTACCGATTTCAATGCTTTGAAAGATAGATCAGTGCAATTCACTTTCGCCAATGATCGAGCCGATATTGTTTGTAGGGACGGAGATATTCCAAAAATAGACTGTGCCTGTAATCCTAAAATAGATAGTTCGCTTTTTAGTGTGGAGTTTTTTGGTAATGGCCTTTCAGATAAAAATATGAACGAATACCTGAACAATCAAGGTAAAGAAATTTTAAGTATGCCCTCGGGTGGTGAGGTGGTTATACCATCCCATGCAGCGGTGCCTAGGTTAAAAGCAGAAGAAAATGAAAATGACCCGTCAATAATCGAGATTAAAGAATGGGCCGATTATCGCAGTCTCGCATTAGATTGGGGTGAGGCCATGGGTGAGTATATAAATGCAAAAAAAGCCTATGAAAAAGTAGCCGGTCGTAAATTCAGTTTAAAGGACCTCTTTTTTACCGCCCCTTACCTTTATGATAAAGCCGAAGAAAACGTCAAACTTGCCGTGATGAACAATCGATATCGTAAATTAATTCGCCAATATGGACGCATTCAGATTGCCGACTTGTATGCCCATTTTGCTCCGGTATCGTTTATACACAATGAGAAAATATTAAAGCATCCTGACTTCGAGAATGATGGTCTTGGCGGCACTGTTTGGGAGCGTATAAAAAAGGTAGGCCAGGATAAGTTCTATCGGGTTGAATATGGAACGGGTGAAGGACAGGGAGAAATGACCTCAGAACAAAAGAGAATTATACAAAAAGATTATGTTAAGGGAGAGGGTATAAGTAAAATGGTAGATACTGGCATAGCTAATTCCGCTTATATTAAAGATGTTATAGATACCTTTAGCAATGATAGAGCGGCTTCGGATGAACTTTACAAAGAACCCGTTCGCTCTGATGCCGAACAGCAAGTGGTTGACGAGCTATTGAAACAGTTCGGCGACACAAGTGCACAACGAGAATTAGATAAACTAAAATCTTTAGAACGTGTATTGCGGGAGAATCAAATAAAATCCATTCATACTAAAGTTGTAACAAAAAAGCTACTTAAATAATTTAGTATGAAAACAATATTCTATTTTACCCTTCTTTTAATATTCATAAGCTGTACCATGGGGCCAAAAGATAAATTTGATAAAAAAGAATTTGAAGAATTACAAAAAAATAATGGTAGTGAAAATTATGAGATTCAAGCTCTGTTCTCAAAAGATTTTGAAGTGATAAAACCATTGTTGAATAATAAAAATGGTGAAATTAATATATTTGGAAAGACAAATCCATTAAACAAAAGGGAGATACAATATAAAAGATTGAAAATTTCTATAGACGGGGAAGTTCTGGAAGAGGGCCCAACGGATGCAGGTTCAATAAAAGATGGTTCCATGTTTGGTTTTGACTTTTATTATAACTGGATTGTAAATGGAGATACCACCAAACATAAATTCCTAGATCCATTTTCCCTGAAAAGGATAGAAAATATCTATGAATTTGTGGCTATGGAAACAGATCCAAAAATATGGATGGGCAAGTTTGAAGAATGTTATAATCAGGCCTCACATGTAGTTATATCCCAAAATAATTCAAATAAGTACTATCTTAAAATTGAGGATAAATGGTACTTTATGGAAAATACCTTGGAGGGTACACCTGAAAATTTAAAAGACCAATATCCGGAAAAAGAGGACCAAGATTTACAAATGGTTGACCTTAGAGATTTGGCCCCGGAGTACTACCACCCTCAACAAGGGGCAACAGATAATAATCTAATTAAGATGAAGGAATACGAAAGCACCTTTTTTGAGAAAGAGAACCAGGGGCTAAACAGCTATAGTTATTCCGCAGGTTGGTGGTATTTGGAAATTTACATGCCCCTGGGCGACACGCTCCGAATAAAAAGATACAGCAACTACGAAGATCCTGAACTGCAACTTTATAAGATACCAACTGCAAATGGTGGTCGTGAGGACGTGTTGTTCATTATACAAAAACCAGAGGAAATGTTCCCTGAACAAGTAGGAGGCATGTACGTTATTCGCCCGCGAGATATGGCACAACCAGAGCGCAGGTATAAAAGTGTTTCTTATGGCACACGTGAAAATGGCCATGAATACATCATCAAATCACAGGAAACTACTGAATATACCGAATGGAGCAACAATAGAAAAAACTAGCACTAAAACTAAATATACGCAGCCATATAGCTACGCTTAAATTATAGTATCTATATTCCGGTTTTTTCATTAACCTTTTTTGACAAAAAAGTAAGACTACCTTTTTCAAAATGACCATCAAAATAATATTACTTTAAAATATCCTGTTTTTTGACCTTTGTGAATTGTACTATTGCCTAAAAAATAATTTGTGAGATATACCAACATCTCAGTAGTTATAGAACTACAAAATTCTCAAAACTCTTTTGAATCAAAGTGAAACTGGTTTATTAATTGGCTCGATATTATCGGTAGCAACCTTTAAGAATTTAAATCGATTGCAATGACCATTCCCGTGGCAATGTTGGCTAAACAATTGTAAATAATTATGATTTAAAGATAGAATCTTCAAATTATTTTTTTCATTTAAAGTGAAACCTTTCCAATCCCTTACCCTACATTTAACCGTATGTAAAAAGAGAACTTGTGCGAAATACCGTTCATCGATTTAAATCCTGAATTTTTGGTTACTCGTATATTTCTAAATACCTTAAACCGCTTAAATACAACCGCATGTCCAAAATTGTAGAGATCAAGCTTATTTTAAACGGGAACACGTTTCTCCCCAATTCGGGCTATTCCGTTTCCGTAGAACAGGCCATAGGTGGCCACAGTGCCTTTAGGGTCTCCTTTCCGGCGCATGCCACCGAAACCTATGCAGGTCCTCTTATGAAAAATGCACTTGGCTTTATCGGCAAGAAAATGTCTATAGGACTGAACGGTAGTAAAATGGAATTTACAGGAATCATTACCAATGTGGACCTTCAAAAAGGTGCCGGTGCAGCCGGTACGTTGGTAATCTCTGGCCATGGCCCGGCGGTTCTATTGGCCAATTCGGTACAGTGCTTCAGTTATGAAGAAGGCACATCATTATCGCAGGTTGTAGAAGATACCCTAAAAGGACATTCCACAGATATATTGAAAAAAAGTATCGGAACCGGTACAGACGTTACATTACCTTATACCGTTCAATACAACGAAAGCGATCTTTCGTTTCTGCAAAGGCTCTGTAGTCGCTACGGAGTTTGGCTCTACCATAATGGTTTGGATTTTTGTATTGGAAGAGCAGGCAGTACTACCCTTAATGGCGTTTACGGAAAGGATGTACTTTCTTTCAATCTTTCCACTTCGTTAAGGGAACAGGTTTTTGACATAAAAGGACATGACTGGGTAAACGATACACTCTTGGAAGCAACTTCATCCTCTCATGTGGCAAATTCGTCCCATCCGTATCTCGCGCCAGTAAAGGGAGAATCGGATGCCGTTTTCAATAAAAAGGGAAGTTACGACTATACCGTTGGCCAACACGAGTACAGCGCTCAGGCCGGTCTTGATACGGCCACCAAGGTGAATACCTTTGGAAGAGCATCTGGTATGGTCACCGCTTCCGGGACCTCGGAACTGGTAGCGATGCGCGTGGGCGATACGCTTGAACTAGAAGGACTTAATTTTACTGACCCCACAAAACAAGACTCCTATGGGTCTTACGATATTATAAAAGTAGTACACCGTTTTGACCATAGCGGACATTACACTAATTCTTTTGAGGGCGTACCTCAAGGTACAGAGCACCTACCCTACTCTAACAGTTTTGTAGCACCAAGGGCGGCCGATCAACGCGGACTTGTACTGGACAATGCCGATCCGGATGGTTTAGGAAGAATTAAAGTACAGTTCCCTTGGCAGAAACCTATGGGTACCAGTACGCCATGGATAAAAGTTCCTACCCCATATAGTGGCAGCGGAAAAGGCTTTTATTTTATCCCGGAAAAGGAAGAAGAAGTATTGGTTAGTTTTGAGGCCGGAAACCCGGAAAAACCGTATGTCTCCAGTGCCGGATACAATGTTAACGCCAAGAGCGATTTTTATGACCCGGATAACAACATAAAGGCCATTAAAACCCGTAGTGGGCATTTGATCGAGCTGAACGATACGGATGGTGAAGAAAGTATTACGATAACGGATAAAAACAGCAACAAGATTTTTCTGAATACTAAAGATAGCAGTATCAGTATAAGTGCTCCTGGTAATCTTTCGTTAACTGCAGATACTATAGATATTAAGGCTAAAAATGCGCTGACGATGAAATCGGAAGAATCGACCATCGCCATCGGAGCCAAAGAAGCTATTGGTATGCATAGTACTGAAGCTACCGTTCAAATTAGTGGTAAAGAAAATGTTGACATACGAAGTAATGAAGCCGAAGTTAAGATAAAAGCAAAAACGACTACCAATATTGTTGGAAACGACAAAGTGGATATCCTTTCTGGAAACGAACTCGCCATGCACGGCAAATCAACTAGCAAGCTTAGCGGTGGTGAAGTTCATGTAAACAAAGGTTAAGATGGAGGCAGAACTGCAGATAAAACCTTATGCCCTACAGCATAAAAACTACCGCCATACATCAAAATCTATTGTAGCCACAAAGGACATGATGATGAAAAACTCATCTGAAACCGTTTTACAAAAAACCTATGTGCAGCCCAATATTTCAGGCAAGGGCCACATTTTTGATGTGAAAACAATTTCCGAAACTTATGGTAAGGGCGGTGCCACGGAAAAACTAAACAAAGAAATGAATACCCTGCTACACGATATCTCCGTAGGTACCGATGAAAAGGGAAATTTCAAAAAAATATACAACAAGCCAACGGTAATCGAAAAATGGACCAAGGTTCGTAAACAATGGAAAAAAGAAGCCAACAAAGATACTCGTGAGCAAATCAACAAAACCATCGCCATTGTAGAGGACAACCTAGCCAATGGTAGTTTTGAAAAAGAGGTTGCCAATTCCGGCGCTCTATACTTTTTATTTCCAGGTCTACATGGTACCTATAGCGCTACTTCTGAAACCATCGTAAAGCGGCAGCTCGCCAAGTTTTTGGTCACCCAGCCCCTACCCTTAAAAATCGAATACAAGCTCAAATCGCCGGGGAATGCCAAAGCCCCTTTGGTCATTGAAGGTATTGGCACTGTTGACGAGGATAAACTAGATGCCAAGGAACTGACCAAGTTCATACGTACCCTTAAGGACAAAATAAATATGAAAGTTGAGCTTCAGGTGGACTATAAAGAACGTTTGGAGTTTGACCGTGAGCATTGGCTAGTTAAGGGAACACAACAAGTAAAAGTTAAGATTCCAGGTTTTTATATGACCGAGAGCAAACAAGAAATTACCGAACTAGAAAACAAAACACATGGCGAATAAAAAATATGTACCGCAAGGCACCTATTTAGCCTGTGATAAGGGCACTGTGCCCATGGAGTTCATGATTACGAACAACAATAATTCGTTCTTGTTTGACGAGCCCGTAGCCAACACGGGTGATATGGTGCCTATGGTGAACGTACAACCCATGGGTGTTTGTACGGTAACCAGCAGCGCCTGTGTACCCGCCCCGATTATGTGGGACGGCTTCGAGGATGGAATTTTCGTAGGCTTTTTTAATCCCTTATTAGAAGACTCGGTATTACCTTGTGGTGTTGGTGGTAAAATAGAAATCTTTTACTCCCTCGAAGATGCTACGGCTGCCTGTGCCGAGGAAGAATCCAGTTTTTGGGAAACCTTAGGAAAAGTGGTCTTGGTAGTGGCTGCCGTTGCTTTAATAGTGGTTACCGGTGGTGCGGCACTTGCTGCCATAGCTGCTATAGGAGCGGCCTCTGGTGCCTTAGCAACAGGAATTGCAGTTACTGTTGCCGCCTTGGAAGTTGCGGGTTGTTTGTTGACCGTTAAAGCCCTTTATGACTACTCACAGGATGGGGACGAAGAAGCCTTGTTTAAGGAAGTTGCGCTTGGTTTTTTGTTTTTGGGGGCTGGGAAGGTCGTCGAAAAAGTTGGAGGTAGAGTCCTGAGACATTTTGCAAAAGGCACAGATGAAGTATTGGAAGCTGGTGGTAAAGGCGCAGATGATGTTGTGAAGCAACTAGATGAAGTTGCAGACCCTCCAGGAACCTTTAGGGATAAAAATGGGAAGCTAAGGAATAAAGATGGTACTTTTGCAAAAGATCCTAAGGCGAAGGGGAAAAATTCAAACGCATATAAAAGAAGTGCGGCAGAACGAAGGAAAACTTTATTGCGAGATGCCAAAGACCCCAATAGTGGACTTTCCGATAGGGCAAGAAAACAAATTTTAGATTCAGATGGTAAAAAAGTGCCAAAAGGACATGAAGTATCACACGAAAAACCTTTATACACTAGAACAACAAATAAAGGCAAGGCAAAATTGGATAAAGCGGATAACATGAAAACACAACAGAAATCAGTTCATCGCAAACGGCATAAAGTGTGTGGTGATCAATATCACGATTTTGGCCCCGCAAATAAACCTTACAACCCAAAACCCTAAATTAAATGGATATTTCTAAACTTAAAATAAAATACAAAGAACTAAAAGCATTAGAAGATTCGGATGACGGAATTTTTGAGTTTAAAAATCTTCTATTAAAAGATGATGATGAAGATGTTTTACAGTTCCACATAGACATTTTGAATGATAGAGACGATCCATACCTTGTTCGAGACATACGCTCTTTTTTTTCAAAAAGAAAAGACCAAAAAAAAGTATCTGCTTTTATTGCAACAAAAATCAAAGACGGAATTGAAAATCCCTTGCTAAAAGCCGATTTGATTCAAATACTCGGTAACCTTAGAAGTCCTCTCGTAAAAGAAATTGTTCATGACGAAATAAAATCTGCAAATAGGGATATCCGTTATCGTTGCATAATTGTTATGGGCTGGGTAGGAACAACAATGACAGATTTGGATGTTTTAAATGAACGAATGATAAATGATGAAGATGGCCAGCTAAGGGGCTATGCCGCCACGGCCATGCGACAAATTTGGTATAACAAGAAATCGGTTAAAAACAGGGTTACGAAATACATTAAGGAAGCGATTGAGAGTGAAAAAGATCCGGAAGCTTTAACAGGTATGATTATTACCCTGCAAGATTTGCATAAAAAGAAATTGGGCATAAAAGAATCGAATTACGGAGATGTTTCTGGGGATGTTCAAGAAGCTAAATTGAAGGCTATAAAAATGCTTAGTAAGTTAAAATAAGGGTGTGAAAATATTTTTATATGATGTGGAGGCCAATCATGAGCTTCAAGATGAAGAATTGAACCTTCAAGAGGGTTTAAAAGAGTTTTACGAACTATCGGATGTTGAGGGTTCTTTTTTTGGAATTAAAACGGAATCAAAACCGATACAATTTACGTGGGAGGGTGAGGACAAATGGGTAGTTGATATCCCATACGATATGGAAAAACATATATGTCTTCAAAAATACGCCACTTACGACGAATGTGTGGAAATTGTGAAGTCGATTTTCTCCGGAACTGCTCCCGAAAAAATAAAGGGTCTTGTTCAGTTCAATATCATGACGGAAACCCTAGATGAAATTTTAACCAAAAACCCCAACTTTCCTGGATACTATAATGCTAAAAAAGATGCCTCAGTCTACGACGATTGCAAATGGCACATTGCAAACGATTTTCCAAAAGACCTCCCGAAAGAAGCTGCACTAACACATATGGGCATGTTTATGGGCTGGGCCCTGGATAAAGGATTTGAAAGTGATTTATTAAAAGAACGTTTTAACGAAAACATAGATAAATTCAAGAATAGGGAAATTACTGGTGCTAAATTTCTTAAACTATCCTCTGATTCGCGATTGGCCGCTAAAAATTTGAACCCTAACACCAACAGATTTGCGGAGTTCTACTATGGAACCAATGCATATTTTGATGACTATATTGATTTATCGGACGATGAAAATGAAACTGTTTTTCACGAACCAGACACATGGCAGAAGTACGAAATTGTTAAAAAAATGATAGATGAAAAATATGAAGAATGGACTTTTAAGAATTGATTTTGGGCATATAGATGGAAACAGAGAAAGAAGTTAAGAGATTAATAGCTAATCGCTTAATGCGCTCAGATGAAGAAATCGAAAATTTTGAAGAGGCAATGAATGCATTATATAGAGTTAATGATATAGACAATATAAAATTCTATTGCCAGGCGTTTGATGATAATACAGAAGATCGTGCAGTGATGTTTTCTTTGATTCACGGAATCGAGGCATATGATCAAATTTTTGGTACTGACAGGGCCACAGAAAAGTTTTTAGAGTCAATTCATTTTATGAAAGAAAAAGCTAAAGAATGGTTAGAAACAATGGTGCTTAGAGTTTTAAATGATGATGCGTCAAGAAAGGAAATGATACAACAGGTGAAACTAGAAAATATAAGTTCAGAAAATTTGATGCTATTAAAGCAGGTAATCGAAAATCTTATAAAAAGAAACCCAAATAAATTTGAAGCTAATGGTATAGAGGTTTTAAATGCATTTTGATTATTCCCCCCTTGCTAGCGCTCGTTTGTAACGAGTGCCGTACAGAGTAAGAAAGAACAAACTAAGCTATCTAAACATCTAGATAGGTTTTGTCATTTCTAATAAAATAAATATAAAATTACCCAAGAAGCAAGGCTTAAGAAAATTTCTAGTCCCTCGCTAGCGCTCGTTTGCAACGAGTGCCCTACAGAGTAAGAAACGACAAACAAAGCTATCTAAATATTTAGATAGCTTTTGTATTTTTAAGTATTGACAGAAAAGTTAATTACTTTATTTGCTACGATTAATCTGTTCGGCACTTAAACTTAACATTACAGAGCGTTCTCTGCCCTCCTCCTCTTCAAGCACCACATAAATATTTTGACCTTTGCCCAAAGCAAAGTCTTTGCAAACAAAAACAAGGTGATTGCCATTATGCCCGATGGTGCTGTAACTACTTTCGTATACGATAAAAATGACCGTTTGGTACTCACCAAACCTCCCGTTGGCGGTTCTACGGTACGTACCTTTAAAGAAGACCGTTTGCATGCTGTAATTTCGCCTGATGGTGGCGTAACCTCTTTTGATTACAATGAAAACGGACTCATAAGCGAAGTGCGGGACAATGCCGGGAATATTTCTACACTAAGTTATGACAAGGATTTTAACCTGTCTAAAATGCAACTGCCCAATAAAGCCATTGCTACATGGATGTATGATGCTTGGGGCCGTTGTCATAAAACAAAAAATGCGACCGGTCACGAACAGAATTTCATCTATGACGATTTAGACCGCTTAAAACAAGTGGTAGAAGCAGATAACAATGCCGTACAATTAAAGTACAATGCCTATGATGAAGTTACGGAACTACATCAAAAAAATGGAAAAGTAAAGTTTGAATACACCCCAATGGGAAGCCTGAAAATGAGGGAAGAACGGGGGCGAAAAGTATTCTTCAATTATGATACGGAAGAGCAACTGCGTTATATAGATAATGAACATGGAGAGCGGTACCGCTTTAAACGTAACCCCAATGGGGAGATTATTACCGAAACCGGTTTTGATGGCCTTACCCGAATGTATCAACGCGACCGGGCCGGTAAAGTTTACCGGGTAAACCGCCCTGGTGGCAAGTTTACGGAATACGAGTACGATACCAATGGGCGGATTACCCGTGCCGAACATAGTGATGGCACTTGGGAAACCTACAGTTATGACCGTAATGGTAACTTGATTGAAGCTGTAAACGAAAATAGTACCGTACAACTCATTCGCGACAAGGCGGGCAGGGTCATTGCCGAAAATCAAGATGGGCACCTTGTTGAAAGCGCCTATGACAACTTGGGTAACCGGATACAAATTACCAGTAGCCTAGGTGCAGAAATTGACCTATTGCGCAACAGATTGGGCCAGATTGAAGCGATGAATGCCCAAGTCAATGACATACAATCAGAAGAGAAAACTGGGGCGACTAAAAATGCTCAAGCTTGGCGTGCTGACTTTGCGTATAACAGCATTGGTATGGAAGTAGAACGCCTGCTCCCTGGCGGAATTGTTTCCCAAATGAAATATGATGAAGCAGGGCGCCCTATTCAACAAAAGGTAACCCGTGGCAGTAGCGAAATGCGCCACCGCACCTACAATTGGAGCGCAAACGACCGCTTGACCCGAATGGTGGACGAGCTGAATAAAGGACAGGTAAGCTATACACATGACGCTTTTGGTAATTTAGCTTCCGCCAAATATGAGAACAATGATATGGACTATAAGTTGCCCGATGAAGTGGGCAACCTCTACCGCTCCAGAAATAAAGGCGATAGAAAATATGGCGCTGGTGGGCAATTGCTAAAAGATGGTAACACCTCCTTTAAATATGATGATGAAGGTAACCTGATTGAAAAGCGGACACCAGACGGAGATGAAGCCTACGAATGGTACGGCAACGGTATGCTACAAGCGGTAACCAAAACCAATGGAGAAAGAGTAGAATTTGAATACGACGCCCTAGGTCGTAGAACCGCCAAAAAAACAATGCCACTTCGAGCGCAGTCGAGAAGCGGCATAACTCGCTTTGTGTGGGACGGCAACATACCCTTACACGAATGGAAATACCCGCTAAAAGACCGTCCTGAATGGGTGGTTGATGAATGGGGAATGCTTTCTAAGGATAAAGAAGAACCAATAGATAATTTAGTGACTTGGGTCTTTGACGAAGCAACATTCAAACCTACCGCTAAAATTATTGATGGAGAGCAATTCTCTATCATTACAGATTACTTGGGCACCCCTGTTGAAATGTACAATGCGCAAGGCAAAAAAACTTGGGCGGTTGAATATGATATTTACGGAAAAGTACGTAAACTTGTTGAAGGTTCTTTGGAAGATTGTCCGTTTAGATATCAAGGGCAATATGAGGATTCAGAGACTGGGTTATACTATAATAGGTTTAGGTATTATTCGGCTGATGAAGGAGTTTATATATCGCAGGATCCGATTGGGCTTGCTGGGGGCATGCCCAATATGTATAGTTACACTCATGACAGTAATGCTTGGGTTGACCAATATGGTTTATATTCCGATTTATTAGGGTCAGGAATGGGACACCATCTTATGCCAAGAAGTATAGCTAAAAGTCTTGGGATTGGTGAACTTTCACCAGATAATGCTTTTTCATGGTATCCAAACAACGGTGCTAACACAGCAGATTTACATAAACAATTACATAGAGATTTAATAGATGAAGGGATACCTTATCATGGAAGTAAATTTAAAGGTACTTCTGATGAGTTTTTTGAAGCTGCTAAGAAAGCATATAAGGATATAGATGTAAAAGGATATATGAAAATACCAGGTACTGATAACAAGCTACTTAAAAATGTAACTCCTTTGGAAGGAATAGAAAAACTACAAGAATTACATAAAAAAGGTAAAATACCGTGTAAATAATGATATGGCAAATAAACAATTAGAAGTAAGTGATTATGGATTATATCTTTCTTCACCAGATAGGATGAATTCGTTTTTAAAGAGTGAAAAGATAAAAAGCAAAAAACTTTTAAGTTTCTTTCAAAAGAATCATGACAAATATTTGAAGTCAATAGAGGAAGGTGCATGGTTACCAATCCTTCCCATTGATTCTATAGAGTATATAGTTCAAGTCAATAAGGCATTAAGTGAGGATTGGATTGAAATTTATAAGATAGAAGGGTTTAATATAGAGGTTGGAAATGATAATAGCTTATGGATAGGTTCTTTAAGTAATCTTCATAATTGGAACCCAAAAGATTACCCAAAAGATAAAGACTTTAATTCGTACGAAACTTTGGATGGTCAAAAATGCTATGGCTCTCATAGGTTCGATATACCTAAAGGGAAATATTTGATAAATATAAAAGCCTATAAACATAAAAAGCAATTAGAATATCCCCAAGCTAACTTTGGTTTTTCTTTTGAATTAGAAAGCGTAAATCAATTTGATGGTTATAAAGATCCTAGAGAGGATGAGAAATATTCATTTAATGTGGCTCAGATGTAACTATTAAACATTCATGCCTCCCTCGCTAGCGCTCGTTTGCAACGAGTGCCGTTCAGAGTAAGAAACAACAAACAAAGCTATCTAAACATTTAGATAGCTTTTGTATTTTTAAACAATGAGTAGAAAATGGTAAAGGAAGAAACCCTGGCAATAAAAGCCTTGGTTTTACCATTGGTGTTTTTAGGTTTTCGATAGGAAGTAACTGGGACGGCACTC
This sequence comes from Zobellia roscoffensis, assembly GCF_015330165.1. Lineage (NCBI taxonomy): Bacteria > Pseudomonadati > Bacteroidota > Flavobacteriia > Flavobacteriales > Flavobacteriaceae > Zobellia > Zobellia roscoffensis. Next base: position 4,354,843 of record NZ_JADDXT010000002.1, read on the forward strand.
GTGAAATACGAGCGCTAGCTGGGGTAGTTAAAATTTTAATTATGACTGAACAAGAAATTAGAAAAATAGCAGACGATAAAATAATTGATTATGCAAAAACAGTCAATCCGATAGAATGGCACAAAATGGCCATAGATTGGAACTATGATAGTAGTAAAACTTTTTTGAAATGGTTAATTACAAATCAACAAACAGAAATAGCAACTATTCTAATGATTTACTGGATGTCAAGTCCTAAACATGGTTTTGAATATCAAAATGAGATTGAAAAAAAATATACTTCTGGATTTTATAGTAACCAAAATTTAAGTTTTAACCCAAAAGATGATGATGGTTTAGACTGGACACAAGAATATCCTGATTTAGATAGTAGCAAAATACCACCGGTTATGTTTGATAAAATAGATGGAGAAAAAGTATTGAGTTCAGAGGAATATATTGAAGGGATCCCAGAAAACATTTTTAATGAAATTGAAAATTTATATGAAGAATACGAAATAGATTAAGCCCCTCGCTAGCGCTCGTTTGTAACGAGTGCCGTACAGAGTAAGAAACAACAAACAAAGCTATCTAAATATTTAGATAGCTTATGAAAATATAGTCATTGTAAAATAGAGTTGAGCTATTCAAAAGAGATTCGCGTTCAAAAATAGCAACCAACTAAAGCTTTAAAATTTTCTTGAAATACCAAAATGATGTGCATATTTGTAGAAACAAGATGCCCTAATGAAAACATCCCTACTATTTCTTTTGTCCACCCTACTCTATTGGCCCATTAGTGCTCAGGACTCTTCTAAAAACTGGATTGAGACCGAGGCTAAGATTACCGAAATACACAACAATATAAAAGCAAGAGGAACAAGGTCTTTTGCTACGGTTTCCTACACTGGAGAAAATGGTGAGCCATATCAAAGTAGGGTAGAATTATTGGCTATTCCTTTTATTGGCACCTTAAAATCGGTTAATGATTCTGTAACGGTCTATTACGACCCGGCTAATCCTACCTTGGCAAAATCCCCGGAAACTTCTTTTTTACAATCGTACGGACTTTACCTCTTAATTGGTGCGGGAGTCTTAATTTCTCTTTATAATTTTAGAAAGAAACTAGGAGGAGATACCGCTTAAGTAGTGCGCTGGCGATAGAACTAAAAACCAATGATAAACCAAAAGGAAAGCTACCTAAACATTTAGATAACTTTCTTTTTTAAAATATCGCGAGAAAAGCACAAGTAGTTTATCTACTAGGCTTGATTTGTTTTGCATTTAAACTTAACATTACAGAGCGTTCTCTGCCACCCTCCTCTTCCAAAATGGCATACATATTCTGACCTTCACCAAGAACAAAGTCTTTACAAACAAACACAAGATGATTGCCACTGTGCTCCTTAATAGTCTCCTGTAAGTTATAAATAAACAATTCTTCTATTTCTATTTCGTGATTTCCATCCGGAGATTTGATGAAAAATTTCAACGATTTTACCTTGTAATCCGTCCATGAATCATTTTTCACTTCTAATACAAAATGCAGGTCATTGTGGTCCTTAATGATATTGTTAAGATGCAGCCCTATTAAGTTTATCGTGTTTGAACTTTTTTTGAATCGCGTTTTTTGTTTATAACTGTTTTCACAAAAAATCTGATAGTACCCTTCCCTATCCGAGTTATAAAGACTACTTCCGGTAATTTCAGGTGTTTCTTCTACAGAAGGATTACTAGCTTTTAAATTAACCACCTCTTTTTCCTTAGTGTACCTGTTTTCTTTTAAGAATGGATTTTCAGAAGTATCAGGTTCTGTTTGCGCAATAGGCTTTTGGTCGGCAGCATTTTCATCATGAGTGTTCAGCTCTATATTTGTAGCACTTACCGCGACAACACTAGAACCATTCATTTTTCCTATTGCTTGATCTTCAGCCAACATGTAGGTGAAGTTGTTGACTTGAGTATTATATTGTAAAAGAAATGAAAAAATACTACCATCCTTGGTAATAACAGTAAGATTACTGGCCGCTCCCTTTCTGGCTAACAGGGTTGCCATTTTACCGTTTGGTTCGTAGCTGAATTTATAATGGGGGGCTGGTTCTATTACCTTTTTTATTTCTGAAGGAAAGAATAACGTAACCGTAATACTCTCATTGACCGTTACAGGTATGGGTGAATTATTCGCCTTCATTACCACAGAAGAAAATGCAATGAACAAAAGGATAAATATAGAATTCAGCTTCATAAACAAGTAGGTTTAAGGTAATTTGGGATAATAGACCTTGCCATTTAAACATATAGCACAACAAAAGTAGGGTCTATTATTAAGCTCCGATATTTTTTTCGTTATCGTGATTCATATTTCGTTAATCGGATAAGAACATTACCTTTCAACGGTGTTTTTACTTACCACCAAAAAAAATGGTCCACGAATATGCATTTCGTCAACTTATAAAACACAAAAAAATAGAATTACATACGTTGAACATCGTAATTTTCAACCACTATAATTTCCTAACAACGCCCACTTTCGTTAGATTTGTGAGCTTAGAATTTAAATGAGATGAATACAAAAAAGACATTATTCGATAAAGTTTGGGATTCACATGTGGTACAACACATAGAAAACGGACCAGACGTATTGTTTATAGACCGCCACTTGGTGCACGAAGTAACGAGTCCCGTTGCTTTTTTAGGTTTAAAAACTAGAGGTATCAAAGTGATGCATCCTGAAAAAACGTTTGCTACGGCAGACCATAACACGCCTACGATCAACCAACACCTTCCTGTTGAAGATCCTCTTTCTGCGAACCAACTTCGTATGCTAGAGGAAAACTCAAATGAGTTTGGTATTTCATATTGGGGGCTGGGTCACGAAAAGAACGGTATCGTTCACGTTGTTGGTCCTGAATATGGTATTACCCAACCAGGTGCTACCATTGTTTGTGGAGATTCCCATACCTCTACTCACGGTGCTTTTGGAGCTATCGCTTTTGGTATTGGTACCTCTGAAGTAGAAATGGTATTGGCTACGCAGTGCATTATGCAGACCAAACCAAAAAGTATGCGAATTAATGTTGAAGGCAGTTTGAACCGAGGCGTTACACCTAAGGATGTTGCTTTGTATATTATTTCTCAGTTAACTACTTCTGGCGCTACTGGCTATTTTGTTGAGTATGCCGGACAAGTTTTCCGCGATATGACCATGGAAGGGCGTATGACCGTTTGTAACCTTAGTATTGAGATGGGTGCTCGTGGAGGTATGATTGCTCCAGATGAGAAAACCTTTGAATACGTGAAAGGAAGAGAGTTTACTCCTGACGGTGCAGCTTGGGATAAAGCTATGGCGTATTGGGAAACGCTACCTACAGAAGAAGGTGCAGAATTTGATAAAGAAATTACTTTTAACGCAGCAGACATAGAACCGATGATTACCTACGGTACAAACCCGGGTATGGGCATCGGAATTTCTAATGGTATTCCGCAAGCGGATGCTGTGGAGGGTGGCGTTGCTACTTATAAAAAATCATTGCAGTACATGAACTTCAGTGAAGGCGATAGTATGATGGGGAAACCTATCGATTTTGTTTTCTTAGGAAGCTGTACCAACGGAAGAATCGAAGATTTTAGATTGTTTACTTCTTTGGTTAAAGGACGTCAGAAAGCACCTAATGTTACTGCTTGGTTGGTTCCTGGCTCTCACAAGGTTGAAAAAGCTATTAAAGATGAAGGTCTTTTAGCAATTTTGAACGATGCCGGTTTTGAACTTCGTGAGCCTGGTTGTTCTGCTTGTTTAGCTATGAACGATGATAAAGTACCTGCAGGAAAATACGCAGTTAGTACTTCCAACAGAAACTTTGAAGGTAGACAAGGTCCTGGTTCAAGAACCCTTTTAGCTAGCCCGTTAGTTGCTGCAGCTGCAGCTGTTACAGGAAAGGTTACAGATCCAAGAGAGTTAATGACAGAAATGGTTGCCGGTTAAAAATTGATCGTTATTTTTCGCAAAGAAGAAAAATTAAACCATCAACGAACAACCATCAACGAATAACTAGAACAAAATGGCATACGATAAATTCAACACATTAAAATCATCGGCAGTACCTCTTCCTATAGAGAATGTGGACACCGATCAAATTATACCTGCAAGATTCTTAAAAGCTACTGAACGTAAAGGTTTTGGCGATAATCTTTTTAGAGATTGGCGTTATAACGGTGACGGAACTGAAAAGAAAGACTTTGTACTGAACAACCCTACCTATAGCGGTAAAATTCTAGTGGGTGGCAAGAACTTCGGTTCTGGTTCTTCTCGTGAACATGCGGCATGGGCAGTTTACGATTACGGATTCCGCGTTGTGATTTCTAGTTTCTTTGCTGATATCTTTAGAAACAACTGTTTGAACATCGGTGTTCTTCCGGTTCAAGTAAGTGCCGAGTTTCTTGATAAAGTATTAAAAGCAATTGAAGCGGACCCTAATGCTACTTTTGAAGTGAGCCTACCCGAGCAGACCATTACTATTGAAGGTAGTGGAGAATCAGAAAGCTTTGACATCAACGCTTATAAAAAAGCGAACCTCTTAAATGGTTTTGATGATATTGATTACCTTTTAAATATCCAGAAGGAAATTAAAGAATTTGCTTCTGACAGGCCTTTATAAGCCGCAGTCAATAAGAAGCATTAAGAAACAATCTGCTGAACCTTGGTTTCAGCAGATTGTTTTCCTTTACAATACCAGATAAATCAATCCAAAAAAATAGTATAAAGAACATCTAGAGCAAATGAAAAGAAAGCTGGAAATAATGGATACCACCCTACGGGACGGGGAACAGACCTCAGGAGTATCTTTTTCGGTTTCGGAAAAACTTACTTTGGCCAAACTTCTACTTGAAGAGTTAAAAGTAGACCGTATTGAAGTTGCTTCCGCAAGAGTATCGGAAGGTGAATTTGAAGCGGTAAAACAAATTTCTCAATGGGCCAAAGAAAAGGGGTGCTTAAACAAAGTAGAGGTTTTAACCTTTGTAGATGGTGGTGTTTCTATAGATTGGATGAACCAAGTGGGCGCCAAAGTTCAGAACTTACTTACTAAAGGTTCTTTAAACCATCTTACCCATCAGCTTAAAAAAACACCTGAACAACATTTTTCTGATATTGCCAAAACCATAGCGCTTGCTGCAGAAAGCAATATTGAGACCAATGTGTATTTGGAAGATTGGAGTAACGGAATGCGGAATTCAAAAGAATACGTTTTTCAATACCTAGATTTTTTAACGCAACAGCCCGTTAAAAGAATTTTGTTGCCAGATACCTTAGGGGTTCTGACACATACCGAAACTTTCGATTTCATTTCAGAAACAGTTGCCCGATACCCAAACAGCCATTTTGACTTTCATGGACATAATGATTATGACCTTGGCGTTGCAAATGTTATGGAAGCCGTAAAAGGCGGTTGCCACGGACTGCACCTTACCGTTAACGGAATGGGTGAACGTGCAGGTAATGCCCCAATGGCCAGTGCAGTTGCGGTTATAAATGATTTTTTAACCGATGTTGATATTAACGTAAACGAATCATCACTATTTAAGGTAAGTAAGCTTGTTTCTGCGTTTACAGGTGTTGGAATTCCATACAACAAGCCTATTGTTGGCGATAATGTATTTACACAAACTGCCGGAATTCATGCCGATGGGGACAACAAGAACAACTTGTACTTTAACGATTTACTACCAGAGCGTTTTGGCAGAAAACGTAAATATGCCTTAGGTAAAACATCCGGTAAAGCAAATATTCAGAAGAACCTTCAAGAGCTTGGGCTCACCTTGAATGATGATGAGCTTAAAAAAGTTACCCAACGAATTATTGAACTGGGTGATAAAAAAGAACGAGTTACCAAGGAAGATTTACCTTATATTATTTCCGATATTTTAGATAGTGGAAGCTACCAGCAAAAGGTTTTTATAAAATCTTACGTGCTCACCCACTCTAAAGGATTAAGACCGTCCACAACAGTTTCTTTGGAAATAAACGGAGAGCTTTTAGAAGCACATGCGCAAGGAGACGGACAATACGATGCCTTTATGAACGCAATTCGGAAACTCTATGTTTCCAAAAAAATTGAGTTGCCTAAATTAATAGATTACGCCGTTAGAATCCCGCCCGGAAGTAATTCCGATGCACTTTGTGAAACCATTATTACATGGCAGAACAACAATAAAGAATTTATTACCCGTGGTTTGGATTCCGATCAAACGGTATCCGCTATCAAGGCTACAGAAAAGATGCTTAATATTATATAAATAGAATCAATACAATAATGAAACTAGACATTGCACTATTGGCCGGAGATGGAATCGGCCCCGAAGTTATTGACCAAGCCGTAAAAGTTTGCGACGCAATCGCAACAAAATATAAGCATGAAATTAGCTGGAAACCTGCGTTGACAGGCGCTGCCGCTATAGATGCTGTTGGAGAACCTTATCCAGACGACACGCATGAAGTTTGTGCTAATGCAGATGCTGTACTTTTTGGAGCTATAGGTCACCCGAGGTTTGACAATGACCCTTCGGCAAAAGTTCGCCCAGAGCAAGGTTTATTGAAAATGAGACAAAAATTAGGTCTTTTTGCGAACGTACGTCCAACTTTTACATTTCCTTCTTTAATTGACAAATCGCCTTTAAAGCGTGAGCGCATTGAAGGAACGGATTTAATTATCCTTCGTGAATTGACAGGTGGTGTATATTTTGGAGAACGTGGAAGAAAAGATAATGGTAACACTGCTTTTGACACCATGACCTACACTCGTGCAGAGATTCAACGTTTAGCGAAAAAAGGTTTTGAATTGGCATTGACCCGTTCAAAACGTCTTTGTTGTGTAGATAAAGCCAACGTTTTGGAATCTTCTCGTTTATGGAGAGAAACTGTACAAGCTATGGAAAAAGACTATCCTGAAGTTGAAGTATCCTATGAATTTGTTGATGCCGTAGCCATGCGTTTGGTACAATGGCCTAAAGCATATGACGTAATTATTACTGAAAACCTTTTTGGGGATATCTTAACCGATGAAGCTTCTGTTATTTCTGGGTCTATGGGATTAATGCCTTCTGCTTCTGTTGGTGAAAAAACAAAATTATACGAGCCTATTCACGGTTCATACCCACAAGCCGCAGGAAAAGACATTGCCAACCCATTGGCAACTGTACTTTCAGCAGCTATGCTTTTTGAAGATTTTGGTCTACAACAGGAAGCAGACGATATCCGTCGTGTAGTGAATAAATCTTTAGCTGAAGGTATTGTAACCGAAGACCTTTCCGAAGATGCCAAATCGTACAAAACAAGCGAAGTTGGCGATTGGTTGGCTTCAAACGTTTAATGATATTCATATTAGCAAAAACCTCCCAAGAAATATTCTTGGGAGGTTTTTTTATATAATTTAAACTGTAATTCAGCTTTCAGTTGCTAGGTAAATTTCTATCCTACACCTAGCTATTATAAGCCAATTTTCTATATTTATTTGCTTTTTGTCTTCTATACACCAGAATTGAGACTGCCATAACCGCGCCAACACCCGCTAAGATAGCTCCAACAACTCCGGAATAAACCACGCCATATCCGTACGCAATGGGCAATCCAGCTAAATAAGCTCCAGAGGCATTCCCCATATTAAAAGCGCTTTGATTCATTGAAGAACCCAACATTTCATTTCCTTTGGATGTATTGATAATTGCCATCTGTATGGGGGTTGAAACCGTAAAAGAAGCCAATCCCATCAAAAAAGTCATAATCAATAATAATTGTGGGCTTGATGCAACTACAGCGTTTATCAATAATAAAATTACCATAAAACTTAAACTTATTGCTACTGCCTTTAATGGTGCGAACCACTCGGCCATTTTTGCTCCTAAAAAATTACCGACTACCATGCCAAGACCTGCTAAAATCATAGCATAACTAACCATATGCTCTCCCATTCCGGCAATATCCGTTACTAATGGAGCTATATAACTATACCAAGCAAAAAATCCTCCGGTTCCAATTGTTGTCAATGCTATAAGCGCCCATAACTCACCATTTTTCAACCCCTTATTCTCATTTGATTGTGCCTTGGGTAAGTCCGGTGCTATTTTTGGCATCCAAAAAAGCACACTTAAAATTGCCATAAACCCAACGATTCCCGCCATAAAGAAAGACAAACTCCAATCATAGTGGTGGCCTATATACGTTCCCATTGGCACACCAATAACGTTGGCAATGGTCAACCCAGAGAACATTACGGCAATTGCTTGAGCTGATTTTCCGGCCTTTACCAATTTCCCAGCAACTACGGCACCTATACCAAAAAAGGCTCCGTGTGGTAATCCTGATAAGAATCGAGTAATCAACAACGTGATATAACTATCTGAAAAACCGGATAGTGTATTAAATAAGGTAAACCACCCCATCAATAACAATAAAACCGTTCGTGAATTTAACTTGGCTCCTATTTTTGTTAATAATGGAGCTCCCACTACTACACCTAGTGCATAGGCCGCAATAGAATGACCAGCTTGAGGAATGGTAATATTTAGACCTTTAGCTACATCAGGAAGAATTCCCATGATAACAAATTCCGTCAATCCAATACCAAAACCGCCTATCGCTAAAGCAATTAATGCTTTTCTGTTTGCTGTGTTTGTTTTCATAGCGCACATCTTTTTAGTTAAACATAATTATTTGTAAGATTTGGAGCTTACACAAAAATTAATCAAAATTTTGTAACAAAGATATGACGAGAAAACGGTTCTTAAATATGGGTAATTATCAAATTTCTATTCAATATTACCCGTAAAACAATATTACCCCTAATACAAGGGGTAATATTTGATATCTCAAGATATATAGTAAAAACCTAAAAGATGCTTAGCCTTATAATGAAAAGCTTCGCATTTTCTTAGTAGACTGACGTGGATTACAAAATATAATCAGTGCTGACAAAGTTAGATAACTTGGCTTCTAATAACTGCTGAACGGTCTCATTATTCAAATCATTATCCTTAAAAGCTACAAAAGTCCGAATAGAAAAAGAGCGCAATGCATCATGAACACTTAAAGTTGCCTGTGCTGAATCTTTTCTTCCCGTAAACGGATACATATCCGGTCCACGTTGACATGAACTATTTAGGTTTACACGACAAACCAGATTCACCAAAGTATCAATCAACGGAGACAGCGCATACACATCCTTTCCGAATAAACTCACTTGCTGCCCATAGTTACTTTCGGCCATATCGTTCAATGGCTCTTCAATATCAGAGAACGAAAGTACGGGTACAATAGGCCCAAATTGCTCTTCTTGATATACTCGCATATCCTTATTTACAGGATACAACACTGCTGGCCATATGTAATTATCGAATTGCTGACCTCCCTTTTTATTCTTTATTTTAGCTCCTTTTGCAACAGCATCATCAATCAATTCTTGAATATATGCTGGTTTGCCCGGTTCTGGAAGTGGCGTTAATTTCACTCCGCTATCCCAAGGATTTCCAAATTTTAGTGAATCTACTCGTTTTGAATATCGTTTTAAAAATTCCTCTCTAATATCTTCATGAACATAAATAACTTTAAGCGCTGTACAACGCTGTCCGTTAAAAGACAAAGTGCCCGCAATACATTCATCAATAGTTAAATCTAAATCGGCATCTGGTAAAATAATTGCTGGATTCTTAGCCTCTAGACCTAAAACCAAGCGAAGTCTATTACTTTTAGGATGTTGCTCTTGTAATGCATTGGCAGATTTACTGTTTCCAATCAATGCAAGTACATCAACTTTGCCGGTTTGCATTATTGGAGCAGCCACTGCCCTACCTCTACCAAAAATAATATTTACCACACCTTTAGGGAAACTACTTTGAAAAGCTTCCAAAAGTGGGGTAATCAATAAAACCCCATGTTTTGCTGGTTTAAAAATGGTAGTATTCCCCATAATAATTGCAGGAATAAGCAAAGCGAAGGTTTCATTTAACGGGTAATTATATGGCCCTAGACAAAGAACAACGCCTAATGGGCCTCTTTTTATATGTGCATAAACCCCATCTTGCTTTTGAAATTTAGCAGAATTGCGGTCTAAGTCCTTATATTCCTCAATTGTGTCATTGATATAATCAACCGTACGATCAAATTCTTTTTGACTATCTGGTAATGACTTACCAATTTCCCACATTAAAAGCTTAACGATTACTTCGCGCTTCGTTTTCATCTGACGCACAAAGTTCTCCATACATTCAATACGATCCTTTACATGCATTGTTGGCCAAACACCTTGCCCTCTACTGAAAGCCTTCATAGCTGAATCTAATGCATCTAAAGCTTCAGGCTCTCCCATATCTGGAATACTACCCAGCAATGTAGGCTTGTATTCTTCAGTTGAAGAAATAGTAGAAAACACCTCAGTAGAATTTCCTGACCATGTTTTTAGTTCTCCGTTTACCAAATATTTTCTTTGGTCTATAGTTTGGCTAATCTGATATTCTTCGGGTATTTCTTTCATTTTCAGAATGGTTTATTGTCATCGATTAAAATACTACCATAGTAGGCATAACGAAAATACATAATTAACATATCAGTGTTGGTTATGGGAAAATTAAATAAACCCTTCCGTATCAAATTTTCATAAAAAAAGTGCAAATTGTGAAACCTTAAACCAAATACTGGAACAAATCTGGCTTATCATTTAAATAATCCCCGTAAAAATTATTGGATTTCATTCGTTGCACCAAAGGTTGTAGATCTTCAGGACTTTTTAATTCAATACCAACAATAGCTGGAGCGTTCTCTCGACTAGATTTTTTTGAATACTCAAAATGAGTAATATCATCATCTGGACCTAAAATTTCTGCAACGAATTCTTTTAAAGCGCCAGGCCTTTGCGGAAAACGAACGATAAAATAATGTTTAAGCTGACCGTAAAGTAAGGCTCGCTCCTTAATTTCAGCCGTTCTGGTAATGTCATTGTTGCTTCCGCTAAGAATACAAACTACATTTTTACCTTTAATTTCTTCAGAAAACATATCTAAAGCCGTAATGGTCAATGCACCCGCAGGCTCAACAACTATGGCGTCTCTGTTATAAAGATCTAAAATAGTCTGACAAACCTTTCCTTCTGGAACGGTAACCATATCATGAAGTCCGTTTTTACAGATTTCAAAAGTGAGATCCCCTACTTTCTGAACCGCAGCCCCATCAATAAATTTATCAATTTTAGATAGCTCAGTATTAATGTTATTCTTAATGGATGTTTTCATGGATGGAGCTCCTTCTGGCTCCACGCCCATAATTTTGGTGTTTGGTGAGAGTTCCTTAAAAACTCCTATCAACCCTGAGGCTAATCCGCCGCCACCAATGGCAGCAAAAATATAATCAATTGGTTGTTTAAACTGTTCCAACAACTCTAAACCAACCGTACCCTGCCCTTCTATAACCTTAGGGTCATCAAAAGGATGAATAAAAGTTTTTGCATTTTCCTCACAAAACGCCCGGGCACTCTTTGAGGAATCATCAAAAGTATCACCTTCCAATACAACTGTTACCCATTCGCCACCAAACATTTTGGTCTGTTCAATTTTCTGTTTTGGAGTTACAGATGGCATGTATATGGTTCCCTGAATCTTGAGGTGATTACAGGCAAAAGCTACACCCTGAGCATGATTACCTGCACTGGCACAAACAATCCCATTTTCTCTTTCCTTTTCCGAAAGCGAACTAATTTTATTAAATGCTCCACGAATTTTATAAGACCGTACACGATGTAAATCTTCTCGCTTCAGGAGTACATTGGCACCAAAAGCTTTTGACAAACGAATGCTAGGCATTAATGGCGTTTCCGTTGCTACCTGAGCTATGGTATACGCCGCCTTTTTTATATCGGATATGTTAGGAAAGTAAGTCATATTAAAAAACCCTGTCGAGAATTTTGACTTCCTTCAACAGGAGTGTCTAAAAACAGGACAGGGTCGTTTTATTAATTACACAATCGGCTTCATAGCCGTCATAGATGCACGAAGTCTTGCTCCTACAATTTCTACTGGGTGATCACGAAGCGCTTTGTTAACTGTGATTAATTTAGCATTATCAACACCAGAACTTTTATCTGCAGCATATGCTTTACCGATTACATCAGTATTTATCTTTTTCATGAAGTCTGTCAATAATGGCTTACATGCATGATCAAATAAATAACAACCGTACTCAGCAGTATCAGAAATAACACGGTTCATTTCGAACAATTTCTTTCTTGCGATGGTATTAGCGATTAACGGAGTCTCATGCAATGACTCATAGTAAGCAGACTCACCAATAATACCAGAATCTGTCATTGCTTCAAAAGCTAGCTCTACTCCTGCTCTTACCATTGCCACCATTAATACACCATGGTCGTAAAATTCTTGCTCAGAGATTTCTACATCTCCTGCAGGTGTTTTTTCAAAAGCAGTTTCTCCCGTAGCTGCTCTCCATCCTAATAAATTTTTATCATCATTAGCCCAGTCTTCCATCATGGTCTTAGAGAATTCTCCTTGCATAATATCGTCCATATGCTTTTGAAATAAAGGACGCATAATGTCTTTTAATTCTTCTGACAATTCAAAAGCCTTAATTTTCGCTGGGTTAGACAAACGGTCCATCATGTTGGTAATACCACCATATTTCAAACCTTCCGTAATGGTTTCCCACCCGTATTGAATTAATTTAGAAGCATAACCAGCATCAATACCCTTCTCGATCATTTTATCGAAACAAAGAATACTACCTGTTTGTAACAAACCACAAAGAATAGTTTGTTCACCCATTAAATCTGATTTTACTTCAGCTACAAAAGAAGACTCCAAAACACCAGCTCTATGACCACCTGTACCAGCAGCATACGCTTTAGCTTGCTCTAAACCTTTTCCTTCTGGATCGTTCTCTGGGTGAACCGCAATTAGAGTTGGCACCCCAAAACCTCTTTTATATTCTTCGCGCACCTCAGAACCTGGACTCTTAGGAGCTACCATGATTACCGTAAGGTCTTCACGAACTTGAGTGCCTTCCTCAACAATATTAAAACCGTGAGAATAGGATAAAGTCGCTCCTTTTTTCATTAATGGCATTACAGCACCAACAACAGCAGTGTGTTGCTTATCCGGAGTTAGGTTGATCACTAGATCAGCAGTAGGTATCAATTCTTCATATGTACCAACTGTGAATCCGTTTTCACTGGCATTTAAAAACGATTGTCTTTTTTCTTTAATTGCTGCATCACGTAAGGTATAGGCGATATCCAATCCTGAATCACGCATATTCAAACCTTGGTTAAGGCCTTGAGCCCCACAACCAACAACAACTATTTTTTTCCCTTTTAAAGCTGATACACCATCTGCGAATTCTGAAGCATCCATGAACCTACATTTGCCCAGTTGCGTCAGCTGATCTCTTAATGATAGTGTATTAAAGTAATTTGCCATTTTTCAATCGTGTTTTTCAAATTCCACCCAAAGTTATTCTAAAATAGACGATAGCCGGAATCCTTTATTAAATTAATTATTGATTTCTATTTAGTTATTTATCTTGATAAAACTCATTGAGTAAAGCGGTAATCTGCATTTCTTCTTTTGAAACAGAAATACGACCCGAACGCACAAACTGCATAATACCAAAAGGTTTCAATTGATCATACATTTCATTAATCTCATTTCTACGACCAGATTTTGCTATTACAAAAAAGTCACGGGCAACCGTTACAATTTGCGAATTGTTATCCTTAATGATATTTTGAATTTGTCTCTCGTCAAAAAGTAAATTAGAAGCTATTTTAAACAAAACAGATTCTTGATAAATAGTTTCTTCATCTGTGTGAAAAAACGCTTTTATCACCTCTATTTGCTTTTCTATTTGGCCCACGATATTACGGGTCCACTTTTCGGTAGTGTATACAACGATTGTAAATTTAGAAACACCTTCTATTTCTGATTTTGAAACATTTAAACTTTCTATGTTAATGTGCCTCTTTAAGAAAATTCCAGAAATTCTATTCAGTAAACCTACATTGTTTTCCGAATATACCGATATGGTAAACCATTCTTTTTCCATTGTTCTTTTTAATATAGTTTAATCGAGCGCAGTCGATAAAAAACATTCTCATTTCACAAAACCACTCGACCGCACTCGAGGGAGGGCAATCACTTTTTACGAGCTACAACCCTAATCCGTTTATAATCAGCATACCATTTGCCGTCTTTAAATAGCTCTGGTTTTACCTTATCTTGTACTTCTTTACTTATCTCAATGATATCTTCATTAGTGACACCATCAAAAAAGGAAGACCCGAACATAGTAATCCAATCTACAATACCTGTATGATTATCTACCAATTCAGTTGGCCTATCATACCATTGTGCAAAAACAACTTCAAAACCAGCCTCTTCTAACTTTGAAGTGTATTCCCCAATTGATGGGAAGTACCAAAGATTAATCCTTGCTTGTTTCTCATAACCTCGCTTATAAAGACTTTCCCGGAGTGCATCACTTATAGTTCGTATATTATTTTTACCTCCAAACTCAACAACTATTCTACCACCAGTACACAAAGCCTGGTACATACTTGCTATTGCCTCTTCATATTGCACCACCCAATGGAGTGCTGCATTCGAAAAAATAGCGTCAAATTTTTCTTCAACTTTAAAATTAGCAGCATCTGCAACTTCAAAATTAACAGAAGGAAAATTATACTTCGCCTTAGCAATCATTTCCGGAGATTTATCTAACCCCATTACCATTTTCACCAAGCCACTTATATCAAAAGTCAATTCACCGGAACCACAGCCTAAATCAAGTATTCGCTCATTCGATTTTGGTGCAAGCAACTCAATAAGCGATTTGCCGTAATCGTATACGAAAGCGTGCTTATCATTATAAAGTTGGGCGTTCCAACTATGTGTTACTTGTGTCATTTTTACTAATTACTTGTTTACTAGTTTATTTTTCAACCTCTATCTAACACTCTTTGTCTAAGAAGTAGCAAAATTTAGCTATTTCTAACAGCAATAATCAAACCTGTGGACCAATTCAATTTTGTTAATGTAAAGTCTGCTCGGTTCTCTAAATAAGCAACTAATCGCGCTACATTATCCTCATGTCCTGCTGGCCAATTTGGTTGCGCGGTCATATCATCGATTACATAAAAACCACCAACTTTCACAAAGCTTAATATTTCTTCTATTTCGCTATATTTTCCTGGCCAAGCATCGGCAAAAATCAAATCAAACTTATCTCCCGAATATCTTTTTATCCATTCCGAACCATCCTCACAAATAAGCTTTACACGTTTATCTGCTTTGAAATATTCCGAAACAATATCAATTAGCTTTGAGTCATTATCAACTGAAATCAACTCAGAATCAGCATTCATACCATCTACCATCCAAGAAAGACTCAAGCCAATTCCTGTACCCAGTTCCAAAAACTTTCCTTCTGGTTTTGAAGCCATAAGGGTTTTTAACAGCGTGCCTATATACACATCCGAAGGCATAGTAAAACCTATCTCTTTGGATTTCTGCTCTATTTGTTGATGGATTTTTGGTTTGTCCTGTATATTGGAATCTAACACTTTTCTTATTTATTTGAATATTTAATGGCAAACCTTATTTTGGGTCAATTACTTCAAGCGAACTTCAGAAACCGAAGCCCCAGAAGGAATCATCGGAAACACATTATCTTCCTGTTCAACCTTTACTTCAAGGAAATAAGGGTTTTCAGAAGCCATCATTTCTTTAACCGCTGCTTTCATATCTTCACGAGTACTTACTCTTTTCGCTTCAATACTATACCCCTCTGCAATCTTAACAAAATCAGGATTCGTCATTACAGTTGAAGCATACCTTCTATCAAAGAAAAGTTCCTGCCACTGACGTACCATTCCTAAGTGCTCATTATTAAGTACAACTATCTTAACCGGTACATTATGCTGAAAGATAACCCCCAGTTCTTGAATAGTCATTTGATAACCTCCATCACCAATAATTGCAACTACCTCACGGTCCATAGCTCCCATTTTGGCACCAATTGCTGCAGGAAGTGCAAACCCCATGGTACCAAGACCACCAGAAGTTATATTACTCTTGCTTTGTTTGAACTTTGCATAACGACAACCGATCATCTGGTGCTGTCCTACATCCGTAACAATTACGGCTTTTTGCTCAGATTCTATATTTATCTGCTCAATAACCTCACCCATGGTCAACCCTTCTTTTGTAGGCTGAATATCGTTTTTAATTACCTGATCAAATTCAACTTTATACTTCTCTTTGAATTCGTTGTGCCAAGCCTCATGTTTATTCTCTTTGATCAAAGGCAATAACATACCCAACGTTTCTTTGGAGTTACCTAAAACAGGTACATCTGCGTGTACATTTTTATTGATTTCTGCTTTGTCGATTTCAAAATGGATAACTTTAGCCTGTTTGGCATATGTATCTAAATTACCTGTTACACGATCATCAAAACGCATACCGATAGCAATTAGCACATCACATTCATTCGTTAATACGTTTGGTCCATAGTTACCATGCATACCGACCATACCCACATTTAAGGGATGCTCATTATCTAAAGCCGAAGCCCCCATAATAGTCCAAGCAGCAGGAACCCCTGACTTTTCTACCAATGCTTTCAGCTCTTCTTCCGCTTTACCTAAAATTACACCTTGGCCCCAAACAATAAGTGGTTTCTTGGCATTATTAATAAGTTCCGCAGCAGCTTCAATTTGCTTAACCTTAGGCTTAGGCACAGGATTGTAACTTCTTACTGCCGTGCATTTTTCATAACTAAATTCAAACTCATCTATTTGAGCGTTTTTAGTAATGTCTACCAAAACCGGACCTGGCCTACCTGACTTGGCTATATAGAATGCCTTTGCCATTATTTCGGGAATTTCAGAAGCTTCAGTAATCTGATAGTTCCATTTTGTAACCGGAGTAGAGATTCCAATAATATCCGTTTCCTGAAATGCATCGGAACCTAACAAATGACGCGTAACCTGACCTGTGATACACACCATTGGTGTAGAATCTATCTGAGCATCGGCCAGACCTGTAACCAAGTTGGTTGCCCCAGGACCAGATGTTGCCATGGCGACACCTACTCTACCCGAAACCCTAGCATACCCCTGAGCGGCATGCGTAGCACCTTGCTCGTGACGCGTTAAGATATGGGTAAGTTTATCCTGAAATTTATATAATTCGTCATAAACGGGCATAATAGCACCACCAGGGTAACCATATAGCAAATCCACACCCTCAGCCAGCAAACAATGTATGATGGCTTCTGCACCACTTATTTTCATTTTTGTTTTCTTTGGGTTTTCCTCCGTTTTCATTTTTAATGTTTCCATAGGTCTGTAATCCTTATATAACTAATTGCAGAGACCACTCTGCTTCTGATTTCTCATCGTGTTTAGAGAAACCCTTTCATATTCATTAAAACTCATCAGTTACACAACCTTGCGCGGCAGATGATACTGATCGTGCATATTTGTACAACACTCCTTTTTTGAACTTCAACTCAGGCTCTACCCAAGATTCTTTTCTTTTTGCAAATACTTCGTCTGATACCTCAACATTTATTGAATTGGTTTCAGCATCAATAGTAATAATATCCCCATCTTCTACCAAGGCAATGTTCCCACCTTCTTGTGCCTCTGGAGAAATGTGCCCTACAACAAAACCATGTGTACCTCCTGAAAAGCGACCATCTGTTATTAAAGCAACATCCTTACCAAGTCCTGCACCCATAATAGCTGCAGTAGGCTTTAGCATTTCCGGCATACCCGGTCCTCCTTTTGGCCCTTCATAACGTATGACTACAACATCTCCTTTTTTCACCAAGCCCGTACGAATACCATCATTTGCAGCATACTCACCGTTAAATACTTTTGCCGTTCCTTTGAACAACAACCCTTCTTTACCTGTAATTTTTGCGACTGAACCGTTTTCAGCCAAGTTTCCGTACAACATACGCAAGTGCCCCGTAGCCTTAATAGGCTTATCCAAAGGCATGATTACATCTTGACCTTCTTCTAAATCCGGTACACTTTCTAGGTTCTCCGCCAAGGTTTGTCCTGTTACGGTCAAACAATCACCATGCAGTATTCCATTTTTTAATAGATATTTCAATACCGCTGGAATTCCACCAACACGGTGAACGTCTTCCATTAAATATTTACCGCTAGGTTTTAAATCCGCAATAAACGGAGTTGTATCACTAATATGTTGGAAATCTTGTAATGTAAAATCAATATCCGCAGCTCTTGCAATAGCCAAGAAGTGCAATACCGCATTTGTTGAACCACCCAATATTGTCACTAAACGGATAGCGTTCTCAAGAGATTTACGTGTAACAATATCCAAAGGCTTAATATCCTTCTCAATAAGTATACGCATTTGCTTACCCGCAGCTATACTTTCTTCTTTTTTATCATTACTAATAGCTGGGTTAGAAGAATTGTAAGGCATAGACATACCCAAAGCTTCAATTGCAGATGCCATTGTATTAGCTGTATACATACCTCCACAAGCCCCGGCTCCCGGAATTGATTCTTTTATGACATTTTTGTATTCGGGCTCTTCCATAGTGCCCGCTACTTTCTCTCCCCATGCTTCAAAAGCAGAAACAATATCCAATCTTTTATTATTATGACATCCTGATGCTACGGTACCACCGTAAACCAATATAGCAGGACGATTAAGACGCAACATTGCAATAAGGGCTCCCGGCATATTTTTATCACAGCCAACAACAGTTACAAGACCGTCATATGACATTCCCTGAACAACGGTCTCCATAGAATCTGCAATAATATCTCTTGACGGAAGAGAAAAACGCATTCCAGGGGTTCCCATAGATATACCATCACTTACACCAATAGTATTAAAAATAAGACCCACAGTTTCTTTAGAATTAACACCCTCTTTTACCAATTTGGCTAAATCATTCAAGTGCATGTTACAAGGATTCCCCTCGTAACCGGTACTTGCAATCCCAATTAATGGTTTATTAAAATCTTCATCCTTAAAACCTATCGCATAAAGCATTGCTTGTGCAGCTGGTTGTGTTGAATCTTGTGTTACGTTTTTACTGTATTTATTCAGTTCCATTAAGCGCTATATAATTGGTTGTTCTTTTTACAATATGTACTCTCTATACTCAAAGGTATTCTTTTCTTAATTTCAACATTTTAAGTGTGGCTTTCCTATCTAAATCCAATAGCTTAAAAAATTATATAAAATACTAATTTTCAATATTTTAACTAGTAAATTTTATCATATTCAATTCACACTAATTGAACCGAATTTCTTTACAATAATGGGCAAATCAGAATTTTCCTTGCACCACAATCCGAAAAACAAAAAAAGGCCTATATCAAATAAATTAGATACAGGCCTTTCTAAACAATGAAAAACTGCATCACTCCCTTTTGAGAATGACCTTCACCACTATGATAGCACGTGTGTTTGTTTTCATTAGAACAATATTAGACAAAATGTTAGTGTATACCAATAAATTATTCGCAGAAATTCTTGATTATAATTGTGAATTCAATTTAAAACGAACCTCATCACCATATTTTTTCTGGGCAAGTACAGAAATTGCCCTATCCGACAGTTGTAAAATACGCGGATACCCCCCTGTGGTCTGACCATCTTTCATTAAAACAATCAATTTACCAGATGGAGTTAACTGCACCGTTCCAGGAAGCGTAGCAGATGTAATCATAGAAATTTGGAGTCCTTCTATTTTTTCTTCAAGCTGATAGGCCATTCTATTATTTTCATTAGATATACTGAATTTCTTTCCAAACAACATTTCCAATTGTTTATCCGAAAGATTTTCATACTCAGGTCCATGACCCACTTTCAATTCTATTTCATCTAAAAAGGAATCTACTATTAACTTGCTGATTTTTGGCTCAAAATACGAACACACATCATACGCCAATTCATCACCATCCACTAAGTGGTTCTTTTTTGTTACCGATGAGAAAAATGAACGACTCCCTAAGACCAAAGGTGCTTTAAAGCCCCCTTTTACAGCTAGATAGTTTCTGAAACCTTTTTTAAGCTTCCCATAAGAGAGGATATCTCCTTTATTCACCTTTATCACCTCATAATTAGCAATAGGCTCATTATTTAACGTAGCAGAAAGCAAAGCCCCTCCCATGCTAATATACGTTTCCTCTTCAAACAGCAAGGTTGGTCCCGTCATAGTTATTTCTAATACTGCGGCATGGGCATCATTATCCAAAAGCTGGTTGGCTTTCTTTGCAGAAAAACCATCCATAAAACCTGCAACAGGAACACCTTTGTTTAAATAACCGTACCTACCAATATCTTGTACAGCTGTAAAAAGACCTGATTTGAGCACCTTAAGCATCTAATACTATTTTTTCCAGTTTGTAAATACCTACTTCACTTTCAATTTTACGCAAATCAAACTCGGCCCTTGTAATCTTGTAGAATTGTACTTGGTCTCCAACACTTACAAAACATGGTTCTTCTGCTTTAGGGTCAAACATAGGCACAGAACAATTTCCTATTATATTCCACCCGCCAGGTGATTCCTGAGGATAAACGCCGGTTTGCTTCCCTGCTAAACCAACGGCGCCACTCAAAACCTTAGAACGCGGCTCCTCCCTTCTATTAAATTGTAATTCTTCTGGAACCCCACCTAGATATGTAAACCCCGGTAAGAAACCTATACCGAACACCGTATACACCTGAGATGTATGTAGCTCGATTATCTCCTTTATACTTTTTCCTGATTTTTGAGAAATTTCATTTAAGTCAATCCCAAAATCCTCATCATAGCACACGGGCAAACGCCACAACACCTTTTGACGTTTCACCACCTTAATATCTTCCTTATACCAATTAAGGAGTTTAGTCTTTAATTCTTTAAAATTAATTGGTTCTTCCCTATAGATAAGCGTGACTGAATTATATGCGGGTACAATTTCCCATTCCTCATTCTTTAAACAACATTTTTTAAGATACTGGGTAAATTGCAATATATCTTCTAAAATAGCCACATCTACCCTGCCCGGCCACTCTAATAGAATAGCATGAATCCCAAAAGGACGTATGGAAATAGAATAATTATTCACTTTTTTATAAAAATATTATGGTTTGGTAATTCTTGAGTAAGATACAATACTATTTCTAATGCCAAAGGTGTATCTCCATGAATACAAAAGGTATCTCCTAAAATTGAAACTACTTCTCCACTAACGGTCTTCACTCTATTGTAATTTACCATTTCTATCACATGCTTTAAAACTTGTCGTTTATCTATTATAAGGGCCTTACTTTCTTTTCTGGGCACCAGACTTAAATTGGCCTGATAATTGCGATCAGCAAATACTTCATATTGTATTTTGTAATCTTCCCGCAATGCTTCCTTTGCTATTTCTGAAGCATATGGCACATAAATACAAATATCTTTCCTGTACTCTTCAATAGACTCTAAGAAACAAAGTGCCAAAGAAGTATTCTTAGCTATGTCATTATACAGAGCTCCATGTGGTTTTATATGATGAAGTTTTACTCCTTCTTTCCTCATCACCTCAACTAAGTTTTTTACTTGCTCCCGTATACTCGTAATAAGTTCTTTTGAATCAATCTCCATAGAAAATCTTCCAAAATTGACTTTATCAGGGTATGAAGGGTGAGCTCCCATTAATACTTTGTTCGCTTTTGCCAACTGCACTACATGACTCATTGTCCTCCTATCACCCGCATGACCTCCACAAGCTATATTACAGGAAGAAAGCAAAGGCAGTAGTAGTTTTTCGTTGCCAATACCCTCCCCAACATCACAGTTCAAATCAATATAGTTACCCTTCATCTTAAAATTTAAATTTCTAAAATACTCATTAACTTTTAGACTTTTTGTGAGAAAACACCTTGTCTTAACCAAGAATAGACCCAATAAACCATCTCTCGTAAGCCCTCGTTTCACCACAGTTTTAACATTTTTTAATGCCGTTTATCTAAAAAATTGCAGTTCATCTAAAACTAGGGTGCTGTATGTCGAATCTTTATAATATCCAGAAAATTTACGGGTTATTATTATCCCAAATCGAACTTCCCCCCTCATTTTAACAGGGGCCAAATTGACCTACTGAAATGAATTGTTTAGAATGTAATAAAGAACTTGGTTATACGGACCACAAACATTCAATGGACACCTTAGGTGTTGAATTATGTAGTGAACATAGACCAAGAATGCTAAAGTTAATAGAGATTAACAAAACCCCTCGTGAAGCTATACAACTATATTATGGTTTAAAGGAAGCAGGCATTCCTTCTATGTTGGAATGGTGGGATGGCTCAAAATCTATAGACATAGCTATCTCTAGAGTAAAACTTAATATTGAAGTAGATACTGAGTACCACATGATGACTCATGAACAAGCTATAAATGACCTTGAAGAAGCCATGCATTCTTTCAAGAATGGCTTTACCACTATAAGAATACCTCACGTTCTTATAAAATATTATCTTAAAGAAACCGTTACAAATATTCTAGGGATAATGGAAGGCTTGCGTGTACATATCAAAGCGATATAAACTTAAAACCTTATTGCCATGTCAAATATTACAAAGATTTTAAAGACTCCGTTGAGAATTTCAATCGCAATTTTGTTGTTGGGCATGTTATCACGTATTTTTCATTGGGCGTATGCCACAGAAACTATTTTTATAGCATTTACGGCTATTCTTGTGCTATATACTATCCGTTTCTGGAAAAAGGACACCAAACTCTTTATTGACATTGTTAAAATGGTAATGGTAACAAGTTGGGCTCTTAATGGGCTTTTTAGGGTAGTAGACTTACCTTTTACCCTGTTATTTCAAATTCTTATCGCCATTTCTTTTATTACTTGGTTCATCATGGAAGGCACAGCCTACTTTTTGGACGAGGACCGTAGACAAAAAAATAACATGGCCCGTGTACTATGGAATTTAGCTATGGTAATAGGTGCTTTGGCTATTATTGCCGGAAGCCTTTTAAACATGCTGAATGCATCCTATGCTATTCCTCTTCTTGCTATAGGTATAACCATCATAGTTGCCTATATCTTAAAAGATGTCTTTGCTGCCAGCAAGAAAGGAAAAGAAGACCACGGAAACGGGGAGTTCCAGTTATAAGTATTACCCCTCATACACACTTAAAATAAAAGGCTACCCCTGCAAAAAGCTATTCTAGGTACTTAATACGTACAACCATATAAATTCCTACAATTCAACTTCAGCGCTCTTAGCTGCCTATACAAGTAACAACGCTAACGTACTTAATCCAACCCTACACCTCCTACACTAATTTTAACGCTAGACGAACTGTTTTAAAAGGCTGTTCAGGCGATTTTTGACCTTTTCCTTTCGTAGAACTATAACTACTGCTTACCGACGTTCTGGTTTTCAATCGAATTTAATGCCCTTTGCACGATATATACCGGTATCAACATCATAGAATTACGTTTTATATATAAACCATTTACTATGAAAGAAAAAACTACACTTAACGATTATCTTGTTTATGCCTTTTGCGCCTTTTGTTTTTTATGGTCGCTGTATGTTATATTTTTCACAATAGTACCCTGACCCCAATAAATGCAGACATCAGAATACCTTTATCAAAGCTGAACGTTTATCTGACAAAGGAACGCATCAATAAATACCCCAAAATTCAGGGAACTTTTACCCAAAAATTGTGGGGTTTTTCTTTGCTTTATTATGCGTGTATACTTTTACATTTGTGAAGGAACAACAGATAATCATTTTATGAAAACAAGAGACAAACTCACCTACGCCTATGTTGCATTCAATGTAATTTTTATAATCGCGATGGCGATTTTTCTTTACAACAATTCTCCATTTTAGGATTGTCAAAATTTCAAACTTAGATTACCTGGCCCCTTTCTTTAGTATAAGTTAGGGGCTTTTTTATGGCTTAACTCCCAGAAATCACTACCCCAACCAACCCTCTCTATCCAAGCTGCGGTATTGTATAGCTTCAGCAATATGAGTTCCATTTACCGCCTCCACACCTGCTAAATCCGCAATAGTGCGTCCTACTTTTAAAATACGGTCATAGGCACGTGCAGACAAATTCAGTCGCTCCATAGCATTCTTCAATAATTCTTTTGAAGCTTCATCCAACTTACAGAATTCCCGTATCTGTTTTGTATTCATTTGTGCATTATAATGAACACTTGGAAGCTCTTCAAAGCGTTTGGTCTGAAGTTCTCTTGCCGCTGTAACCCGTTTTCTAATATCCACACTACTCTCTCCTTTTCTATCTTCTGACAATTTCTCAAAAGGAACCGGAGTCACTTCAATATGAATATCAATACGATCCAACAAGGGCCCGGAAATCTTACTTAAATACCGTTGCATTTCAGCCGGAGAGGAAGTCACTGGAGCATCTGGATCATTAAAATAGCCACCCGGACTAGGGTTCATACTCGCCACCAACATAAAACTACTGGGGTATGTAACCGTAAAACGCGCACGTGCTATGGTCACCTCTCGGTCTTCCATAGGCTGGCGCATTACTTCTAATACTCTTCTTTCAAATTCTGGTAGTTCATCTAAAAATAGGACACCATTATGTGATAATGAAATTTCACCTGGTTGTGGATAGCTTCCTCCACCGACGAGTGCAGCAGAACTTATAGTGTGATGAGGATTTCTAAACGGACGCTGACTCATAAGTCCCATGTTCTTTATCTTTCCAACCACACTATGAATTTTTGTGGTCTCCAAAGCCTCATGCAGAGTCATAGGCGGTAAAATTGATGGCAACCGTTTGGCGAGCATTGTTTTTCCCGCTCCGGGAGGTCCCACCAAAATAATATTATGACCGCCTGCCGCAGCGATTTCCATAGAACGCTTTATACTCTCTTGTCCTTTTACATCTGCAAAATCGAATTCAGGAAAATCCAATGTCTTATAAAACTCTTCTCGCGTGTTGATAATAGTTTGTTCTAACGGAGTTCCTTTATCAAAAAACTCGATAACCTCACTTATATTCTCAACTCCGTAGACTTTTAAGTCAGACACAATAGCAGCTTCCTTTGCATTTTCCTTCGGAAGAATAAAACCTTCAAAACCCTCTTCTTTTGCTTTAATTGCAATTGGTAATCCTCCTTTTATAGGATGAAGACTTCCATCTAACGAAAGCTCACCCATTATAATATATTTTTCTACGTTCTCTGATTTAATCTGACCTGATGCCGTTAGAATACCAATGGCCAGAGTCAGGTCATATGCGGAACCTTCTTTTCGTAAGTCCGCCGGAGCAAGATTCAAGGTGATTTTCTTGCCCGGAATCTTATACCCATTATTTAAAAGTGCTGCTGCAATACGATAGTTACTTTCTTTTATGGCATTATCAGGTAGACCTACCAAGTGGTATCCAACTCCTTTATCAACATTTACTTCGCATGTTATAGTAGTTGCATCTACTCCAAAAACGGCACTTCCAAAAACTTTGGTGAGCATATTTATTTGCTATTTAGTATACTATGGTTAGTTTTTTATTTAAATATATTTCAATCTGCATCCCTAATTATCAGGCTTTAAAGTAAGTTGTGATTTTGAAGTTGATACTATCTCTTCTTTATTAAGCATCATCTTACGGAACTCTCCATTCACGTACATTCCTGCCTGGTCTTTATAATGCTCACTAAATGGATTGCCTGACTGGCCCGTTGGTAAAATACTTATACCATTTTCCACATCAGAAAAATCAATTACCCTGCGAGTGGAAGGTCCCGAGCTAACTTTATAAACCCCATCTTCCGTATACGGAAAATATAAATTATTTATAACCTCACGCGTTCCGTTTACCCCAAATGGCCCCACGTTAAAAAATGACCTAAGCGCCTCAATTTGACCAATAGGATGACCATGCTCTATGGTATGAACTCTACCCCAAACCCATGAAGCACTATCTTCTCCTAAAGTTGTTTCTAAATTTTGTAATGCTTCCCGAAATGAAACATTGACTATATCAGTTTGACTTTCTGCAATATTCAACGTGCTAATATCATCCCACCAAATGGAATTTTCATTAGCAAAAATAGGAGCCATGGTACGCTTTATTAGGTGCGTATTCATTATTTCTTCAAAAAGAATATCTCCCAATTCATCTTTAAAAATGTGTTTTAAAATACAATACATCCATTTATGATAAACAGTAGCCTCTATACTTGTCTTCGGGTAATCTCCTCTCCATTGTTTTAAAGCATCTAAAATTTTCAGTTGCCCCGTACTCAGGCCATCTATTTTTAGTTTACTAAGGAGCATGGTTACAATTTCAACATTGACCGGAGAGGTATTGTCATTAATCATATGACCAACAGCTTCCTTATCCCAATCACCTTTACTTTCTAAAAGTTGAAAGATTCGTCTAGCCCTATTCTCAGGAAGATAATAACCAGGATACAACATTCCTGCAATAGAATCTGGTTGATTATTTGCTGAATAAACATAATGCCAAGGTGGATTAATAGTATGGGGGTTTTCACTAAAATCTAAATATTCCTTTTCTACAGGAAGCCCCTTACCTTCTTCACTCACAAATTTTGTATGTATACTGTCCGGAATCGTATACAACTTAGCCGCAGCCCAATAGGCCACATTATCTTCTGCATCCCCATAAACAATACCTAAACCAGGTGCATGAAGCCCTTCTAAAGCTTTTTTAAATTCACCTAGGCCATTTGCGTAAGACATATTATGCAAACTATTCAATAATTGATTTTCCACCTTGGTAAATACCCACCACATAGAAACAGGTCGTTCTCCGGTAACCTGATCTGCAATACCATTTAAAACAGGGCCATGATGTGTTTTTTTATAGGAAAAATGGATATCGTCTGAATCTTTGACTTTTATAGTTTTAGATATTATCTCATAATCTTTCCATTCATCCCCCTTTTTATACTTTCTTGGGTCCGTTGGATGTGTTTTTTCGTAATAAAAATCAACATCGTCATTCTCAAACATGGTCATACCATAAGCTAACTTCCTATTGTGCCCTAAAACAGGATACGGCACACCTGCTAAATGATACCCGTACTTCTCATAACTAGGCGTACTTACATGAGCTTCATACCACACGGAAGGCTGAGAAAACCCTATGTGAGGGTCATTTGCAAAAATGACTTTTCCATTTTTGGTCTTTTCTGCTGCTATTGCCCAACCATTGCTCCCTTCAAAAAGAGGAATTGATAATTTTTCCAAAGAAGACATCACCTCGGAAATTGATTTTTGTATAGAATCCGCTCGATTACGGGGATAGTTCTTTATCCATAGTGTAGTTGTATCACTATCTATTTCTAAATCCTTTAAATACTCAAAACCCAATTTATCTTTTATCCTACTCAACAAAGGATCCGTTTTATGCGCCATAGCAAAACTGAAAGCCATATAGCCCAAAGTATTGTACACATCTTTTAAAACAAACGGTTTCTTTTCTGTACCAGTAAGGTAAAACTCTACAGGCGTAGGGCCTTCGTCAATGAACTGGTTAATTCCATCTAAATAAGCCAATGACAATTGAACCGACTCATCATTGCTGTTTACTTTAGCTATGGTTTCTGAGGAATAATCATCTACGCCCAATGCCAAGAAAAACTTATCCGTTCCCAGTAAATCTTTTCCAAAAACTTCCGCAAGTCTACCGCTGCCGATACGACGCAACAACTCCATTTGCCAAAGCCTATCCTGCGCATGAACATAACCAAGCGCCTTAAAAGCATCTGCATCATTTTCCGCATAAATATGTGGAATTCCGTAAGTGTCGTAATAAACCTGTACTTCCTCAGAAAGACCCCGAAGTTTTGTTTCACCGTCGTAGTCAGGTTTCAAATGATATGTAAAACTGCCAATAGCCACTGCCAGTACACCAATAAGAGCAAGCAACCCCCACCCCAATCGCTTAAATCTATTCATTTAAGTCAAAGTTTTGATGTAATATAAGAATTATTTATAAGGCGATTAAAATTGATAGATGAATGGTAATTAATTACATAAGTTCGATCACAAAAATATAAAAATTGTAGTTTTTTGAATTTAAAAAAGTAAGAAAAAACTGTTTTATTTTTAGGTTTAAGAGTGTTATTATCTTTATTTTTAGTTAAAATAATCTTAATAGAACCTATATGAAAAATGCTTACCACAAAATGGCTGGAATTATTTTCAGTGCAAGCCTTGTTCTCGTCTCATGTACTAAAGATGAATTTGAGGTTGGAAATGAAGAAGGCTTAACGCCTTTGACTTCAAAAATTAATATCCATTCTACAAACATGGATTTTAAGGTGCCATCCTTGATTAAAAAGCTGCCTGAAAAGTCAATGTTCCATGACGTTCCCTTTAATTTATCTTCTATTGTAGAACCAAGCAAATGCACCTTAACACCATTAGATGATGTTGTAGCCGCTTCAGTCTCTAGTAACCTTGACTCTATTGGGCTTGAATGGTATGATCTCTATGCTGAAATGAATTTTCTTTCCACCATCACGGATGACAGTCAGCAATATTTTGGCGCAGATGGAGAAGACACTCAAAAAGTAAAAAATATTACCAGAAGTCTTGAAAGGTTTTGGTTTATGCCTCACGAAGTAGAGGTACGCGGACAACACAAAAGCACCTTAGAAGATTATGATAAAATTGTTGATATTTTAAGCTTCTGGTACGAAATGCCCGCCTCAGAAGCTAATGCATTTGCCTATTATTTCACTGAATTTGTTAATACAGAAAGTACCTTTCTTACAGAAACACCTCTAATTGCTTCTGATGGATTTGCTATTGCCTTGGATGGTCAGTTTGGGCAGAATGACCTAATTGTTATTGGAGACGGAATAGTAGACTTATTAGAGCAGACAGGAATAAGAAGAGGTGTAATTTGGAACGGCATCATGGCTCACGAATGGGCACACCAAATTCAATTTAACAATCAAGACAAGTGGTATCCAAACGGCGCTGCAGATAATGCTCCGGAAGCCACAAGAACAACTGAATTAGAAGCCGATTTCTTTACAGGTTACTATGTAACCCATAAAAGAGGTGGTACCCAAAACTGGAGACGAACTCAGCAATTTCTTGAACTTTTCTTTAATATTGGTGATTGTAGCTTTACAAGTGATGGTCACCATGGTACACCGCTACAACGTATGGAAGCTGCAAGAAGAGGCTATTTATTAGCTAGAAATATGCAGAGAAAGGGTATGGTCTTAAATGCCAATCAAGTTCATAAAAGGTTTTTGAATAAACTAGATAAAATTCTTGGCGAGGAACCGTTAAGAGTTATTGAAACTACTGATGATGAAATTGAAGATGAATTTAAATTGGATGTTCAGCCTGATGCGTTGCAATAGGTTATAAAAGCAAAAAAAAAGGAGTTTCAAAATATTTTGGAACTCCTTTTTTTTGACCTCTACTTGCTTTTATAATTTTCTAATCCCTCTTTTAACCATTCCCTATACACATCACTATCGGTATACTGTACGGCATTGTTCAAGATTTCCAAGTCAGGAGACATTAATACATAATATGGCTGAGAAGCCGCATTAAAATTAATGGTCTGAAAAGTGCCCCATTTCTGACCTATCGTTTCAATATGTTTTACACGACCGGTATCATATTTAAAATCGAATTGTTCCGTTTCCGGTAGCTCTTTTCTATCATCTACATACAACGAAATAAGCACATAATCTTCTTTTAGAATAGAATAAACATCTGGTTCGCTCCAAACGTTTTCTTCCATCTTTCTGCAGTTAACGCAAGCCCAGCCCGTAAAATCCAATAGAATTGGTTTATTCACTTTTTTTGCATGCGCCACCCCTATATCAAAATCTTTATAACAATCTATTCCCAACGGACAATCACTTTCGGTTTCAAAAACACTGTAAAATGCCGGTGGTGGAAAACCACTGAGCATCTTAAGGTTGGAAACTCCCAAAAGCCCCAAAAGAATATAAATTGAAAAACCAGCACTCACTATGCCCGTAGCCTTACGACCTAATGACAGTTTTTGTTTTGGACCATCATGAGGGAATCTAAAAATTCCAAAAAGGTACAAGGTCAACAGTACGAATAATACAATCCATATGACCAAGAAAATTTCACGTTTAAGTATTCCCCAATTACCCACCAGGTCTGCATTGGACAAGAATTTAAGCGCTAACGCTAATTCCAGAAAACCAAGTACCACCTTTACTGTTGTCATCCAACCTCCAGATTTTGGGAGCGAATTTAACCACGCAGGGAACAATGCAAAAAGAGCAAATGGCAATGCTAAGGCAACACCAAACCCGGTCATACCCGCAGAAAGGTTCATTGCTACATCACCTTCTTCCAAAACCGTACTTCCCAAAAGACCTCCCAAAATAGGTCCCGTACATGAAAATGAAACAATAGCCAAGGTAACGGCCATAAAGAAAATACCGATTACACCTCCTATTTTAGAAGAAGCAGCATCCATTTTATTCGCCCAAGAACTCGGTAAAGTCAGTTCGTAATACCCGAAAAACGAAAACGAAAAGAACACAAAAATTAAGAAGAAAGCAATATTCAACCAGATGTTCGTAGCAATGGTATTCAATATTTGCGAGTCAACGGAGTCAAAAATGTGAAACGGCAGACTTAATAAAAAGTATATCAAAACAATAAAGAAACCGTACAACAGGGCATTTATGATTCCTTTTGATTTTTTCTGAGAATGCTTGGTAAAAAAAGATACCGTAAGGGGAATCATAGGAAAAACACAAGGGGTTAGCAATGCTATTAATCCACCTAGGAAACCTAAACCAAAAATCATCCAAAGGCCGGAACTTGCCTCACCTACCTCATGAGTAGTTCCTAAAAGTTCTTTGTTCTTCAAATCTATTTTTAAAGCCGAGCTTAGGGCTTTACTATGTTCATCTATAGTTTTCTCTTCCTGTACAGCGTCTCCCCCGTCAAGAACAAAACTAAAATCTTTGTCTACCGGAATACAAACCTCTTTACAAACCTGGTAAAAAAAGTTAATATCTATCTGATTTATATCTTGCTTCAGCAGTCGTATTTTCTGAGTAAAAATGGCCGTTTCCTTAAAAAAAGTTTCATCTACCTCAAAAATATCACTGTACTCAACAATGGTTTCGCTCTCTAAAGTTTCACCAACAAGCTCATACCCTTCGCCTACATTTTTATAATTGAACTCACTGGGCAAAGAACCACCTTCTGAAGTAAATTGAGAGTACACATGCCAACCTTCAGCTATAACTCCCTTAAGTATCAACTCATAATCCGTATCGCTTATTTTCTTAACTTCTTGCGACCAAACCACCGGATTCTCATCATCCTGAGAAAACACACTTAAAAAGCTAAAAAACAACGAAATAAATACTATTATATGCTTCATTAATTTAATGTGAATTTTAAAATTTCACTTGTACTTTCGGTCACCTTAAAGCGTTCATCCGCTCGCCTGCCAATTACCCAAACGACTTCACCGGCAGAGCAGAGCAACCACTGGCGCTCTTTGGAAACCACATCTATTTTTTCATCTTTAAAAAACTTGGATAGCTTTTTTCTACCCTGCATCCCTAAAGGGTAAAAGTAGTCGCCTTTTTCCCATTTCCTTATCGTCAATGGATACTTTAACGCTTTTTTATCTACGTAAAGTGTATTTGTATTTAAAGACGATAAATGTTTTACTGATTCTATTTTGAGTGGAACCGGTTCAGAAACTTGAATCTGATCCTCTTTTATTTGATAGGCAACATCTATTTCTTTCTTAATTTCAGTCAAGAGAAGAAAATCTCTGTCTTTTACCAATCGATGTGTTTTAGAATGTATTTCCTTGCCGCTCATGGCCAATAATAGATTCTCTGCATCGTTCCACTCCGTAAATCCATATTCCTTAAATAAAGCATGTAAATAAGCCGATACAGGCTTTAATTCTAACAATTCGCTGATCGGAATACGTATGACCCCATCTTTTTCTTGAAACAAGCTGAACTTTAATTCAGCAATATGTTTCTCAATAATTACTGCACTATCAGAAAGATAATCTTGTGTTTTTGTAAAATTCTTTAAAAAGGAAGGATTCAAATCTTTTAAAAGCGGTACAATCTCATGCCGAATTTTATTCCGCAGATATTTGGTATCCGCATTACTGGCATCTTCTCGCCATTGTAAATTCTGAGCCTCTGCGTACGCTAAAACTTGACTTCTAGAAAACCGAAGAAGCGGTCTTGAAATGGTATCGGTTTTTTCGGGAATTCCAGATAAGCCATCTATACCTGTACCTCTGGAAAGGTTAATTAAAAATGTCTCAACACTGTCATCTACATGGTGCGCCGTAACCAAGGTTTTGATATCATTTTCTTGCATAATTTTTGAAAACCAATCATATCTTAGCTCCCTTGCACCTACCTGAACCGATACTTTATTTTTTTCAACATAACCAATTGTATTAAAATTAGTTGTGTAAAATTTTTTACCACTTAAAGAAGACAGTTTTCTAACAAACTCTTCATCGCCATTACTTGCTTCACCCCTTAAGTTAAAGTTGCAATGTGCTATGGCAAAATCCAGTTTAGACTTACTGCAAAGATCTACCAAAACAGTACTATCCAAGCCTCCACTGCAAGCAAGTAAAAATTTACTTTTGAGCAAGTTTTTAAAATTTGTTTCAATATGTTTTTGGAACTCTTCTAGCACATCACAAAGGTAATCAAGAATTATAATTTAGAAGTAGAAACTAGCTTACTCTTACGCTAGCTCAACCTTCCAGAACTTCACGCATAGCCTTAGCCTTCAAAAGACATTCTTCATACTCTTTTTCAGGAATTGCTTTTGCTGTAATTGCCCCTCCCACGGAATAAGAAACGTACTTTTGGGTAGCGTTATAAAGAATACTTCGGATGACGACATTAAAATCAAAATTACCCTCAGGTGTAAAATAGCCTACCGCACCACTATACAAACCTCTTTTAAAAGCCTCGAGCTCTTCTATTATTTTCATGGCCGAAACTTTTGGCGCTCCCGTCATGCTGCCCATGGGAAATGATTGTCTAATTACATCTACCGGATTAACATCTACCGCCACATGCGCAACAACCGTAGAAATCATTTGATGCACCTGCTCAAAAGTATAGACTTCACACAGTTCCTCAACCCCTACACTTCCCTTTAGCGCGCTTTTTGAAAGGTCATTACGAACCAAGTCCACAATCATTATATTTTCCGCACGCTCTTTTGGGTCGTTTTTTAAAGCCTCAATCAATCTTTCGTCCTCCTCTGCATTTTCAGCCCTCTTTGCGGTTCCTTTAATAGGTTGGGAAATTAGCTTAGGCCCATCTTTTCGTAAATAGCGCTCCGGAGAGGCCGAAAGCAAATACCTGTCATACACCCTAAGATATGATGCGAACGGTGCTTCTGATATCTTATTTAACTTCTGATAGGTTTTAAAAGGATTGATTTGAGTGTCTTCCGCATAAAATTCCTGGCAAAAATTAGCTTCATAAATATCGCCACGGTGAATATGGCTTAGCATTTTTCTTACCTGCCGGAAATATTCATCCTTAAAAACACGGAGTTTTATTTTAATGTTTTCGGTAACCGCTTCCTCCTCTATCTTTGTTTCGTTGGAAATCAATTCAAAATCAGATTGGACTTCATCATCTACCATAAGTAGATATTCAAAATATACGGTGTTACCAGTGATTTTAATGATTTTTTTAGGCTGAAAAAAAAACAAGTCGGAAAACCCTAGACCATCGTTATTTTTAGAGGAAAGTCGTTCAATATCATTTTTTAAGTCATACGAAAGATACCCAAAAATATAGTCTTTAGCTTGCTCTTGAAATTCTCTCAGCTTATCAAAGGCCTTATCACTATCCGTTTTAATTGTTGTAAGCGCATCAACAGCCAACAGCGCATCAAACGAGTTGTATTTACCCGTGTGTCCATTACTGTCAAGCCAAACAATTTCTTCAAATTGTTGCGCCCAAAGCAATAACCTCTCTTTGAATTTTTGAATATCGGAAACAGTGAAAGACGCAGAAATACGCAAATGGGAGTTCCTTTAAAGTTTACTTAAAAATTGGTCTACAGCAGCACGGTGCGTCTTAGCAAGTTCCGCATTGGTGATACCTTCTCCCTCTTTAAAATTCGCACTGTACGAAGGCAAAGAAAACGTTGCAACAACTTCAGCACCAAACCTAGGCAACACAGTTTTAGTAGCTTCTAAGGCAGTAATTCCTCCTCTTTGACCTCCTGAAGTAGACATTAACAATACCGGTTTGCCATCTAAAAACTTACGCTCCACACGCGAAAGCCAATCGGTTAGATTCTTAAAATATGCCGAAGGCCCGCTGTTATGCTCGTTTACCGAAATAATAATGCCGTCTGCCTTGGCCATATCATCCTTAAGCTCCACCAAAGAATTTGAATACCCATTATCTCTCTCGTAATCCTCACCAAACATAGGAAATGGATAATTAACCATGTTCAACAATTGAATTGTATGGTTATCCATAAGGGATGTCGTGTATTTAACCAATTGGTAATTAATAGATTTTGAAGAATTGCTACCTGCAAATGCTAATATCGCTGCCATAGTGAGTAATTAGATGTGTTTTAGCGAAAATATAGCAAATACAGTTGAATTGCGAGGAATTTATCTAATTTTGCGACGCAAACATCCAAACTAACTGTATTACAAGTATATAAGATAGTTATTTTGCCGTTTAATTGTCCGCAGGTTTATGGCGGATGTACTAAAAAGCAAAGTTTTGAGTTTTATTGATGCTTTTGCCAATTTTTGATATTATCACTAGTGGAAAACAAAACAACAAGACTATACTTTATTGATGCCATGCGAGCATGGGCTATCTTAATGATGCTACAAGGGCATTTTATAGATGGGCTACTTGATACTGCCTTTAGAGATGGCACAAGCACCTCTTTTTCTATTTGGAAATACTTTAGAGGTATTACAGCACCAGTATTCTTTACGGTTTCCGGCTTTATATTTACCTATCTTTTAGTCAAAGGCGATACAACCGGACTTCAAAATCCACGAGTTAAAAAAGGAGTTAAAAGAGGGCTAGAATTACTCTTTATTGGATATCTGTTACGGATGAACCTTTTAGGTCTGTTACAGGGGAAAATATACGATTCATTTTATTTAATTGATGTTCTACATTGCATAGGTCTTTCTTTATTGGGGATTATTGGCATATATCTATTAGCTCAAAACCGAAAGAAATTTGTTTTCCCAACAGTATTGGTCAGTATTACGCTATTGCTGTTCATTTTTGAACCGACCTACAAGACATGGGGATTCTCATTTTTACCGGATGCTTTTGCGAATTACCTAACCAAAAGCAATGGTTCTGTTTTCACCATTCTACCTTGGTTCGGATATGCTTCCTTTGGTGGGTTTCTTTCACTTGTTTTTACGAAGTATAAAAATTTTAAGTACTTGTATCCCGTTGCTATTCCGTTTTTCGCTTTAGCGGGAGCAGTGCTTATTTCATTTTCTTCGGATTTATTTTTACAGCTATCTAAATGGACAGATTTACAGTTGTTTGCGAACATTTACTTCAATAATTACTTATTTATACGATTAGGTGACGTTTTAATTGTTTTTAGCGTATTTATGCTCTTTAGAAGCTTACTTAAAAATAGCACAGTACTAAAAATCGGACAAAGCACACTGTCCATTTATATCGTTCATTTTATTATCCTTTACGGCTCTTTTACAGGTTTGGGATTGTATCGATTTTTCAATCACTCCCTAACTCCTACCGTTGCCATTTCAGGAGCGTTGACATTTATGTTCCTATGTACTTTTACCGCTCTTAAATATGAAGAACACAAAGAAATTATTAACCAAAAAGCAACAATCGCTTTAAGGTTTGCTTATTTAAAGGCCGAGGTTTATGCTACAAACATTTTTCAAATAGCAAAAAACCGATTGTACAGATTACTAAGAAGAGTGGGTTGGGCAAAAAATTAAGTATCAGATAGCATTTATAAAACTCTATATATCCAAAAAAAAATTCCCGAGGAGCAATGCTCTTCGGGGATTTTTATATAGTAACAAGTTTCTTTTTTAAATATGTAACGGACGATCATCCGTTGCAGCAAGAGCCGCTTCTTTTACCGCTTCTGCAAAAGTAGGGTGCGCATGACTCATCCTAGAAATATCTTCAGCAGATGCACGGAACTCCATTGCAGTAACTGCTTCCGCGATTAAATCCGCACTACGGGCTCCAATCATATGAACTCCTAAAACTTCATCCGTTTTCTTATCCGCTAGCATTTTTACAAATCCATCCAAATCCATACTTGCACGAGAACGACCTAATGCACGCATTGGAAATTGCCCCACTTTATATTCTATACCGGCTTCTTTCAATTCCTCTTCGGTCTTACCCACAGAAGCAACTTCTGGCCATGTATACACTACACCGGGAATTAGATTATAATCAATGTGCGGTTTTTGACCTGCCAATTGCTCAGCCACCAAGGTACCTTCTTCCTCCGCTTTGTGAGCCAACATAGCACCACGAATAACATCGCCAATAGCGTAAATATTAGAAGCTGAAGTCTGCAAATGGTCATTCACCTCTACTTTACCTCTAGAATCCAATTTAACACCGGCTGCCTCAACGTTCAAACCATCGGTATATGGCTTTCTTCCCACTGCTACCAGACAATAGTCACCTTTCAACTCTATCTCTTGCCCTTTTTTATCATCGGCCTTAACAATAACTTCATCACCTTTCCTTTCCACAGATTTTACCTTGCTCGAAAGATTGAACTTCACCTTCTGCTTTTTTAGAACCTTTGTCAATTCCTTAGAAAGGGAAGCATCCATAGTTGGGATAATTCTATCCATATATTCAACCACAGTAACATCGGCACCAAGACGTTTGTACACTTGTCCTAATTCCAACCCAATTACTCCACCTCCAATAATAATAAGGTGCTTTGGTATCTCTTTTAACTCTAATGCTTCGGTAGACGTTATAATACGTTCCTTATCAATTTTGATAAATGGAAGAGATGAAGGTTTACTTCCAGTAGCGATTATAGTATTCTTAGCTTCAATCGTTTCCGTACTATCATCATTCTTTTTAATATTGATGTGAGTAGCATCCTTAAAGCTACCCAAGCCTTCAAAAACATCAATTTTATTTTTATCCATCAAGAACTTAACACCATCGCATGTTTGTTTTACAACAGACGCCTTTCTAGAAATCATCTGCTCTAGATTTACTTTTATTTCACCTGGAATATCAATTCCGTGCGCTTCAAAATGCTTTACGGCATCCTCATAATGATGAGAAGAATCCAACAAAGCCTTTGAAGGAATACAACCTACGTTAAGGCAAGTTCCACCTAAAGTACTGTACTTTTCTATTATTGCTGTTTTCAATCCCAATTGTGCACAACGAATAGCTGCTACATACCCTCCTGGTCCTGAGCCAATAATGGCCACGTCATATGAACTCATAAAATTTTCTTTGAATTTGAATTACAAAATTAACACTATTTTCCGGTTTAGGGTATCCTTTACCAATTTATACAAAAGTTGCACAAACCCCATCAAAATTGTAATATTACCTAATAGCTAAACCGATATTAATGACAAACCAAAATTCAGGGGAGCACAGAGAAAACGAAAACATCGTTAAAAACAAAGAGTTGAATATCTGGGAAGCACTAACTCCTGTAATAGCGCTTGTTGCTATGCTAGCCTATAATGTTTTTGTTTTTGGAGACGATGCCCTTAGTGGCTCTAACCAATTTATCCTTTTATTGGGAGGTGCGGTTGCCGCGATTGTTGGTGTATTCAACAAAGTATCCTATGAGCAAATGATGGCAGAGGTTGCCGAAAACCTAAAATCCACCACTGGTGCGCTGCTCATACTACTAATGGTAGGTGCACTCGCCGGCTCATGGCTGATAAGCGGAATCATACCCGCAATGATCTATTACGGCCTTCAAGTTTTGAATCCCACAATATTTTTAGCGGCCTGCGTTTTTATCTGCGCAATCATATCCGTTGCAACAGGTAGTAGCTGGACAACATCCGCCACCGTAGGTATTGCTCTTATTGGTATAGGCGATGCTTTGGGTATATCCCTAGGTATGACTGCCGGCGCAGTATTATCAGGAGCTTATTTTGGTGATAAACTTTCACCACTTAGCGACACCACCAACTTAGCACCTGCCATGGCGGGAGGAGAACTTTTTGAGCACATTAGGTATATGCTCTACACCACCGTTCCTACCATATCAGTGACACTTATCTTTTTTATTATCCTAGGTTTCACTATTGACACTACAGGTTCTGCGGATGTAAATTCAATTTTAACTTCAATTGACTCCGCTTTTAATATCAATCCATGGTTATTCCTAGTACCTATAATTGTTGTAGTACTGATTATTAAGAAAACTCCGCCTCTAGCAGCTTTGCTTATCGGAACATTATTAGGTGCTTTATTTGCTCTTATATTTCAGCCAGATGTAGTTGCGAATATAACTGGAGCCAAAGAACTTACATTAAGATCTGGCTATGAAGGGATTCTCACGGCTATTACCGTAGAAACATCTGTTCCAACCGACAATGAGTCCTTAAATGACCTATTCTCCGCATCTGGCATGGCCGGAATGTTGGGCACTATCTGGCTTATTATTTGTGCCATGGTTTTTGGAGGTATTATGGACGGAATTGGCGCTTTGGACCGTATTACCAAATCCCTATTGGTGATGGCAAAAACTACGTTCGGGTTATTTGCCAGTACAGTAGGAAGCTGCTTGGCACTGAACATTACTGCTTCGGACCAGTATTTGGCCATTGTAGTACCCGGCAAGATGTTCAGTAAAGCTTATGCCGATAAAAACTTAGCTCCCGAAAACCTTAGTCGAACCTTAGAAGATTCCGGTACAGTAACTTCGGTACTTGTTCCTTGGAACACTTGTGGAGCATACCACAGTAGCGTTTTGGGGGTTGGAACAGCCGAGTTTGCCCTATTCGCCGTTTTTAACTGGTTAAGCCCAATTATGACTTTAATTTTTGCTGCCTTCAGTATTAAATTGAAGCAACTGACCACAAAAAACCCTTCTTCTTAACGAAAAGGGAGAAATTCGTAAATCCATTAATTATGAATTTAGAAAACAGCTTGCCATTCTTTGTTAATCAATCAATTTTACAGCCTATTTTTTATTGAATAAACAAGAAAACTAAACTTTAGACCCTAGCATTTACATTAGTTATTCTGATATCGATTTTTTAAATACACATTACATTGTCCGCCATAATATTCATGTAATTTTGTATTCAAATTGAAACTTAAAAAACAATAGAATATGGCTTTTGTAGGTAAAAAATTCCCCAACTTGAATGTAAACGCAATGAATGATTTAGGCGATACATTCCAATTGAACGTTTTAGAAGAAGCTCAAAAAAATAATAAGAAAGTTGTTCTTTTCTGGTACCCTAAAGACTTCACTTTTGTATGTCCAACTGAATTACATGCATTCCAAGCGGCCTTAGGTGAGTTCGAAAAAAGAAACACATTGGTAATTGGTGCATCTTGTGACACAGCAGAAGTACACTTTGCTTGGTTAAGTACCGATAAAGACAATGGTGGTATTGAAGGTGTTACCTACCCATTATTGGCAGATAGCAACCGTAACCTTGCCTCTACTTTAGGTATCCTAGATATTACTAACGAGCAGTATAATGAAGAAACTGGCGTTGTTACTGTTGAAGGTGATAACGTAACGTATCGTGCAACTTACCTTATTGATGAAGAAGGTACAGTTTTTCACGAAGGTATCAACCACATGCCATTAGGTAGAAACGTAAATGAATATTTACGTCTTATTGATGCTTACACTCACGTTCAAGAAAAAGGTGAAGTTTGCCCTGCAAACTGGGAAGAAGGAAAAGATGCAATGACCGCGGATAGAAAAGGTGTTGCAAGTTACCTTTCTGCACACGCTAACTAACTTAAGCGAATCAACCAAAAGATAACCGCTTGTATCCCAAAAATACAAGCGGTATCATTTAAAAGTAGTATTCACAAATTTTAAAACCCTTTAGATATGGTATTGGAATTGGATCAAGATAATCTGCAAGAAATCATTGCAGAGAAAAAAAATGTGATTGTACAGTATTCTGCCGGCTGGTGTGGCAACTGCCGTATTATGAAGCCTAAATTTAAAAAAGAGGCCTCAACGCACGGAGATTTCACTTTCGTAATTGCAGATGCAGAGAAGTTTCCGGAAAGTAGGAAACTAGCTAATGTAGACAACTTACCTACGTTTGCCACTTTCACTAACGGAGAGTTTAAAAATCAAGTACAAACGAACAAATACGATGTTCTAAAAGAATTGATCAGTGAAGCTGCCAGTAATTAAGCATTTAACGAATTTTATTGAAGAAAACGACGAAGATTTTGTTGTTGAAACAATTGAGACACTGGAAGCACTGACCGAAGTACCCTCGCTTAAAGACGAAGAACTAGATGTTATTGGTGAATTGATTTCAAACATGTACGGTGCACTAGAAGTTCAAAAAAGCATCAAAGAGGGCAAACCTCAAAAAGAGGCTTTGAATGAATTTATGAAGCGCGTAATGGGTTCAATAGATAAATAATTTAAGTAAGCAGTTTATTTACTTACCTATTTAAAAGTGAAATGACTTTTGATTTTTAACCAAATCAATAGGGTTGTTTCACTTTTTTGTTTTCACATTTTTTATATAAAAGTATATTTCTTTTATGGAGCACCTTTAATTAGTCATAATTTTATATTTTCACCACCAATATAAACAGAACATATCATGGCTACAGTAACCTTAAAAGGAAACGAAATACATACTTTAGGAAATCTTCCCGCAAACGGAAGCAAAGCTCCTAATTTTACATTAACTAAAAATGACCTTTCATTAGCATCTCTTTCGGATTACTCGGGCAAGAGAGTGGTTTTGAATATTTTCCCCAGCGTTGATACTGGTACTTGTGCTCAATCCGTTAGACAATTTAACCAAGAGGCGGCAGAAATAGAAAACACAGTGGTTTTATGTGTTTCCAAAGACTTACCATTTGCTCAAGCTCGTTTTTGTGGCGCAGAGGGCATCAACAATGTAGAAATGCTATCTGACTTCCGCGATGGTAGTTTTGGAAAAGATTACGCTGTTACCTTTACTGACGGACCTTTGGCTTCGTTACTATCTAGGTCAGTTGTAGTTCTTAACGAAACGGGCAATGTCATTTACTCTGAACAAGTTACAGAAACTGTTGATGAGCCTAATTACAAAGCAGCTTTAGAAGCTTTAGCCAATGCCTAAGGAAGAGTCATTTGCAGTAAATAGAATAAAAAGTGTGGGCTTCGCTATGCGTGGAGCCCTTCTTTTAATTAAAACCGAAGCCAGTATTAAAATTCAGGTGTTTTTGGCTATCGCAGTGACTATAGCCGGGTTTTATTATGAAATTTCTACCACCGAGTGGATTTTTCAAGTCTTCGCAATTTCTTTAGTGGTTGGTATTGAAGGTGCTAATACTGCTATCGAAAAAATATGTGATTTCATTCATCCTGAATTCGATGAAAGAATAGGCTTTATAAAAGATGTTGCAGCAGGAGCGGTAATGCTTGTCTCAATTGGTGCTACTATTGTAGGCTGTATTATCTACATCCCAAAGATATTCTAGTAGGTCATGCCCTATTTTTGATGACTGTTCATTTTGGCAGAAACAAACACAAAGCACTTCCTGAATCCATAGAATATATTCACTCCACGAATATGTCATTATTCAATAGTATATATTTTTAGCCTATACTTTTCACGACGTTGCCCAAGCCAGATAAAAGACTGGAGAACAACATTGCAAAAAAAAATCCGTTAAGAACAAAAAAGAAGGATGAGATGGCAAAAGGCTTTATTCAGGACCATATGAACGGCATTCTAGACAGGTGTTTAGATGCTGAAAACTAGGGGGCAAAAGAACCATAACCGCCTTTTCAGGAGTATGTATAGTATAAAAATGAAAAGACTTTTCGTAATCCCTACTCCAAAAACTTCGTAATACGTATTTTTGCACCCAGTGGAAAAAAAGTAATGGCCAAAAAGAAAACAACGACAACCAAAAAAAAGGCAAGCCCCAAAAAAGCTAGCTTTACAGTATCTAAAAAGAACAAGATTATTTTAGGAAGCTTGCTGATTCTTTTCAGTATGGCGTTATTCTTCTCGTTCGTCTCCTTTTATTTTACGTGGCAGGACGATCAAAGCCTATTGTCTGAATTTGCCAATAGAAATGAACAAGCTAAAAATCTTCTCAATAAATTTGGAGCTAGTGTTAGTCACTTCTTTGTTTACAAAGGGTTTGGAATAGCTTCCGTTATTCTAACCATTCTAGTCTGTATTACCGGACTACACCTATTTTTAAGTTTGGATAAAAAAGGACTTCTCAAAAAATGGATTTGGGGACTCATTTTTATGATTTGGATATCTATTGCATTAGGTTTCTTAGCAGATACACAACCCTTACTTGGTGGTGTCGTAGGTTATGAAATGAACGATTTTCTTAGAGATTACACCGGGAACATTGGTGTTGTTCTTATTCTGCTTTTTGGGCTTGTTTTTATTCTAGTACGTTTCTTTCATTTTACCCCAGAAGGAATGGCCAGTTTTTTCAAGAAGAAAAGCTCTTCCTTAAAATCGGAATTAAAGTCTACATCTAAAGAAGCTTCTCAAGCTATGAAAGATGTTCAGGAAACTATAAAGAAAACAGAAAAAGAAGAACCTGTAATTCTCGATACCTACACTCACAAGA
Source organism: Zobellia roscoffensis (assembly GCF_015330165.1). Lineage (NCBI taxonomy): Bacteria > Pseudomonadati > Bacteroidota > Flavobacteriia > Flavobacteriales > Flavobacteriaceae > Zobellia > Zobellia roscoffensis. Next base: position 4,397,733 of record NZ_JADDXT010000002.1, read on the forward strand.
AAGACATCCCTCCTATAGAAGTAGAGAAAGAAATAACTTTAGATGATTTTGAGATTTCCGTTCCCGTTGAGGAAGAAACTACCGAAGAGTTAGCAATGGAAGTGGAGAAAATTGTTGAAGAACAGGAAGAGACCGATAATATAGCCGATAAGTTAGTTGAAGATTTTGGTGAGTTTGACCCTACCCTAGAACTTGGCAATTACAAGTTCCCCACCATAGAGCTCCTAGACCAGCATGGTGTTACCGGTGGAATCACTATTAATCAAGAAGAACTTGAGGAGAACAAAAATAAGATTGTAGAGACGCTAAAAAACTACAAGATTGGAATCTCGCAAATTAAAGCAACTATTGGCCCAACAGTTACACTTTACGAAATTGTACCTGAGGCCGGGGTTAGAATTTCTAAAATTAAAAACCTAGAAGATGATATTGCCCTTTCACTTGCTGCTTTGGGTATACGTATTATTGCACCTATTCCCGGTAAAGGAACCATTGGTATAGAAGTACCTAACAAAAATGCGACTATCGTTTCTATGCGGTCCGTTGTGGCTTCAAGCAAGTTTCAGAAAGCAGAAATGGAACTGCCGATCGCTTTTGGCAAGACCATTAGTAACGAAACATTTGTAGTGGATTTGGCAAAAATGCCTCACCTTTTAATGGCAGGTGCTACCGGTCAAGGTAAATCAGTGGGTCTAAATGCCGTTCTTACCTCCCTCCTTTATAAAAAACACCCGGCGGAAGTCAAATTTATTCTGGTTGACCCTAAAAAAGTAGAGCTTTCTATTTACAATAAAATAGAAAGACACTTCTTAGCTAAACTTCCAGATTCAGAAGAAGCTATTATAACAGATAACGCAAAGGTCATTAATACCTTGAATTCCCTTTGTATAGAAATGGATGACAGGTATGAACTGTTGAAACATGCTCAAGTACGTAATCTTAAGGAATATAATGTTAAATTTAAGGCACGTAAGTTAAATCCAAACGACGGACATAAATTTCTACCCTACATCGTACTGGTCATAGATGAATTTGCAGATTTAATAATGACTGCAGGTAAGGAGGTAGAAACCCCAATTGCACGTCTTGCTCAATTGGCCAGGGCTATTGGTATTCACTTGATTATTGCAACGCAGAGGCCATCGGTAAACGTGATAACCGGTATCATAAAAGCAAACTTTCCTGCCAGAATAGCATTTAGGGTAACCTCTAAAATTGACTCCAGAACTATTTTGGATGCGCAAGGGGCTGACCAACTTATTGGTAGAGGTGACATGTTGTACACACAGGGTAACGATGTTACACGTATACAGTGTGCTTTTGTTGACACCCCCGAAGTCGCTAAAATTACAGAGTATATAGGTTCTCAACGAGCCTATCCAAATGCCCATGAACTGCCAGAATATACGGGTGAGGATTCTGGCACAAGTATTGATATTGATATAGCAGACAGAGATGCTTTGTTCCGTGATGCCGCAGAAGTAATTGTAACAGCACAACAAGGTTCTGCATCGTTAATTCAAAGAAAATTAAAATTGGGGTACAACCGTGCAGGTCGTATCGTGGATCAGCTAGAAGCTGCTGGAATTGTAGGTCCGTTTGAAGGCAGTAAAGCCAGACAAGTTTTGGTGCCAGACCTTATTGCACTAGACCAATTATTAAGCAACGAGAGCTTATAACAAGCTATTAACTTAAACAGTGAAATGAAAAAGATTTTTTTAGTGCTTACCCTTGTATTAGTATCAAACGTAACTTTTGCACAAAATTCAGAGAAAGCAAAAGCATTGTTAGAAGACGTTTATGCTAAAGTAAAAAGCTACGATAATATTTATATTGATTTTAAATATGTCCTTAATAATGCAGAGGCTGGTATAAACCAAGAAACCCGTGGTGATGTCACTTTACAAGGTGATAAGTACATTGGTAATTTCTTTGGCACCACATTGTTATATGACGGTTCCAAAGTTTACACTATTATACCGGAAAACGAAGAGGTAACCATCGAAGATAAATCTAACGATGAGAATGCCCTTACTCCGGCAAAAATGTTAACCTTTTACAGAGAAGGTCACAATTATGAAATGGATATTCTTCAGAACGTAAACGGTAGAAAAATTCAGTATGTAAAACTTACTCCTATTGACACGAATTCAGAAATAAAGACTATTCTTTTGGGTATTGATGCTGAAACGAAGCATATTTACAAACTGATAGAAACTGGCGAAAATGGTACCACTACCACCATTACCGTTAATTCTTTCAAAACTGACCAACCTTTGTCAAAAACCTTGTTTACTTTTGATGAGGCGAAGTACAAAAATGACGGGTACTACATAGTAAGAAACTAATATTGCCACATTGAGAATTCTAGACCGATATATATTATCGCGATTCCTTTCTAATTTTTTGAGTTCGTTTGTAATATTGATGTTTATCTTCATATTTCAGACGATATGGTTGTTTATTGATGATTTTGCAGGAAAAGGTCTGGACATTGTTATCATAGGGAAATTTTTCTTTTTCATGATGCCCAGTTTAACGGAGAAGGTACTGCCATTAACCGTTATCCTCGCCTCTATTCTAACTTTTGGGACACTAGCAGAGAATTACGAATTCGCAGCAATGAAAGCCTCAGGTATTTCATTGCAACGCTCCATGCTAAGCCTTATCATCTTTATGGTAGGTTTAGGTGGTGTCACTTTTTATTTTGCCAATAGCGTTATTCCCGCCTCAGAGCAGAAAATCTACAACATGCGCCGTAACATTGCCAAGGTAAAACCAGCTGCGGCAATTGAAAAAGGGGTGTTTAGCGACTTTGAGGGAATGAGCATAAAAGTTGATGAAAAATACGGCGAAAAAGACCGTTTCCTCAAAAATGTAATTATCCATCAGAAAACTCCTGCCAATGTCAATAGCACTGTAATCAAGGCAAAAACGGGAGAGTTAATCAGTAGTGAAGAATCGGAACTTATTCAGTTGGTACTTCGTGACGGTCATGATTACCGTGATATGGATAAGAAAAAAAGTACCGAAAAAAGGAAATATCCATTTACTCAAACCCATTTTGAAATTTACCGGATGAACATTGAAATCCCGGAAATGGAACAAGACCTTGAGGAGGAGAATGTATCCAACCGAGAGAAGATGAAAAACGTTTCTCGTTTAATAAAGGATATGGATTCTCTTGAGACGGATAATAAGAGAATTGTTCAGGCTTTCTCAAAAAACATCGTCTACCGTATGGGAGGTTTTATCCCTCTTACGCCAAAAGATACTGCGGCGTCAAAAAAAATGAAACTCCTAAAGGAGAAAGAGCCATCTAGTAAAGAAACAACAGTTGAGAAAAATAGTATTGATACTCTTAAAGCTGAAAATGAGATTCAAGAGGAGGTAAAAATAGATTCACTGTCCAATTCTACTGAGGTAGATGAAAAGACACCTCCTACTGATATCATCACCTTATTTAAAGATTGGCAAAAAGTACAGGTCATGAATTCTGCCAAAAATTCAGTTTCTAATATTATGACTTCTATTGAAGGTAAGAAACAAGAATTAGGCAAAAGGTATGAAATACACCGTAGGCACATTTTCTCGCTACATGACAAATATGCGCTTGCCCTTTCTTGTATTATCCTATTTTTTGTAGGCGCACCATTGGGCGCTATTATCCGAAAAGGCGGTATAGGTCTGCCTATGGTAATTGCTATTTTATTATTCCTCGTGTATTACTTTTTAGGTGTTTTTGCTGAAAACTATAGCTATAAAGGAAATATTCACCCTATTATAGGAGCATGGCTACCATCTATGGTTATGTTACCTTTAGGCATCTATTTAACAAGACAAGCCACAGCAGATCAGGGAATGATGAATTTTGGAAACATCATAGACCTTTTCAAACGACTTTTTTCAAAAAAAGACAAAACTGAAGAAGAATGAGTATCGATATGGAAAAGAAAATTCAATTGAATACTATTGAGGAAGCCATTGATGAAATCAGAAAAGGGAAAGTCATCATAGTAGTTGATGATGAGAATCGTGAAAACGAAGGTGATTTTCTAGCTGCTGCAGAATTGGCCACACCGGAAACGGTGAACTTTATGGCTACGCATGGTAGAGGACTAATTTGTGCTCCGCTAACCGAAGGCAGATGTAAAGATTTGGGCCTACATATGATGGTCAATAATAATACAGATCCAATGGAGACGGCCTTTACCGTATCTGTAGATTTACGTGGAGGTGGTGTTACTACTGGCATTTCTGCTTCGGACAGAGCTAAAACAGTACTTGCTCTTACTGAAAATGATACCAAACCCCATGATTTAGCGCGTCCTGGGCATATTTTCCCCCTCGTTGCTAGAGAAGGTGGTGTACTCAGAAGAACTGGCCATACAGAAGCCGCTATTGATTTTGCTAGATTGGCGGGTTTAAAGCCGGCAGGTTATATTGTAGAGATTATGAACGAAGATGGTAGCATGGCTCGCTTACCACAACTCCTAAAGGTTGCTAAAAAGTTTGACCTCAAAATTGTTTCTATAGAAGATTTGGTAGCCTATAGAATGGAGCATGATAGCTTAATTGCCAAAAAGGAGGATTTTGATATAGAAACTCGTTTTGGGAAATTCCGTTTAAGAGCGTATCAACAAACTACAAACAATCACGTTCATATTGCTTTGACCAAAGGTACTTGGAACAAGACTGATAAAGTACTAACGCGTATCAACTCTACCTTGGTAAACAATGATATTCTAGGCACGCTCACCAATAACCCCGATGCCAAGCTTGAAGATATGTTCAAGGCCATTAACAAAGAAGGAAAAGGAGCTATAGTCTTTATAAATCAAGATGCTCAATCCCTTAATTTGCTCTCTAGATTAACTGAGTTAAAGGAACTTCAAAAAGAAGGTATTCAAAAAGCACCTAAGATTGATATGGATGCTCGTGATTTTGGTATTGGAGCTCAAATACTCCATGATTTGGATATTGCTAAAATGAGAGCCTTATCAAACTCACCACAAACTAAACGTGTAGGTATTGTTGGCTATGGTTTGGAAATTGTTGAGTACGTAGCGTATTAAAGTTTGCCTTATATTTATTTTATCAACTGACTTGGCGGGTAGCCAAATTGCTTTTTAAAACAACGGCTAAAATACAGAGGGTCACTAAACCCAATAAGTGTGGTGACTTCAGATACATTGTATTTCTTTGTTCGTAGTAGTTCTGCCGATTTTTTTAGGCGAATGGTTCGTATAAATTCATTAGGAGCCAAATCCGTAAGCTCCTTTACTTTCCTGTATAGCTTTGATGAACTCATACCTAGTGACTTGCAAAGCAAGGAAGTATTTAGTTCACTATTATCCATATTTTCATGGATTAAATTGGTCAAATTTTCCATGAACGATTGATCAATAGGTGAATGCGTCAATGTATTTACCTGACTTTCTATTTCCTCTGAAAACCTACTTTTCAGTTCTTTTCTAGAATTGATGATATTTTCAATTCTCGTTTTTAGCAATGACGGGTCAAACGGTTTCACTAAATAGCCATCAGCACCGGAACTATACCCTTTTATTTTATCATCATTATCAGATAAGGCCGTTAAAAGAATCACGGGAATATGGCTGATTTCCGCATCGTTCTTAAGAGCTTCGCAAAACTCCAGTCCAGTTTTAACGGGCATCATAACATCTGCAATGCAGATAGCGGGTTTTACGTTAAGGCAGACCTCCAACCCTTTCTCTCCGTTTTCAGCTTCAAAGACTTTATAATAATCAGAAAGGTAGTCTACCAAGTAGTTTCGCAATTCGGCATTATCCTCAATTATTAAAATTCGCTCTTTTAAATGTGTACTTTGAATGATTTTTTTTGCAGTAATAAGCTGCGGAGATTCTTCAACCACAGGGTTCTTTTCATAATCAAAAACTTCATCATCTCCATAAGCTTCTCGTCCAATGGGAAGCTTTAATGTAAAAACACTGCCCTTGTTCAACTCACTCTCTACTGTCACTTCACCTTTGTGTAAATCTATCAATGCCTTTACCAATGAAAGTCCTATTCCGGAACCTGTATTAAGACTAGTGCTATTAGAAGCTTGATAAAAACGAGAGAAAATTTTCTTTTGACTTTCTTTAGGAATTCCAATTCCGTCATCACTCACTTCAACTACCAAGAAAGCACTACCCTCCTCTTCTTTTACCTCTATAAAAAGATCTACATGACCATAATTATGAGTAAATTTTAAGGCATTAGACAGCAGGTTATAGAGCATTTTATCATACTTATCTCTGTCTATATACCCCTTAATCTCTTCATTTTCAAAGATTAAATTAAAGTTGATTTTTTTATCGTCGGCAAGCTCCTCAAAGGAACGAAATGTGTTTTTAGTATATAGGAGAATATCTGTGTTGGTTACTTTTAAACGAAGTTCCCCTGATTGTGCCCTCCTAAAATCCAAAACCTGATTTACCAAATTCAACAACCTGTTGGCATTCTGATGTATGAGGTTATACCTGCTCTGCTGAAAGTAATTACCAGAGTCTTTACCATCTTTAATCAACTGCTTTGCTGGACCCAAAATTAGCGTTAACGGCGTTCGTAACTCGTGAGATATATTAGTAAAGAAACGCAGTTTTTCGTTATTCAGTTTTTCATCACGTTCACGTTTTACCTTCTCCATTAACCATTGCTGTTTCAAAACAATGCGCGCTCGTACTTGCTTGCGAATAAGGTAAAAAGCCAAGGCCAGAACCAATAACAAAAGAAAGAATGCTTTATACGTAAACCAAAAAGGAGGGAGTATTTCAATATGATACGAAGCGGCATCACTCCATACCCCATGACTATTCATTGCTTTTACTTTGAATACATAGTCTCCAGAAAATAAATTTGTGTATTGTACGGTTCTTTGGCGAACATCTACGGTATTCCAATTTTCATCAAAACCTTCTAAAATATAACTATACCTGTTCTGCCTTCCGTTTACATAAGATGGACTTGAAAATGTTAAGGAAAAGTTTTTGTTCGCATTTTGAAGTTCTAGGCTCTTACTTAGGTTTATATCCGTTTTAAGAATTTCCTGACCGTTAATCACAGAACCTATTTCTACTGCCTTATTCTGTACTCTAATATTTGTAATGACGGGTTCTGGAGCATATTCATTTACTGAGAGATCTTTTGGTGAGAATGTTATTATTCCTTCCTTACCACCAAGAAACATATGGGTTTCATCTGCATAGTAAAACCCTCTAGTACTAAATATATCTAAGCGATTTCCACTTTCTGTATGATATAATTTCAATTCTTTTGAAGCCGTATCATATTTCCCTAAATTATTATTATTCATGTTCAACCAAAGGAATCCATTCTTTTTAGATACTAAATTTGTAATCCAACGGTTGGACAATCCGTCTATATCATTTATGGGTAAAAAATTATCGAGTTTAGCGTCATAATAACAAAGCCCTTTACGTGTAGCCGCCCAAATTTTACCATTTTCATCAATAGCAATATCACTGACATTATTATGGGGTAACCCTATATCTAAATGAGATGTAGCTTCATAAGCTTTTACTTGTGCAGTCTGGCTGTCATAGGAATAAGTTCCCATTTGTGTCGCGAACCAAATCTCACCACCCTTACTTACTTTTACGGTATTAATATCTAGAGATGGTAACAAATTACCATAAGAATCATCAACCTTTTGTGTTTTTAAATTTAAAACAACCGCTCCCTCACCATGAGAAGCTATAACCATTTTATCACCATTCAAAGGTTCAAAAGCTAAGACAGGTGCATGCTTAAAACCTACATCAACTACTTTATCCGTTTTACTTAGATAATCATATATCAATACTTCTCCATTCCAAAGACCGCAATAGAATATTTTCCCGTCTATGGAATACATACTTGCAATATCTTTCTTTGTATCATACAGAGGTTTGTAATTTTTCCCTTTGGAAATAAATAACCCATTGTGACGTGTAGCTACAATTATATTGCCGTCAAACGTTTTTGAAAAGTCTCTTACACGTGGTACTTGATTATCTATAAACCTACTGATGGACCTATTGTATTTAAACTGGTTTTCAAAAGGGTCGTACTTATCCAAGCCTTCTTCCGTACCTACCCAGAGTACACCAGAATTATCAAAATAAAGAGCGGAAACCAAATTATCTACCAAGGAATCATCATCGGACAATTCAGAAAAGTACCAATGATATTTTTGTTTTGATACATCTTCCAACTCATCAACCTGTAAAATACCTCCTAAGGTTCCTAGCCAATATTTACCGTCTTGTGCTCTTGCAATAGATATAAAATAAGGCCCTAATTTGTCCCTGGTCTCAGGATTATCAATCAATAAATTTTCAAAACGGTCTTCTGTTATATTCAGTTTATACAAGCCATTTCTGCTTCCCACAAAAAGATTAGACTTATGGTCTTGGAATATAAAATTCACATACGGATTAGGCTCTTTTGAATTTATGGGGGATAATGCATACTGTTTGATTTGAACAATTGACCCTAAGTTATCCAAAGAGATTCTAGCTATAGCAACATCACCATAACTACCTACCCATAAGCGACCTTTAGAATCTTCAAAAATTTCTTTGACATAAGAAAAACCATCCAATGGTACTTTACTAAAACTTTGCTTTTGCGGATTGTAGATAAATAAACCTTGATCTTTGGTTCCTACCCAAACTCGTTTAAATGAATCTATATGAACAGACCTAATTTCATTATCCTGTAATGAGCCTGTATTATTGACATCTGGCAAAAAGACCTTGAATGTATAGGTGTTTAAATCAAGAAGAGAAAGCCCGTTACGTGTTCCGATCCAAAGCTGGTTAGCTTCTTTATCAAATTCCAAGGCGGTAATATCATCATTAGGAATTGTATTTACAGATGGAGAAGCACTTGTGTACGATTTAAACTCATAACCATCAAAACGGTTAAGACCCGAAAACGTACCAAACCAAAGAAAGCCATCATTATCTTGAACAATATGCCTTACCGAATTATGTGAGATGCCACTAGCATCATTATAATGTTCAAATTTTAGGGATTGACCACACAGACCCCACAAAGAGAAAATCAACCAAAAAACAGATGTTAATCTATAGTTCATAAGGCGTGTTGTAACTACAATTTAGAATTTTAAAGAACAACACCCAATACTTAGGCACTTATTCTACTTGGTCGCGATTATTCTTAAATTTATAACGGAAGGTAGCCCCGTTCATCAAAGCCGAATGGCGTACCGAATTTTTTAGATATGGAGACCCGTTCAACTGAAGGGTTTCAGCTTCAAACTTACTTGTTAATATTCTAGGTGCTTCAATTACAAGCTCTTTTCCATTTTGTAATGAGATTGTTATTTTATCAAAACTAGGACTCCCCAATTCATATACAGGATCTGTCTCAGTACCTCCATTCATTTGAAACAGACCTATCTTCATTAATACCGCCAAGCTACCCATTAGACCTTGATCTTCATCGCCATTATAACCAGTGGCAGGAGACAAGCCTCCAAAAACTTTATCGGCTACTTTTCGTGACCAATATTGTGTGAGGTCTGGCCGGTCTAACTTATTGAACACAAAAGCTGTTTGAATAGACGGTTGATTACCATAGTTTATAGGGATGTTACGATACTCGGGGTGCAACTCTTGAGAATGCGAATTACCAGCTGTAAAGCCCAGTTTTTCAGCGGTTTTAAACTGTTCATTCAATTTTTCAACTGCTGAGTCCTTCCCTCCCATTAACTCCGCTAAACCTTCAATATCGTGAGGTACGAACCATGTTGATTGTGCCCCATTAGATTCTATAAAACCGTTTTCATGTTCATAAGGGCTATAATTTTCTCGCCATTTACCCTCTATATTTTTAGGCCGCATCCAACTTACTGAACTATCAAAAACATTCTCATAATTTTTAGAACGCTTCATGAAATAATCATAATCTTTAATATACCCTAATTTCTTCGCTAATTGCGCTAACGTCCAATCTTGATACGCATATTCCATAGTCATACTGGCACCATCTTGATGGCCACCAAATCTACCCTCAGGAATAGGGTGTGGCACATACCCGTTTTGTATATAGTATTTAAGACCACCACCAATTGTTGTAGTGTGTTCGTAACCCGCTTTGCCCATAATACCTTCTAGCATATGGTTCTTTTTTAGCGCCTCATAAATATGCTCTAAATTTTCAGTGATAACCCCCTTTTGAATTGCACTTACAATAAAAGGCGTAGCTGATGCTCCTGTCATAACATAGGTATAATTCCCACCTGATGGGCCACGTGGCACCATTCCACCATCATCATAATATTGCATAAGAGAATGCACAAACTCTTCCATAATATCTGGATAGACCAATCCCCATAGCGTATTCAACGTCCACTGGGCTCCCCAAAACGAATCTGAATTGTAATGGTTAAATTTTGGCTTTCCGGTTTCATCTAACGGTAATTGACCTATTCTAAAAGCTTTTCCGGTATTGTCAGGATAGGCTCCATTGGCATCACTAATAATTCTGCGTCCCTGCAACCCATGCCATAAATCCGTATAGAATCTTCTTCTTGCAAGTTCTGTATTACCTTCTATTTTTATTCTACCAAGCAAATCGTTCCATTCTGCTCTTGAATCTCCTACTACCTTATCAAAATCCCAATGATCGAGTTCTGCATTTATATTATTTCTGGCATTTTCATTTGATGTATAGGATATTCCTGCTTTCATCAAAACCTGAGAATCTGAATCTTTTAAAACAACTAAATAATTCCCAGTGGTATCATCACGCTCTATAGAATCTATTTCTGTATTTAAATCGATACTAAAGAACAGCTTTACAGGTTTTGGTCTTCTTCCTGTTTTGGTTATAGTTAGTTGTCCTTTTAATGATTTGTTATTTATTTGTTCAAGTAAACCATCTGTATTTTCATTGGGACCCAACATTCCGTTTAGATTAAAAAGTATAGCTCTTTTTTTTCCTTTATTTGGATAGGAGTATTTATGAAACCCCACACGTTTAGTACTGGTTAGGTCTACATCTATATCATATTTTTCAAGTTCTAAATAATGATGTCCCGGTGATACCTTTTCTGTATCATGACTGAATTTTGATTTAAAGTCTGTAAATATTGATTGCTCATCAGAATTCTCTATTGTCAACGGCATAATCGATAATCCAGAAAGTTGCCAAGCGTGAATATGGCTGAATCCTTGAACGGTATCAACCTTGTGTCTATACCCACTACCCCAAGCACCATCAACCTCCGTATCTGGACTAAGATTAACCATGCCAAAAGGCCTACTGGCCGATGAAAAGAAAAACCATCTGGAATTTTCTGTATCTAATTGAGGGTAAACCAAATCTACAGGTTCTATGACCTTAGCGTTAGTTTTTGTCTCTACTTTTGACTCACATGATGAGAGCACAATGGTTAATATGATATAGATTCCGTAGAAAGGAACTTTTGAAAATAAATTCATATAATACACTTCTTTAACTTTTTGTATTGAGGTTTGATTCTATCTTATCCAACATTTCAAAAGTTGGAAACCCATTATTTGGCCTTCTAATTTCAGGATTGTACCAATTATTCCATTTTAGTGCCTTGTCTCCACTTTTTCTATTTATATAAATTACTTCCAATTGAGCTCTAGCCTCTGGTAGCATTTTATTCATATCTCTACGAAACTTCTCTTCTGAAGTATTTTCATATTGCTTTTTCAAAATTGCCATCTTATGTAATGTTCGTTCAAACCGAATTAAATCTTGATACAGAACCACTGGCAAATAGATGTAATCATGATAGAAGGTTTTATTTGATGTAGCCTTCTGAAGTCCTTTCTTTGCTTCTTCAACCGATAAAGCAATTAATTCCTCAACTCTATTAACATGTTCAAGGTCATTCTCTACCCTCGTATAATCATGGGGTACGGGAGATTTTCCCGGTCGTTTTATTGGACTGTTTGATAAATAAGAAATGGCCTCCTTAATTTCCCAAAGATGCTGTACATAACCAATTCGTTCTTTTTGTGCTTGGTGTAAAACTTTCATTGAAGACACTGCATATTTGGCACTAGCTTCGTTAAAATAACGCTCTGCCCAGTCTTTGTAGAACGATTGGGCGTAAAAAGTATCAGGATTATTACACACTTTTGAATAAGCCTCTATATTAAGTAAAAATGGTCTAAAATTTTGTCCGTTTACTAAACAAAACTTGTCGGCATCATACGTACTGAACATTTCTTTCATTACAGATTCCACTTTTTCCGGGTAAGGATTATGTACCGTATGATTTAACCAATACCCAGCATGCATATAGGTTCCAAAATTGTAATTGTCAGTTGTGTTGGGCAAATGTTCAAAATCTCCAAAACCATGATCGGACCATGCCACTATCCAATCTTTAGGAGGTCTGAAACCGTCGTTCCACATTTCCATTCCATCGGAATAGCAAACTAATACTTTGGCCGCTTCTGGTTTGTATTCATCTACTAAATCTCCAAAAGCTTTATAAACTTTATTAAAAACCTCTATTTTCTCCTCGCCACAACTACTTTCATACTCCCAGTCCCATACTTGATGACGTGGTCGTAATATAAAAATATCAGTTTTACGCAAAGGTGTTTTCTCTAGGTAATAACGCCATGCCGTTATCCAGTCTTCTTTATAATCTTGCCAACAAGTAGCTTTATCAGCAGACATGGGGTGTATTTGATAGCCAAGTGCAAAATCTATAGCTACTTTCATGCCTTTACTTTGAGCGTAGTCTATCATTTTTTCAACATAGGCTACATCTACTTGGTAATCTGTTAAATCTTTATATTCAGGACGAATAAAAAATTCCGGACGACCCAGCATATCAAAAATTTGAATCGCATTATATCGTAATCGTACCAATGAGTTAATCATTTCCGTATAACTCTCCCAGTCATATTCTAGAAGGTTTCCTCGGTAATTTGCCAACTCATCTACATCATTTTCAAAATAACAAAGCAATGGTACTTTTGGCGGAGCGATACGCCTATTCTCAAAAGCGAAGAGGTCTTTAAGTTCTTTCTTTACTACTTCCTTTCCTGTCCAATACTGGACAGGGTCAACACCCAATATGTCATTTGAAAAATCATAAATTGAATACTGAAGTCCTTGTACATCTGAACCCGCTATTACAATTATCTTTCTATTATTCCCTAAAATTGTTTTAGCCCAAATACCACCTCTAGGACCAGGATTTGTAGCCGTAATTTCTATTTTATGTGATTTATTTAAAGACGCTATTAGCGCGTTTGACTCTGGCGTTCCCAAAACTATAACTGTTCCTTTTCTAGGAACTTCTTTAATATCAGAAACTACCTCTACCTTTATGGATAAGGCCTTCTTAATATCAGTTTGAAAATCTTCAACAGCATTCAACTCGGTTTTGTTTGCTTGTTTCCCTACTACAAGATAGCAAGTGCTTTCTGGTTTATTGGAAAAGGAATAAAACAAGAACAAGCCAAAAAGGGGAAGTAACAAAAGAACCCAGTTAAAACTTATTTTCTTAATCATTATACGTATCTACTTGGTTTATAACCTCAAACTCATTTAAAAATATGGACGGGAATACCACTCCCGTCCATATTCAACTAACTCAAATTAACTAAACTCAATTATTTTAGTATCCTGGGTTCTGGGTTAAAGAACCATCTGAAAGTTCCAACTCACTGGAAGGAATAGGTCTTAATAAATGTACACTTGCATCAAAAGCACCATGGTCTTGAACATGTGGATTGTAAGCTGTAATGCGCTCTTCTAATTTCCCGGTACGTTTTAAAACTGCCCATCTATTAGCTTCTCCGGCCAATTCCAAAGCTCTCTCATTTAGAATATCGTCTATTGTTACAGAGCTATATTCGTTAGCAACACCAGTTGCACGTTCTCTAACAATATTCATATGGGCTAATGCCGCTGATGGATTGCCCGCACCCAAATAAGCTTCAGCAGCCAATAAGTGTGTTCCTGCTACCCTAAATACAAATGTATCTCGTGCACCATCTGTAGCTTCACTAAAAATTTCATCATCAAACTTCTTGAAAATAGGAAAGTTGGTTCGCTCTGGGTTAAGGGAATATAAATAGTTTACACCAGGGATATTATCTGGCTGTCCAAATAAATACTGGTCAGGTTGGTATACCCAATATCTATCCAAGCGTTCCGCTAATTCAGTGGTATTCAAAGCTACTTTTGGGTAATACACAATAGTATCACCAGCTACAATAGCATCCGGCCCTTCCGGTTCATCACCGTCTGCAAGAATTGCTCTGTGCAACGTTGCTTCGTCCCTGCTATCGTTAGCTGCCAGTAAAGAATAGAAAAATGGCGTAGGCATAGCGTTAAAATCACTAAAACCATACGGAGTAGTTGTTCTGTTCACTCCTGGATAATTGGCCACTTGATTCATAAAAAGGGAATGCTTTGTATTTACCTGATCAGTAGCAAGTCCGTTAGTCCCCCATTGCATGGCAAATAAAATTTCGTCATTTACCTGGTTGTCGTAAGCAAAAACTTCTGCGTAAGATTGGCTCCTTATATCATATGATCCAATAGCATCTTCCGCAAGAGCTGCCGCAGTATTAAAATCATCAGTGCTCCCAAAAGAAGTATAGCCTCTTGTTAAGTAAACTTCCGATAATAAGTGTTGTGCGGCTCTTTTTGAAAACCGACCGGTTTCAGGAGCATCAAGTAAAACTGGAATAGCATCTTCCAAATCACTAATGATCTGAACGTATGTTTCTTCTTCTGTGCTTCTAGCATAATCTGAACGGATAGTAGTAGGTTCATCTAATTCTAGAACTAATCCTCCATATTGCTGAACCATATTGAAAAAGGCCAAGGCACGTAATGCTTTTGCCTGAGCAATACCATACGCTTTTTCTCCTAATTTAGAGTCTGTCCAGCTAATTTGATTTTCATAACGATTGATGGCCGTATTAGCTTTTGCCACCACATTATAATTTTTGGACCATAAAGAGCCTCCTACACCTGAATCAAAACCAAAATAGTCGTTCACCGCAGAAACTGAATTCAATTCACCTTTAACAGTAAACAAATCCGTACCTAAAAACTGCAGATTATAATCCTTATAGACCTCTCTTAGAGTTGAATATATTCCAACAACCAATTGATCGGCCGTGCCTTCTTCAATGAAATTTTCACTTGTTATATCAGAAAAAATATCTTCTTCAATATAACTATCGCATGCACTAAAAGTAACCATACCTAGAAGTATGACGCCAATATGCTTAATTTTTATATCTAGTTTCATCCTAATTTTTTATAATGTTAAAAGGCAAGTTTTAGCCCCAATAAAACTGTTTTTACCGCATAGGTCATATTGTAAGAGTTCTGAAGCGCAGTCTCTGGGTCAGGCCCCTTATAATCTGTAAAAGTGAACGGGTTTTGAACGTCTAACGACATTTTTAACTTAGACATTCTTAACTTGTCTGCTAGTTTTTGCGGAAATTGATACCCCAAACCAATATTACCAATTCTAACAAAAGAAAGGTCTTCGTAAGTCCAACCTGTATCTCCATAATCAGGAATTGGGTAAGCACCATCTGGATTATTAGGAGTCCAGTAATCTAGATCTAAGCTATTAAATACAGCACCATCTCCCGAAGTCGAGAAATTTTGGAAAAACTCAGAATGCCCGTAAGACCCTTGTCTAGTATATACCTGTACATTTAATTCTAAGTTTTTATAATTAAAGGTGTTGGTCATACCTCCTATCCAATCAGGAGAATTTTGACCTAACAACACCTTATCATCCTGATCTATTGTTCCGTCATTATTTTGATCAACAAATTTGTATTGCCCTGGAAGGTCTCCATAAGTAGCAGCCTCCGCAACTTCATCTATTTGCCAAATACCGGCAACCTCTGTATTCCAGATAGCATCAACAGGAGCTCCAATTTTTAATACCCCATGATTTCCAAAAGGAATCTCATCCAAATCACCATCAATCTCTACAATTTCGTTGGTATTCTTGGTATAGTTGAAATTAGTACGCCATGAAAAATTATCCGTTTTAACGTTAACCGTATTTAAGGTTACTTCTATACCACTATTTCGTACAGACCCAAAATTACCAAGAGCGTTACCGTATCCTGTTATATTAGATAAGGTTCTAGCAAGTATACTGCCTTCTGTCTTTTTATTGTAATATTCAAAACCCAAACCAATTCTATTATTAATAACGGAAAGATCTAAACCTAGGTTGTATTCTTTTGAAACTTCCCAAGTTAAATCTTCGTTAGGTAAGCCTGCCACTGTTTTCCCAACGCTTGGGTTCTCTCCAAATAGGTAGTTTGATGCTGATAAAAATGCCAATGAGCTATATGCATCTATTGTGCTATCGTTACCGGCTTCACCATAACTAACCCGGAATTTTAAGTTATTTAACCAATCTGCATTTTGAAGAAAAGATTCTTCGCTTGCTCGCCATGCAAATGCGGCAGACGGAAAGAAATTCCACTTATTCCCGGCCGATAGTTTTGAAGAACCATCATATCTTCCGGTAAACGTAAATAAATATCTGTCTTTAATAGAATAGTTTAAACGACCTGCAAAAGAAGCCAGTGTTTCTTTTTGATAAAAGCTACCAAAATTCCTAATATCCGTACCTCCTTCGGTGTTATAAAAAAGGTAGGCATCCGTATCAAAATCTCGAACCTGTATATCACTACCTTCCTTATTGTTATGATATATAGAAGAAATCAGAGTCGTTTTTAAATTGTGGTTAGGCGCAAGGTCAAAATCAAAATCCAGTATATTATCCCAAGTATAAGCCGTATTAAAATCTGACTGATAGTGCGATTGTATTCTACTTGGATCGTTACGCGATGATTTTGTTAAAAGACCGCGGTACTCACCAAAACGCTGTGAAGTAATGTTAGGTGCAAACTGCGTTTTAAAACTCAACCATTTTGTTGGTTTATAGTTTAAGAATACGTTTGCTATCACATCTAAAGTCTTGGTGTTTAATTGCCAAGCACCCTCTGCATCATAAATAGGATGAACAAAACGAAGATCTTGATCATCTGGGAACAAAATTGGTTCTCCTGCAGAATCGAAAGGATTTACTGTAGGTGCCAAGCGGAGTGTACTCCTAAACAACTCTCTACTGCCTTCTTCACGCTCGGCAAATGCTAAATAGGCCTTTACACCCACAGTAACTTTCTCCGATACTTTCTTTGAAACCGAAGCACTTATATTATAACGTTCGTACCCTTCTATTCCCATAACACCTTCATCATTCAAATATCCTAAAGATGCGTTGTATACCAATCCATTAGTACCTCCGGACATTCCCAAAGTATGACTTGTCTGAATACCAGCTTTTCTATAAAGCTTCATCCAGTCTGTATATCTTCCATTGGCAACATTACTTGCCTCTTCATTAGAGTTTTGAAATTCGGTTGACCGATCAATAGCAACATTATTATAATCAGCAACAGAACCGGTACCTTTCCAAGCTCTAGCTCTTAAAACATCATCTACGAACTGAACATACTCAGGACCATCAAACAGATCCGGTACATTGGTAGCTGTACGAAGACCAAAAGAAGAATCATAAGTAAAAACGGTTTTCCCTTCAATACCATTTTTAGTTGTAATAATAACAACACCATTAGCACCACGGGATCCGTAAATTGCAGTTGCAGAAGCATCCTTTAGAATGTCCATTTGTTCTATATCCGCCGGATTCAAAACATTGATATCTTCAAAGAAAATACCATCTACAACATATAGCGGCTTGGAAAGGTCATCGGCAAGATTATCACTTACCCCATCACGGCCAGCATTATTATTTGTAATTACCGTATTTCCCCTAATTTTTATTGAAAGTGGCGCACCCGGTTTTGAACTTAATGTTCGAACATCTACACCTGCAACCCTACCTTGAATAGCTTGACCTATATCCGTTTTCTTTTGCTCCGTTAGGGTCTCTGTGCTTAATGAAGCGACCGCACCTGTTAAATCACTCTTTTTTACAGAACCATAACCAATAACCACAACTTCATCTAAGCCTGTTGAGGACTCAATGAGTTCAATTGTATAGTTTGAAGAACTGCCCAAAGTGATTTCTTTAGTCTCATAACCAATGTACGAAACCACTAAAATTTTACCGCTATCAGCTACTGAAATGGCAAAATTACCATCAAAATCAGATACAACACCGTTGGTTGTACCTTTTACTAAAACACTGGCACCTGGCAAAGGTACATTTGCCTCATCGACCACTACACCTGTAATTTGTGTCTGCGCCCATGAAACAGTTGTCACCCCTAAAAGGAGGAATGCCATTAAAAGTTTGAGTTTTTTCATTTTAAATAAGTTAGTTGAACATTTGACCAAACCTAAGGTTCTTACCATCCATCATTATGGACATATTCTTCAAAAACATGGATGAATTCCACAACATCCCATTTTACGGGAGCTGACAGGTATGTTAAATACTTATAACGAATTTATAATTTGATAAAAATTCAACTAAAAAGTTACTTATTCATCATTTCTAATGCTCATAATTGCTAAAATGACTTTCACTCTACTTCTTTAGTTTGATGCTATAGCTATGTATATTAAACTCATAAACCAGGCTAAATTCAACAAAAAAACCTCCTAAATTCATATGAATTTAGGAGGCTCCTTGAGTTTAAAAGCAGCATTAAAAATGTAGTCTAATCATTTATAATCTACATCTGAATTATGATGTTTATAATTTTCTTAACCAGATATTTCTGAACTGAGTTTTATTACCATGGTCTTGAAGAGAGATAACATCATCACCATGTGCAGAAGGGTAGTTATGTAAACCTATGTAATAGGTATTGCCATTTATTACTGTATGATTTTGAACCAAGACACCATTATGAAGTACTGTAATTTCAGCTTTTGAATCTAGACTTCCATCTTTTTTAAATCTAGGAGCTCTATAAATTACATCGTATGTGTTCCATTCTAGCGGGCCGCGCATAGCATTTACCAACGGTGCGTGATCTTTGTAGATACTACCTGCTTGTCCGTTACGGTAGGTTCTATTATTATATGAATCCAGAATCTGAAGCTCATATCTGTTTTGCAAAAATAAACCACTATTACCACGTCCTTGGCTTTCTCCTTCAACTTTATCCGGTGCGCTAAATTCAATATGTAACTGGCAATCACCAAACTTCATTTTAGTGCTGATGCCACCAGAACCGGGAACTACTTCAAAATGGTCATTATCTACTATTTTCCATGGTGCTGGTTTTGTGTTGTCTTTCTGACTTGTCCATTGATCAAGGCTACTACCATCAAATAATATAATAGCATCAGAAGGAGCATCTCCTAATACTTTTGCCGGAGTTACTACTGCTACTTCTGGCTCCCAGATTTCTGTCATCTGAGGTTTCATAGGCATTGGTGATACTTCTGGGGGTGTACTTGAGTGTTTTTGCGCTGTTACTTGCAATGAAAATGCAGCTGCAGCCAAGAAGAAAAAATAATTTTTTGAGTTCATAATGATAATTACATTTTGTTTTGGTTCTGTATTATTTTATAAGGAACTAAATATAGTTATAACTAATTAAAAGGGATTTCATCCAAAGGAAAAAACACTCAGGTACTTTTAAGACAAAAGCATTAGAGGCCTGAAAGTACTTTTTTCATTTTTTGGGCGCGCTCCTCTACTTCTTCCGATGACCAGCCTAATTTAACAAGGCATGAAATGGTACGCCCCACCCATTTATCAGATGCTGAAAAATCTGATTTTGAATAGTCTGGTAACTGTTTCTGGACTTCCGCCGGTAATCTACCCAAAGATTTTTTCTCAATTAAATGTTGCCATTCTCGGTAATAATGCCAATTATTATCAAACCAATAAAAACATGCATCAACACCAGCTTTACCTAATTCACCATGTGCTTTTTTAGCCGTTTCCGTATTTGGAAGAAAGAAACTTAAAAAGGCATAACTTTCCTTGCCGCCCTCAGGTACCCTTCTAAATTCTACGTTAGGCAAATCCTGCAATGCTTCCCTTAAAACGGAGTAGTTTTTCTTCTGAATCGCCAAGAACTCGTCCAACCTTTCAATTTGCGCCAAACCTACAGCCGCATGCAATTCTGAAATTCTGAAATTATACCCTAAAAACGGATGTGTCTCCGCTCCCCTATCTTTTCCTACATGATCATGACCGTGATCGGAATAATGGTCGGCATTGATTTTATACGTGTCATTATTTGTAATTACGGCTCCGCCTTCTCCGCAAGTAACGGTCTTTACATAATCAAAAGAAAAACAACCTAAGTCTCCATAACTTCCTAACGGTTTGTTTTCAAAAGTACCTCCTATAGCCTGACAAGCATCTTCTAACAACAATAAGTTATGTTTATCACAGATAGTCTTCAAAGCTTTTAAATCTGCCATTGAACCACACATATGTACAGGCATAACCACTTTTGTTCGCTCTGTTATAGCATTTTCTACAGCTTGCGGGTTCAATGCCAAGGTATCATCTACATCAACCAGAATAGGGACTGCGCCAATTGCTAAAATAGATTCAAAACTAGCCACAAAGGTAAATGTGGGCATTATAACTTCATCTCCAGCACCAATACCTGCACTTGCCAAAGCTACCGTTAAAGCTGCGGTACCACTGCTTACCAGTTGCGTATGTTTCACCTGCATTTTTTCCACTAGTTTTTTTTCTAACTCCAAAGCTTTCCAGTGACCATTTCGCATACCATCAAAACCGTAGCGCATTAGTACTCCTGAGTCCAGTACATCATTTACTTGTTGGCGTTCTTTATCTCCGAATAGTTCAAATCCTGGCATACGTTTTTGTAGGTGTTAGGCGTTAGGCGTTAGGCGTTAGGTAAAAAATTTCAATTTATCTCAATGATGCTCTCTTCTAGATTTTTACGGACTTTTTTAAATTCTGAAAACACATCGTCATCAGCGCGGTAGCCCACCGGAAGTACCAAGACAGAGGTTAATCCATTTTTCTTTAAATTCAATATATCATCATAAACGGAAGGAACAAAGCCTTCCATTGGGCATGAATCTATTTTTTCTAGAGCACAAATAGTCAGCAAATTCCCAAGTGCCAAATACGCTTGGTTTTTGGACCACTGCTCAATCTCATGAACTTCTTTTTTTGAAAAATCGGCCATTAAGGCATTTTTGAACGGATCTAAAATATCTTGGCTCGTACCCCTCACCTTTTTAACCTGTTCAAAATACTTATTGATATATGTCTCATTAATATCATTCTGAATACAGATAACCAACACATGAGAAGCCTGGGCTACTTGTTGCTGGCCGTACGAATGTTCTACCAGCTTATTCTGTAACCCTTTATTATGAATTACGGCCAAAGTAATAGGCTGCAGACCGTAAGAAGTTGCCGTGAGGTTGAAAGCTTGTTTTAAACGTTCAATTTTTTCTTGCGGAAGTATTTTTTCCGAATTAAACTTCTTTACGGCATAGCGCCATTCTAAATCTTTAATAGAATCCAAACTCACTTTATTTATGCTTCCACTTTGGCGGAATATGATGATTAGCTCTATTTAAAGGTAGAATTATATAAAACTTCAACGTATTTATATTTTCTTGGCCAATCTTGTGCAAAAATAGGATAATTATGAAACACAGCCCAATCAACTAGATGCTTGTCTAAAATTAAACCATACCTTTTTTGAAGAGTTTTAAAAGTTGTTTCCTATCTGCGGTGTTTTCAATGTGTTCTTTAATGTCTTCTTTTAGATTTTGCAATTCCATAAAAACTAAAGCCCTATTCTCATCTGAAATGTTTGGTCCTTTAGTTATGAACTGTAGAGCCCCAATTAATTCATGTATTACCGCACTATCTTGTTTTGCATATAGTCTAATGGGCTGAACTATAATACGCATGAGGTCAGTTGCGGTTATATTATTCTTTATTAAAATACACTTCCCGCTTTCTACCGGTTGAGAGGTTATGTGAGGAAATTGAAGATATTTACTCAATAACCTTCCTAATTTAGCAATGGCATCTATAGCTGTACCCGGGTCATTAATACCAGGGGACATGGCCTTTACAGCTATTTCCATTAATTTAATCATTCCACCAACCCCCTTATCATCTTCATGGCGATCAGAAGATATGTCAATACAGAACATAAGATTTTTTAACTCATCATCCAATATCGTTTCCTTGATCCTAAGAATAGGCATTCCTTGCCATAAGTGCTGATTTAGGTATGGTATAACCTCTATCTGGTTTTCTTGTTTCTCTATAGATTTTTTAAGCAATTTGCTATCAAAACCTCTAAAATATCCGGTTTTGTCACTGTTCAGAACTATCCATCCAGAGGTGTCAATATATTGTAATGCAATTTTAGAAACATCCGAATTTCTCAATTCACCATCTGCAAACCCATTACATTTTTCAAAAATCTTGTCAATAATATTCTGTATTTGAATGGCTCCCGAAATACTATGGATAAAGTAAACAAAGAGCCCAATACAAGATACTGATAAAATTGCAGCAAACATGGTAGACAGTCCCACTGTATTGGCATCTATTCCGCGTGCACCAAGAGAAGTTAGAATTATAATGCAGTACAATAATGTACCCACATAGGTCCCTAATATAAATTGATGCTTACTATTAGAGACTAACCCGGGAAGAAGTCTTGGCGAAAAGTTGGAAGAAGCCTGACTCAAAACTACCATAACCATTGAAAAACTAAATACGGTTAGCGAAATGATTCCGCCTATGAAAACGGAAAGAATGGAACGAGCCGTCTCATAATCCTGAATAAACAAGTAGGGGACTTTTTCTTTGATAGACTCTATAATTTTAACGTCTTCCAATGTTAAAGTGACCATAGCTAGAACGACACATAATATGGAAATGAGTACCGGATAAAAAGCAATACTACGCAGGACCTCCCGATAAGTTTTCTGTAAAAATTTTATAATTGTTTTCATTTCTACAATTAAATTTAAGCGTCAATCTAGAGTTACTAGATATTTATAACGTAAACCAATCAGAAAAGTTAGTCTGTTATTTATATCTTGCTGTTTTTATAGAAACCAATATGCGTAATTAAGATATTTAACTTAGGCACTATTGAAAATCTTTATAACTCTAAAGTAAATCATGTCCTCAGAAAAACCACAAGAAAAAGCGCGTCTACACCCACGAAATAAAAATCGGGAGAGATATGATCTAGAGGCTCTAAAGACTTCTAACCCTAAGATAAAAGATTTTATAAAACCTAACCAATTTGGAGTAGAGTCCATTGATTTTTCTAACCCTCAAGCGGTTAAGCTTCTAAACACGGCTTTGTTAAATCATTACTACGGCATAAAAAATTGGGAGTTCCCTGATGAAAATTTATGCCCGCCCATACCTGGGAGAGCAGATTACATACATCATATTGCAGATTTGTTAGGTGACGCCAATTCTGGTACCGTTCCTACAGGTGATAAAATATCTTGTTTTGATGTTGGTATTGGGGCCAGTTGTATTTACCCAATTATTGGAGTTACAGAATACGGTTGGCAATTCTTTGGCTCTGATATAGATCCAAAATCAATTGCATCGGCGCAGCATATTATCAATTCCAATACATCATTAAGAGGCAAGGTGGAAGTTAGATTACAAAAAAGTGCAAGAGATATTTTTCGCGGTGTATTATCGCCCGAACAAAAAATAGATATTGTAATAAGCAACCCTCCTTTCCACTCCTCAATTGAAGAAGCACAAAAAGGAACACGAAGAAAAATAAAGAACCTATCCGGTAAAAAAGTAAAAACACCAGAGCTCAATTTTTCAGGGGTTAACAATGAACTTATTTATGACGGAGGAGAATCTAGGTTTATTGAGAATATGATTTGGGAAAGCAGGAAATTATCCAAAAATTGTTTCCTATTTTCAACTTTAGTATCAAAAGAATCAAACCTTAAACGTATTTACAAATTATTAGAAAAAGTTGAAGCTTATAAAACCACAACAATCCCAATGGGAACCGGTAATAAATCTAGCCGAATAGTTACATGGACCTTTCTTTCTGACGAAGAACAAAAAGAATGGGTCAAAACCAAATGGTAAGCAAACTACCTCAGGTCAAGCCCATGAGGAATTAAAAGGAATACATTTTAATTTCAAGGCAAGCCTCGGAGCGTTTAATCATCATTATCGAGTAAATTCCCTTCCTTACAAAGACAAACCTATATTATATAAATAATTTTACCTTCAACTCTTCAGTATTTTAACTATATTCCCATGAAAACGTGCGAGATAGACATTTTTTGACCTCGAAAAAACACTGAAATCTTCTCAAACACCCTATTTCTAGTACTCATACCACTAATTTTAATTAGCAAATACGCATCAAAATATAAATTACTAAAAATGAATAAATAAGCGATATATAAACATGCTTGCTCAAAAGCAATATTGATTTCACTTTTCTGTTTAATTAACAACCAACTCATAATAAACCAATGACATCTTTCTCTGTAAGTGAAATTAACGACATTCTTAAAGGCGAATTAATAGGCAATACCAATCAAATAATTCAAGGAGCTGAGGAATTAAAAAAAGCAAATAACAATCAAATAAGCTTTATCGGGAGCCCTAAATATTCAAAAATTTGGTCAGATTCCAAGGCTTGTGCCGCTCTAGTATGTCCAAAATCTGTGATTGAACCAGGTGACAACCGTGCTTTTATCAGGGTAAAAAACGTGGATTTGGCCATGGCAGAAATATTAACATTATTTAAACCATCTACACCCGTTTTTGATACGGATATACACCCAACAGCCGTAGTACATGAAACCGCAAAAATTGGCGATGGCTGTAAAATTGGAGCCAATTGCTATGTAGGAAAAGATGTAGAATTAGGAAAAGGTGTTATTCTATACCCCAATGTTTGTGTGTTTGATGAAACTACCATTGGTGAAGGTACCGTTGTATGGTCCGGAACTACTATACGTGAACGTTGTGTTATTGGCAATCACTGTATTTTTCATATTAACGTTAGTATTGGCGCAGATGGTTTTGGATATAGACCTAGTGATGATGGCCGAGGGCTTGTAAAAATACCTCAGATAGGTAATGTAGTCATTGGAAACTATGTTGAAATTGGCGCAAATTCGTGTGTTGACAGGGCCAAGTTCAGCTCTACTATTATTGGTGATGGCTGCAAAATTGACAACTTAGTACAAATAGCTCACAACAGTGTTATGGGGCGTTTTTGTATTATGGCCGGACATAGTGGTCTTGCGGGATCTGTTACTTTAGGTGATGGAGTTATGATTGGAGGTAGTGCCTCAATTAAAGATCATACCACCATACATTCTGGGGCTACGGTTTGTGCTGGTTCTGGAGTTATGAATGATGTAGAAGCAGGCAAGACCGTTCTTGGTTACCCTGCGCAAGAAGCAAGAGATATGCTTAAAGAATGGGCTTCAGTCAGGAGACTCATTAAGAAATAAAATTTAGTTTAATTTATAAAACAAAAAAAGCTTTACAATATGTAAAGCTTTTTCTTTGTAAAATGGAGGCCCTCCTATTGAACCTCCGGGGGAAAGCAACTATTCCTTAGTTGTTTATACCAGTGCATTAGAATATTCTAATTCTTGTAACTTTCTAAGTGCTTCCGATTTGGAGTTAACATCCAATTTTAAATAGATGTTCTGCACATGAAAATTGATTGCGCTGGCTGTTACGAATAATTTCTCGGCAATGGTCTTATATGTAGCTCCTTGGCTTAAATAATCTATCACCTGGTTTTCTCTTTCTGAGAAAAATTCATTGGATTTACGCTGAAACTTTGAAATAATCTGACTTATAATATCATTGCTCATTGTTGCGCCTTCTGACTTGATCGAATCGAGTGCATTGTAAAGGGCGCGTTCAGTCACCGGTTTAGATAGGTAGCCATTTGCGGTATTTTTGAACGCTTTTTTGACCAAGTCAAAATTGTTCTGTGCGCTGAGCATGATAATCTTTACTTTCGGGTCTTTCTTTCTAAAAAGGCGAATACCTTCTATGCCATTAATTTCTGGCAAAGAAACTTCCGAAAAAATAATGTCTGGCGAAACGTTATCATATTCTGCCAAGGCATCCTTTACCGAAGCGTAAATTCCTTTTAAGGAATACTCCGAATACGAGTTAAAATAAGTCTCATAAGATTCATGCGATGTTACATCATTATCAATTACGATAATTTTTAAAATGTTTGATTCCATGGTAGTGGGATTTTTAGCATCCTATTGAAAATCAATAGAACACATGGTTAATTTTGGGGTTTACTATTAATAGATAATCGCTCGGTAAAACGATTTTTTATTCAAATTTTGGCGTAAGCAGGCTCTTTCTCAGTGATTTAAAAATCAAGAGATTTTGTTAACTGCTTTTTATTGTTCGTAATTAAGACCTATGGTTATGACAGTATTCTGCCGGGCCTTAGTTAAAAACTAAAACAGGTATATGCGCTATACGCTGGGTGAATCGTTAAATTTTATTGCTGTAGGTAAGGCTCTAAAATTTAAAATGATTGCTTTGAAATTTTATCTCTATCAGAGGCAGAGATGTTGCACTTTTTTGAAGTGATCAAGTGTGCTTTTCTTGTGGTAATTGTGTAGGTAATGTTGCATGGTTTGTGCGATTTGGGGATTAATAAATAGGTTGCTTTTGGTATGATTATAATCAAACTTAAGCATTATTTGTATCCTACCCACTGTAAGATCGCCCATTTTCGTTAAACGACAGTCAAAGACCCTGGCAGATTGCATTATATCGGTATTTTCATACCAATTATCGATGCTCCGAAATCAAAAAATTAGTTAAAAAGGAGGTGAAAAATGTAAAAATAGTGGTGAAAAACAAAAAAACAGCGGGGCCTCCCCCGCTGTTTATAGCCTAATTTTCTACCAAAAAATCAGGTCCCACTAACCATAAGTTAATATTGTTTAATCTTCATATGTGTTATTCACTACTGCAGAATGATCATCTACTTGCATAATCCATTTCTCATCGTTGTACTTTCCGTTCAGATTAGAAACGTATGCTGTTTTAGCATCTTCTTTAAAGTTATAATCTGCTAAGTATACATAATGTAAACCGTTCTCTTTGTTGTAAAACTGTCTTGCATCAAGACCTTGCTCTTTTAATGTTTCCATAAAGGCATTCAAATACTTTTTGTTTGAATACACATTAGCAATTACATAGTATCCTGATTTTACACCAACTATATCTGATTGGTTTAAAATTTTGATAGGAAGCTTTACGTAATCCTTTATTTCCTTAGCATTTGCATCTTCTTCAACAATTGGCTTAGATGCTGTCTCTGCAACAACTTCAACTGTTTTTTCTTGAATTCTTTCTTGTTTAGAAACACCAGACATTTGAGTTTCATTTACTGCTAAGAAATCTTGTACATCATTAAACCTTGCATCACTATCATTAGCTGTAGTTACATTCTTAGGGGTATCCTTTACGGTATTAGAGGCTAAAGCTGTGTACTCTGGTGGAACTGGCATCACTTCTTCTTCAACATCTGGCTTCATGTTTTCTTTAATTTCTTTCTTCAATACATCTACCAAAGACTTTAAACGCTCTTCAAATGCAGCATCTCTAGCAGCATCTATAGAGTCTTGTCTTATAATCATCTCATCTAAAATTAACCTGTTTTCGTAAGCCATACCGTTAATATCTTCTTCTATTTCTGTAGAAATTGAATTGGTAAAGCCTCTATTTGCAATGGGAGTATTATTTCTTTCGTTGTTCTTTTTGTTCTCTGCTGTCAATCTTAAAATTTGCTCCTCATAGTTTCTTACAATACGGTCTACTTTGGCATCTTCTGAACTATCGGCATACGCATCCATACTAGAGCCATGGTTATCAAAAGTATATGCTAAAGACACCTCGTGGTTCCATCCTAAATCAGCATCATCCGTCATTAAATCTTTTTCTAATAAATAACCTAAAGACATACGCTTGCTTAAGTTAAAACCTAGTCCTAAAGAAAGACCGTAATCATCATCAAAGTTTGTCTGAAACCAACCTAAATTAGGCAAGTCTAATAATACTGATCCTACGTAACCTAGTCCACCATCTTTGTTCTTACCAACTTGTACCATTGGCATTAAACGCGCATTGGCAAAAAGACCTCTGTTAGCCAAAAACTGGTGTGTATACTGTACTGAAGCTTTTACACTCTTAGTACTTAGGTTCGTTAAAAATTCATTGGTTGTTTGGTTATATTTAAAAAGTTCTGTTGCGTAAAGGCCAAAATCAAATCCGCCTAAAGACAAGGTTACCCCTGGTTGAACTGCTACTTTACTCTCTTTTTTGGCATCTGAAATCTTAGTATCCGTTTCAGCTACTACTATTCTATTTTGGTCTAAACCTTCTGTATAATAGGTAATATTCGTACCAAAAGTTAACTTACTCTCATCTCCTAGTTGTACAGCTGTAGCGTAATTGGCATTAAAACCAAATTCTTGAACAACGCCGGACCATTGGCTGTATACACTGATACCCAATGCTGATTTATCATTAAGCTTATTACTGAAGCCCAAAAAGTAGTTCTGGTTGTTATCTTCAAACGTAGCATATTGGTTTCTGTGAAGAATGTTAATATATGACTTGTTCTCTCTTACCAACGAAAATGTTGGGTTGATCAAAAACCTGTTAAAGAACAATTGATTGTGATATGTGCTCTTTGTACTGATCTCAGTCACTGCTTCTTGTCCGTAGTTAGACTGTGTACCAAAAATGGTACATAATAAAAGGAGCAGGAAAATTGTGTTGATATTATTTTTTATGTGGCTCATGGTAGTGATATTATGGGATTATTGAAAACTGTTGGTAATAAAGTGTGCTCTAATTAATTTTGAAATTTGGAACTATTGTGGTAGATGTCCATTATTTCTTAGAACATTTAGATTACCTAAAACTGGGTTATAAACCGGCGACGGTAATCGCCGGTATTATCTTATCCCCCATTTTATTAATCTTCCTCAAATGAATTGGAAGTGTATCTTGCTTTAGAATCTACGTTGAAAGCTTCTAGCGCTCTGTATTCGCCTTCGTCTTCTACAGACCTCTTATTAGCATAAGTAAAAGCTACCTTCTGTACCGCAGTTTTATTATTACCACGGTTAGACATTACATAACCTTTTCCATTATCTGAAGTGAACGAAATGGCAAAATCATCTTCGCCACTATTAATTGGGCTACCAAGGTTAACTGCAAGATCTACATGTTTTTGACCTACTTGCGTCATATACACATCTAGTCCGCCTTGTCCTTTTCTACCTTCTGAAGCAAAGAACAACGTATTTGTTCCTACCACATTTGGGTACATATCATCTTTCTTAGTATTTACCTTTTGACCAAGGTTTTTAGAGACACCCATGCTACCATCTTTACGAATAGCAGATACATATATGTCATACTCACCAAAGGTACCTGGCATGTTAGAAGCAAAAAACAAACGTTTCCCGTCTGAAGATATAGAAGGGTGCATTGCAGACGCATGCTTAGGAGCAACCGCTACTTCCTTAATATTCTTCCACTCACCACGTACTTTTTCCGCTCTAAAAATCTTGTGCACTTCCTCACTTTTAGAAAAAACACCATATAAAGGTTTTACTTCTACCTTTTTACTAAAATAGGCTGTTTGTCCGTCTGGTGTTACCGCAACTGGCATCTTATAACCGTTGTGGTCTTCACTTTCTTCGCCTAAGAAGTTTCTGAGTTCGTTTTCAACAATAGTTTGATCATCTACTATAAACTGACCATCTTTTCGTTGAAAATCCAACTCTCTATACCTTTCTGTTAAAGGTTGATCCAATATATTCTTTGAATTATGTTTCTTTACTTTATAATCAGACTCAATTTGAGCGACCCAATCATTACTATCGGACCTGGTAGCTGATCCAACATTTTGATATTTAGTCTTTGCGTAATCATAACGCTTCTGATAGTTTTTACTTAAGGTGCCAGAACTGTTTACCTCTTTTAACTTATCATACCAAAACAAGGCGGTATCATAATTTTTGTTCAAGAAGTTGGCATTGCCCAAGTCTTCAAAGATGGCTTTATCCTTATACCCTTGTTTTTTAAGGTATTGGTAATTTTCCATCCTCTTGTTGGTTGCCTGGTGAATCTCTGTAGCATTACTACTACTGGAATACTGAGCAGTCATAGAACTGCAACAGCACGAAAAGACGCAGGCAAAAAGCACATTGTAGGTTAGCGCATTTTTCATAATAAATTCGATTAGGGGTTAATATCTTCGACAAAGTTCAGAAAAACTCTTATACCTACAGTTAGCAATAATTCATAGGTTTTCACTTAAATCATGCTTTTTTATGTTAAAATCATCGGTGAAATGCATTTTTATAGGTTTATGTACCAAAAAAACCGATAAAACTACTTTTCCTTTACTAGTAATTCTTACCAGTTTTAAATATTTCCTTGTTGAATAAAAACCTAGTAATCAAATGGTTTTTAAAAAAAAGTAAGAAATTTATTTAGTAGCATAGTCTATCATAGCATATTTTGTCGTATATTCGTACAAGAATAACTAGATAGCATTTAAAGTATAGCGTTACCTTTAACTTACTATGGCAAAAGAAAGTGTAAAGGATCGAATAATCTCAGCGGCATCTGACCTTTTTTATATAGATGGGTATAACCAGACGGGGATTAATAAAATTTTAGAAGTTGCTCAGGTTTCAAAAGATAGTATGTATCGGCATTTTAGGTCCAAAGAAGCCATTGCCGTTGCTTACTTAGAGAAGAGACATTGGTTATTCATGCAGGGCTTAGAGGAATTTGTAGTCAATGAAAAGGATGGAAACGATAAAGTACTTGCAGTATTTGATTGTATCGAATATTATATAGGAAAGTTTGAGTTTAGAGGCTGCGGATTTCAAAATATTATAACAGACTTGCCTAAGGGGCAGGATTCTATCGTAGAAGCTGTAAGAATACATATTAATGATTTTCATTTATTCATCTATAATGAACTTAAAAAGAATGCTATAGCCGACAAGAAAGCAAAAGAACTAAGTGCCGAAATATTTGTGCTATTAGAAGGTGCCCTAATATTATCACAAATTCAAAAAAGCACCGCCCCAATAAATGTAGGAAAGAGAGCCTGTAGAAAAATTTTAAATATGTAATTTTTTTTTGAAACAACCAAACAGACTGGTCTGTTCGTAAAACCAGCTAACAAACTATGAAACCGACACCACTTCAACCGTTTTCCATGGAAACTGCAAAAAAAAAGATCAAACAAGCACAAGAGGCCTGGAACACCAAATGCCCGACCAACGTTTTGACCCATTTTTCAATACAAAGTAAATGGCATAAAGGACCACTTTTAATAGAAGGTCACAAGGCTATAGAAGACTACTTAACGGACAAATGGAACAAAGAAGAAAACTATCAACTTAAACTGAAATACATGGCTCACACAGATATGAGTATTGCTGTTCAGTTTGTTTATGAATTTAAAACTGATGATGAGTTATGGTATCGCGCGTACGGAAACGAAACCTGGGAGTTAGATAAAAACGGGCTTATACAAAATCGCTTCATTAGAGTCAATGACTTCCCTATAGAAGAAGAAGAAAGAATGTTACATCTAGAGCATGTATCCATTTCCTAAAATTCCTTCAGACCGCTTGCCCTTCTGTAAAAATGATAAAGCAAAAAACAACTATTTTGTAATAATCCGTACTATGAATAAAAAGTTGGTTTTACCCGCATTTACGTTAAGAGCGGCCAAACAAAATATTCAGCGTATAGAAAATGCTTGGAATAGTAAAGACCCTACAAAGATTGCAACAGTCTATACTTCTAACTGTGAGTGGTACAATGGTCCCGATTTCTTGTGTGGCGGTTCTAGCCTTCAAACCTTTTTAAAAAATAAAAGAGAAAAAGAACTGGGCTTTAAGCTTAAACTAGAATACTGGGCACATACGGACAAGAGTATTGCCGTTAGGTTTGAATATGAATACCATACGGAAACAGGACAATGGCATCGCGCCTATGGAAACGAGACTTGGGAATTTACTGAAGATGGTCTTATAGAAAAACTTTTTATTAGAATTGTAAACTCTCCTATATGTGAGAGTGAAAGAGAATTATACTAAAGATTCTATTCATCGTCTCTTCGTATAAAGCACAATACAAATTCAATAGAGCTCTCTATTATTGTTCGTAACGGTTATACTTTGGTAAGTAAACTTATAACTTCTACCACTTGCCTAATGGTGTGATTGACCTTTTGGAGGTTAACATCATTTTAACGCCTTTAAAGTTGGTTTAGACCCTTAAGTACGACAAATGGAATGTAGAAAGAATTTATATTCAATTTTTTACTACACCTAAAAACAAACATATATAGATTTTAGACTATGAAAAAAATAGCAATTAACGGAATGGGCCGTATTGGCCGTACTGCATTAAAAGTAATGCTAGAAACACCAGAATTAGAGGTAGTAGCGGTTAATGATATCGCCTCCATAGAAAATATAGCTTATCTGTTGGAGTATGACAGTGTTCACGGAAAGTTCGAAAAATCAGTAGAATTCCAAGATGCTAGACTTATTGTAGACGGAAAAGACATTCGTTTCTTGAACGAAAGAAATCCAGAAGATCTTCCATGGAAAGAATTAGATATTGATGTCGTTGTAGAGAGTACTGGTATTTTTACCAATTATAATGATGCGGACAGACATATTAAGGCAGGTGCTAAAACCGTAGTATTATCGGGTCCTTCTAAAAGCCCTGAAGTTCCAACTGTTGTTCATGGTGTAAACTCCGAAGATGGCAAGACAAGTATCTTTTCTTGCGCTAGTTGTACTACAAATAACATTAGCCCAATTATAGAAATAATTGGTAGACGCATCGGAATCAAAAAAGCGATTATGACCACTATTCATGCCGATACAAGCTCTAACGCTATGGTAGATTCACCTAATAAAGGTAATTTTAGAATGGGGCGTTCAGGTATCAACAACCTTATACCCACAACAACAGGAGCAGCAGTAGCTACCACTAAAGCCTTACCAGAATATGCAGGAAAATTTGATGGTATGGCAGTTCGTGTTCCTGTGGCCGTTGGTTCTGTTTCCGATATCACCATCGTAACCGAAAAAACGGTTACTGCGGAAGAAGTCAATACAATATTAGAAGAAGAAGCCCAGACGGACCGTTATAAAAAAGTGTTACAGACCACATACGCTCCTTTGGTTTCTAGTGATATTATTAAAAGCCCTTACGGTTCTATTGCTGATTTATCTCTAACAAAAGTTGTAGATGGAGATTTACTTAAAGTATTGGCTTGGTATGATAATGAATGGGGCTTCACCAATCAAATGGTACGTCAGATATTGAGTTTATAAATCTGAATTTTATTAAGGTTCCCTTTTCTATTTACTTATATAGATTAAAACAGGTCAAGCTTTTATAGTTTGACCTGTTTTTACTTTATAGCCCTTGTACTTTTTTGTAATTTGATGCGATTTCTAAATTTCAAATTTTGAAGAGGATACTTGTTAGAAGCGCAATTTTTATATTAATGACTTATACCGGCAGCGCTCAAACCATTACAAAAGAACATTGGGGGAAAGTTAATGGCAAAGAAGTTTTGCTTTACACTATAACTAACACCAATAGTATGAAAATGCAGATTACTAATTTGGGCTGCATTATAACTTCCCTTTTTGTACCCGATAAAGATGGTAATCTAGATGACGTTGTTCTTGGCTTTGATAATTTAGAAGATTACCTAAACGGACACCCAAGTTTTGGAACAACGGTAGGCAGATACGCCAATCGCATAAAAAATGCGCAATTCGTACTAAATGATTCCGTTTACAAACTCACTGCAAATGCAGATG
This sequence comes from Zobellia roscoffensis, assembly GCF_015330165.1. NCBI lineage: Bacteria > Pseudomonadati > Bacteroidota > Flavobacteriia > Flavobacteriales > Flavobacteriaceae > Zobellia > Zobellia roscoffensis. The sequence goes on from NZ_JADDXT010000002.1 coordinate 4,431,687, forward strand.
GAACTGCCATACATGGTGGAAACGAGTTTAGAGATGCCATTTGGGATGCTAAAACCATAACTTCAGAAAACGGACAAGGAATTCAGTTTCATTACCTCTCACCAGAGGGTTCCCATGGTTTTCCAGGAAATCTTGATGTTTACGCTACGTATCTGTTAAATGACAATAATGCAGTTCATGTAACTTTTGAAGCCACTACCGATAAAGATACCCACGTGAATATGACCAACCATAGCTACTTCAACCTGAACGGGGCAAATGAGTTGATATATAACCATGAACTAATGGTTGATGCGGACACCTACACAGAATTTGGTGAAGACATCACCCCCACTGGAACAATGCCCCTCTTAAAAGATATGGCTTGGGATCTTTCTACTATGACACGAATTGGAGATAAAGTACACGACATTCCCTTGAACGGATATCATCATTTTTATATTTTGAATAAAAAGGATGGTGAAATGAAAAAGGCTGCAGAGCTTATTGAACCCACCTCCGGAAGAAAATTAGAAGTATTTACCACACAACCGGGAATAACAGTTTATGCCAGCAATGGTTTGGACAATATCACAGGGAAATATAATATTGCCTATAAACCACATGCTGCCATTTGTTTGGAAACACACCACCATCCAGATGCCATGAACCATCACAATTTTCCTTCCACGGTACTAAAACCGGGTGAAAAATATTCTGAAGTTGTTATCTATGATTTTGGTACGCTACAATAAAAAATGTCCATCTTATGAGGTCTGATTGTCTCTTTTGAACGCTTCTATAACTTCAAGATGGTCTTTGTGAGGTCTACCTGCCGCCAGTTCATAATTGGATTCAATATCGTTAGAACCATTGCGGATTCCTTCATAAATACCAGCTATAATTGTTCCCATAAACTCACCTAATTCCGCTTTTCTTTCTTCGGCATAGTCTTCAACGGAAAGAGAATTGTATTGTAGGTCAAGACCATACACCTCATTGATAAGCTCGGCAAGCTTTAACTGAGTAATAGCTTCACCCATCAGGTTATAGATATGCCCGTTATGATCATTCTCCGAAAGCATTTGCGCATATGCATACCCCAACTCTCCTCGGCTGGTATACCCACATTTGCCATTGCCTGCACAATTTTTAATTTCTCCATCTTTTGCATAATGGTCTATATATTCCAAATCGGGTTCAATGTAAATCCCGTTTCTACCAATAGCCCACTCCAGTCCAGATTCAATAATATCTTGCTCTGTCTGACGATTACTTTTCACCACAGGGCTAAAGGCCGTTTGCTTTTCATCACCAATAATACTGGTATAAACAATTTTCTGAACACCGTTTTGCTTTGCAGCTTCAATGACATTTCTATGCTGCTGTATTCTTTTCTCAGGTGCATCCATTCCAGAAACCAAAAGAACAACATCTATATTCTTTAGAGCAGCATCAAAGTCCGGGCGACTGTTATAATCTCCCTTTCTTATCTCAACTCCTAGATTACTGGCTTTCTCCGGTGTGCGGGCAATACCCACTACATTGTCTTTCCCTACCTTATTTATAAGATGTCCTACAATAGATGCACCTAACTGACCACTGGCTGAAGTAACTGCTATTTTCATGATTTCTTTTATTTGTTGGATTACATTTTTGCTTTAAGCGCTTCTAGTTCTTTCTCTAGGTTATCTGCTTTTTCTTTAAATTTCTCCATAGCCTTTTTCATTTGGCCAATTTTCTTAAAAGCTTCTTCGTCTTGAACGGCCCGATAGGTAACCACACCGTCTTTCTCCTTTATTTTTGATTTACTACCACATGTTGGGCAAATTGCTATTTGACTCATAATTCTAATTTTAGAATACAAAGTTCTATGAATACAAAGCATTGGTAAAGGTTAATCAACTACCAAGAATGGTAAATCTGAGAACCTATTAAATTAAAAACTAGATTTAAATTCCTTTGGAGTAAGGTCTGTATGTTTCTTAAAGAACTTAGTGAAATTTGTAACCTCATCAAAACCAATGTCGTAGCTAATTTCTTTTAGACTTTTATCAGTGCTCAATAGTGCTCTCTTTATCTCTAACACCACATACTGGTCAATAAAATGTTTGGCTGTATTAAGAGTAAAGACGTTAACCACCTTGCTTAAATGCTTTGTACTTATCATTAGCTTTTGGGCATAATCCTTTACGTTTCTTGTGGTCCTAAAATTAGATTCTACCAGATTGTTAAACTGAAGAAATAAAGGGTAGTAATCACTATGTTGGGTTGACTTAATTGTTGAATTGGCCTCACGCTCTAATCTTAACAAGTAAAGCTCAAGAATTTTTGCCAAAATGTTTTGCTGGGCATAGCTGGGCTCAAGATTCATTTCTTCAATAATCTGCTCAATAAACGGCTCACAATTAGTGTTCTCTACCAGTGGGTCAGAAAGATGATAATTGTATAAATGGGAGATAAACTCAACTGAATATTTGGAAAAATATTTTAGCACAAAATCTTCCGTGAAGATGACAAGGAAACCCTTATAATCCATATCCTCCTGAAAGGAATGCACCTGTCCTTTTGCAATTTTTAAAACGCTCCCTTTTTTAATAGGATATTCTTTAAGGTCAACCCTATGAAAGCCACTACCCTCAGTAACCATAAGTAAGGCGAAGAAAGTAATACGATGCGGTTTGTTAGGGTTATGATCTAAACCTTCTACTATTTTTGCAGATAGGTCCGATATGCTTAGCACTTCAAACTCCTTGGTGTTTTCTTGCCCTTCAAACGCTATATTAGGAATGTTCTCCAATGAAGTTTTCTTTTCTGATTTTTAAATAGGCTCTTAAAGTTAACCAATAATAAAATACACTGGTTTGTTAGCGATGCTCACTTATACACATTACCGTATCTCCTTTATTTATTGGAGGTGTAGCTAGTTTATATAGAATAACACCGGAACTGGTTGCCTTGTACTCGGTAATGGTCTTCCCGAATTCATCAGTGGTACGGCCAACAATATCTCCTTTTTTTTACGGAATCACCTGCTTTTAGAGGACTATAAAAGATGCCCTTTTCATTTGACCTGATGTAGGTTTGGTGATTCAATTTAATTAAATCTGGTTTGGGAGTAGTTTTTGGCCCGTCGTACATGTTCATTTGAGCGAGCATACTATAAACTCCGGTCTTAATCAATTGAACCGATTCTTCTTGAACATTCCCTAGTTTACCAGCTTCAATGCTCAACGCGGTTTTCCCGTCTTGTACGGCTTGCTTAAACACATATTTGGCAGGATCTTCATCTTTTAATGTATAGGGATAAGAAACCACGTATTCAAAACCACTATTTTCAGAAAGTTCTTTTGCTTTTCTGGTTTGTTCCTGTTTCTGTTCATTATTGTAATAACAAATAAATGGAATTAGGTCTTCACATGCATCTCCACCATGGATATCCAAAAAAACATCGCTTACAGGAATAATTTTCTCCGTAATACTATATGTCATTCTTTGAGTTATAGAACCCGAAGCATCTCCCGGAAAAGCTCCGTTTAAATTTGTTTTATCCTGCGGATTCATAAAGGGCGTTCGCGTATAGAAAGAAGCCCTATTGGCTATGGGAATAAAAATAAGTGTGCCAGCCAGTTTATCCACATCAATTTCTTGCATTAACTCTTGTGTGGCTACAATGGGTGGATACTCAAACCCATGAACGCCCGCAACTATGGTAAAAACAGGACCATCTGTTTTTCCTTTTACAATTGAAACGGGCAAGTACCCTTCGTTGCCCAAATCATCAGTGACATCTATTTTAATATTCGTGGTCGTACCTCTTGTTTTCTCGTTAAAAACTTGCTTAAAGTTACCTTGTGCCAAGGAAATGGTCATAAAAAAAATAGTAATCCCGTAAATATTATTTTCGTTGTCTTTGGTAATATCATACGCTCATTTTTTCACGATTAGAATGTCTCGCGATTTGGGGAATTAAAAAGCGCTAAATATAGAGATTTGGGCTGTAAAGATTACAGCGATTCAACAACAATATAACAAAACTCTAATTAAGAATCAAAAGTGCTTTTTGTGGAATAAGAATTTTATCTATGGTATGAATAACTCCATTTGATGCCTCAATATCAAACTCCACAAAATTAGCCTTAAACTCAGAAGCATCCTGTAGCGCAAGTCCGCCAGAACCTTCAACTACATCTACTGCATCATCTTCAATTAAAGTGGGAAGCGAGCCTACTTTCAACTCGCTACGCGGAATAACCTGTGCCACGGCATGGCCTAAAATTATCTCTCTTAACGCCTGCTGTTCCAATATGTTAGAAAAATCCGAAAACGAATTATAATCGTCACCAAGTGTATTGAACAATTCCTCAATGGCTTCGTTCGTTGGAGCAAAAACAGTTAAGTCACCATCATTGAATCTACTTTCCAAATCTGCTTCTTCAATGGCCTCAGCGAACATAGAAAGGTCTTCGTTCCCATTTATCAACTCCATTAGTGAAGATGGGGATTCTGGAAATAAATCGGCAAGAACGGCCTCTGGAATCAAAACTTTATCAATGATATGGATAACTCCATTGGCAACTTGAATATCCGCTTCGGTAATCTTTGCGTCGATCTCTGTGGTATCAATAATATAAACATCACCATCTACCGTAATTTTTATCTCTTCGGATTGTAACGTTTCCAAAATGGTTCCGTTAGACAGTTCTGTTGAGAAATTGGCTCCACCAATAACAGCATGGTATTTTAATACTTGGGCAAGAATCTCTTTCTCTAGTTCCTCATCAAAATCCAGAACAGCCGCATACTCTTTTAAAGATTCCAAAAAATCGGCAAAAGCCTCATTACTTGGCACAAAAAATGTAACCGTTCCATTTTCGTCGGAAAGAGCATCCGTAAGGGTATTGTCAATTACATTCAAGGCATCCGAAGACATGGACAAACTCTCTTCAGAATCAATAAACTCTACGGCATTCAATAAGGATTCTTCCTCTGAGGTTTCCTCCTCCTCTTCTTCTGCAGTCTCTTCTCCAGTAATTTCTTCTTCCTCTTCCGTTTGTTCTTGGGCCACCTCTTCTTGATCCACATCGTCAATAGGGTCACTGTCATTTGAACACCCTATGGCTATTGCCAAAACCAAAATTAAAGAGGCTATATTTTTTAGAAATTTTATAGTAATCATCATTTTCATAGCGGTTATTTATCTGGGCTACAAAGTAGTTCTTTAATAAAAACACAAACCCTGCTTTTCTTTAATTCTAGGTTAGCTTAACTTTAAATTTATCAGGAAAAATGTATTCTATTAAGGTGTAACTTCGGCTATTTGAGGTATTTCCTCTTTATCAACATTTGTATCTGTCATGGTTTTCAAAAACGAAATAATAGCTTTTTGCTCTTCTAGGGTCAGCTCCAGTTCATCAAAAGGCAAGGTCTGATGCTCTAGTTCAAAGCCCATGCCTCCGCCCCCTCCTTTGTTGTAAAAATCCATAACTTCTTCCAACGTATTGTAAACTCCGTTGTGCATATAAGGTCCCGTGAATTCGGAATTTCTAACTGTGGGTGTTTTAAACATTCCTAAATGTTCTGCCTTGTTGTAGCGCCAATAAAAACCTAGGTCATCATCTAAAAGTTTGTTCTCGGCAGTTTCTGGAACTCCAATAACTTCTTTTTCAGTTTCCGCATAAAATGGTGGCACTGTACCGTTTGTTAAAGGCATAAAATGACAAGTAGCACAAAGCGCTTTACCCATAAACAGGTTCATACCCAATTTTTCCTCTTCTGTAAACGTATCTTCCTCTGCCCTCATATTCCTGTCGAATTTGGAATCAAATCCGTTTAAAGTGGAGATATAAGAAGATATGGCTTTAATAATATCTGTATTTCTATTGGAGATTCTCCCAAAAGCATCTTTGAACAAAACGTGGTAGGTAGTATCCTTTAAAATATCGGTAGAAAATTCATGAACGCCCGTATTGAATTCTTGTTCATTATTGAAAACCATAGAAATCTGATCTAAAATATTCTCTGCACGACCGTCCCAAAAAAAGCTTTTTTGAAAAGCGGAATTAATCAAAGTTGGCGTATTTCGCTGCAACGGACTCCCATTATTTCCGTTGTTTACGGCAATACCGTCAGTATATGCTTTTTCGGGTATGTGACACGTAACACATGCCATGCTTTTTGTTTGCGACAAGTTAGGGTCAAAGAATAATTTTTCGCCAAGTGCAATCTGTTTTTCTGATGGATTTCTATTAATTGGAGGGGTAAAGTATTCCAGATTAAAAGCATTTTTTTCAAAGAAAGTAGGCGCATCAAAATTGAAAGGTTTGTTATTTACCCCCTCCCAAAGACCACTTTCTTTTCTTATACTCACCCAATTACGCGTAATAGGATTCATATAATCCCGTATAAAGGTGTAGCGGTCAAAAGTGTTGAAATCTGTGTTTTTATGAAGAAAATCGACCGCTTTTGCTATGTTTTGATGAAAATTAGTATCTAAATCACTGTTTTTCTCTTGTATCAAATTACGCAATGTATGGTCATAAACCTCTTCCAACCCTCGCAACGAGACCACACTTTCTGAAAGTCCCAAACCGCTTACCGGTGTATCAAAACCTGAAATACCTAAACTAATGATTCGTAAAAGTTGTTGATGAGTGGCTATAAAAAAACGCTCGGCACTTAAATCCCGTTCGGTAACATTTTTCAATAAATTGACCATCAAACCTTTGGTCAGAACCGTTTCTTTTTTAAAAACGGCAGGTGACTCACCGCCTTCATAAATAGACTCTTCTATTTTCTGTAATCCAATAGGGTTCAATATACGTTCTGTATCTTCTGCAAAAACGGGCAAAGCGGGCCCATTAGCACGGTGCCCAACTTCTGGGTTTAGATATGATGCATAGGGTTCTGCTCTTTTAAAAGCAATGCGAAGGTCTTTGAAGATTTTTTTAGCCTCGTTGCTTTCTGCATCTATTTTACTCAAGGTATCGATCAAATCTACCGCCTTGGTCATATTTTTTATATAGAACTCTTGTGCATAACTCCAGTCGGTAGTTTCGACATGGTCCACTTGTGCTAATTCGTTATTTTTATTTTTACAGGAAAGAATACAAAATATCGATAAAAAAAAGAGGAGAAATTTATTCATAACAGAAGTAAGTTGAAACAAAAATTATAAAATAGGGAAAGACCCCCATCAACAGATAGAGGTCTTTCACCATAAAATAGTAAGGTCTTATCTAGGCAAACCTTTTAAGATAATGATTTGACCACCTTGGTTATCTTCTCTAGCACCTGCTGCAATTGCGTCAGGATTTTCAGATTCCATATCGTGACCGTCTTTGCTCTTGTAATCATCATTCTGCCAGTAGTGTGGCTGAAGGTTTAATAAGAACGTGTCATCTTCACCAACTTTATCGGATATATCTACCAATGCACCAAACTCACCACTGAAACCAGTGCTTCCTGATGGATCAAGATCGTTTCTGATCAATAATTCCAAAACGGTTTTTGCATTGTTCCCGTTTAAATCTGTTTGATAAATAGCAGCTGCGTGGTTTCTATCGAAAGAGTTAGGATCTTCTTGAAGGTATACAAAGTTCTCTGTAACCGTAATGTTATCAGGACTCTGAAGCTCAGGAAGGTTACCGTCCATGTTATTAGTATCTGTATTACCACTAATAATCTGAGTGATTTTTCCAGTCAATGGAGATTCTTCATCCAATTCTAATTTGTAAGCTGTACCCCAATCGTTATAAGTACCTCTTCCCGGACCTCTACCTGTTACGGCAACGAAAATATTTCTTGCATTGTCAACAGAACCCTTTTGGTAATCAACATCTTCAACACGCATAAAAGCAGAAGCACCTGCAGCAACACAAGCATCTTCCATTTCATTTTTGGTCATAGCCGCACCGTTTTCGATTTCAACGAATTCGAAAGCATAAGTTTCTTGAAAAGCCAACTGACCTTCGTTATAGATAACACCTTCTTCAACGGCCATTGGCGCGATCGGGTTACCATCTGCATCCGTAGAACCAGAAGCAACTTCTTTCAATTTAAGAACGTAGATTTTACCGTTGTTTAAATCGGCATCTCCGTTTTCAGAGTAATAAAGAGTAATCTGACCTTCAGAACCGCTAGAGTCATCATCACCTCCAATAATTACTGTTTTACCTTTATACGTATCTCTTGGTAATGGAACAGCGTTTTCCCATGAGAACTCACCTAAAGCATCTAAACCGAAATCTGCAGTTGGCGTAGGTACGGCAACATGAGGGTCTATACCTTTAACATCATAGTGAAAGCTTTCTGAAGCAGAAAGAAAAATATCTTTTGCACCACCGTGAATGTCAGCTTCCCACATAGTACCAGAACACTGACGAGCGAAATCTGCAACCCCTGAGTTCAATAACCACTCACCGCCTGTTGGGTTTAAGTTTTCATCTAAATGGATACGGCTAACCGCATAATCATCTTCAGCATTTACAATATACATGTAACCGTTACCTTCTTTTAAGAAACCGGCTCCATCTTGAGCACCTACCAATTGAAAACCGTCCTCTAAAATATCAGTAGAACTAATTAAAGAATAAGGTTTTACAAAGTTAAAGTTTGAATTCATTACTACTAAAGGCTCAAGATTCGATTTGTTCTCGAACATTGTTCCTTCATCTTCTTTTGGACCACCATGCCCAACATGTTCTTCTAATTTTTCACAGGAAGTAGTAGCTACCAAACCTGCTAGTAATAACAATTTAGATACTGTTTTCATTTTGTTCTTTGGTTATTAGTTATACTAATTTTCACCAAAAGTATCTTACTGTTATACCAAAAACGTTAACTCATTATAGCCATACTATAAACAAGATGATAACTTTGTGTTAAATTGTTAACTCAATGTTACCATTCATATTCGTTCTAAATAAGATTGATTTTTGGCATATAAGATCAGGTTTAGAATAGAATCTATCTAAATAATAAAAAAAGGGCGGTCATAGAAACCGCCCTTTTGTACATACTGTCTTTTTGTTTTTTTACGCCCTTACGATACCCATATCTCCTAAGTCTAACGAAATGGTTTTTCCTCCCTCTTTAATGGATTTGTATATAGCTTCTACAATTATCATATCTCGCTTGCCCATCTCACCCGGTGCATAATTGATGGTACCCATCATTATATGTTTGGCAAAATCATCCATCTGCAACTTTTGTTGGCTTTGATGCGGGAATTTTATTTCCTTTCCTTCGGATGTGCGTCCGCTTAATGGTCCGTAACTGTGACATGGGTTCAGTTCTGCCCATCCTTTTTCAAAAGAAACAAAAAGGCGATTCGCGTTTGCATTATGAGAGGTAAACAAATTACCTACTACCCCATCAGGAAAATTCATCTGCGCGGTTATGGTTTCGTCCGTATCTTTAAAGTACTCAGGTCTAGAGCTAAATTCCTGCGCTGCCACCGAAATAGGGTTCTGGCCTGTACCATATATATTACTTTGTATGGAATACACGCCCATATTCATTAATGCGCCACCTCCTGAAAGGGCATGGTCCAAACGCCACTGATCTGGATTTCCCCGAGAAATATAGCCTGCATCCGAAGATACGTAATGTACATCACCAAAAGGCTTCTCTTTCACCATGCGCTTGATTTCATTGGTATAAGGATCCGATTGCATCCGATAACCTACACTCAATTTTACTCCGGCATCATTACAAGCATTCATAATAGCATCACATTCTTTAACGCTGACCGCCATAGGTTTTTCACAGATGACATGTTTACCCGCCTTTGCTGCACGGATGCTAAACTCGGCATGCATACTATTGGGAAGCACTACATAAACAATATCAATATTTTTATTTTTTGCAATCGAATCAAAATTCTCATAATTGTAGACGTTCTTCTTGGGGATGTTGTATTGTTCTACCCATAGCTTTTCTTTTGCCGGAGTTCCTGTTACAATACCCGCCAAATAACAATGTTCCGTATCTTGTAGAGCAGGTGCTAATTGCCCCGTGCTGTAGCCTCCCAGCCCTACTAAAGCTATGCCCAACTTCTTTTTTTCCTTTTCAGGAGAAAATCCATAGCCCAACCCAACACTGCTTAAAAACGCAGTGCCAGCCAAGCCTTTTGACAGTTTTGTATTGAAGCTTCTTCTTGATATATTTTTCATTTGTTGTTCCTCTTTTAATTATTCCTTCTAAAATACATATAAATAAGTTTTCCTTTAGCACGTGGAAAAATAGTTTTAGAGTTGTTAAATTTTATACTGTATTTTCTTACAAGTTGTAACATTTTTGAATAAATTGCTACCTATAAATAAAAACTATTCATGGCGGGAGAAGGTTTTATGGCACATGCGATTACCAGTTTAAGAACGAACAGGGCGCTTCTTAAAAAACGGAATTTCAAAGATTTAAAGGACCTTTGCAAAGAAGGCACCGGTAAAACCGAATTAGAATTTAAAAAATTAAGTCCACGTGAATGGGACATCCTTAAAAATCAAATTAGAAGCCAACATAAAAACAACCTACGCTTTGAAACGATGATTTACATACTCTCTGTAGTAATCTCTCTTCTTATTCTTTATTGCCTCTACTGGCTAATAGCAAACTAAGCCCTTGTTATTATTTTTTGTCATTCCTTTTGAAAAGCTATCTTTATAAACACCTAAACCAAGCAATAGATGGCTACAAAACCTTCTGATTTTTTTAAGACCTTATCCATAATTCATCTTGCGCTAGTAGGTGGTATTCTAGTGTTTGGAGCAATAACATACTTTAATAACGGTAGTTTTGAAGCTAATACCGACCCAAATGACATTTTTATATATGTAGTACCTATAGTAGCTGCTTTTGGTTACTTTATGAGTCAATTTTTATTTAAAAAACAACTTCAAAGCATCAACAGAACCGATGAATTATCAACTAAAATGAGTAAATATCTATCCGCATCAATAGTAATGTACGCCCTTATAGAAGGGCCTGCATTTCTAGCTATCTTTGCGTATAGCTTTAGTGGCAATGCCTTATTTTTGGTTATTGCAATTTTCTTGGTGGCATATCTTTATATGCAAAAACCAGCACAACGAAAGTTTATGGACAATGTTCCTTTAACTATGGAAGATAAAAAACAATTCAACTAGATAACTTACAGATCAACATGAAACTTAAACCAACACTACTTGCTTTATTAATGGGACTAGGAATAATTAATGGGATAAAGGGACAAGATTGGCCCAATTTGAGTCAATTTAAAGAAGACAATGCTAAACTTGCTAAACCCTCAACAGATGAAAACCGAGTGGTTTTTATGGGTAATTCCATTACCATAGGTTGGCTCAACTCAAGACCGGAATTCTTTGCTAACAAACCCTACGTAAATAGAGGTATTAGCGGTCAGACTACTCCACAAATGTTAGTACGTTTCAGACAAGATGTAATTGATTTACAACCCAAAGTAATGGTTCTCTTAGCGGGTACTAACGATATAGCCGGCAATACAGGGCCGTCAACTCTTGAGATGATTATGAACAATATTAAATCTATGGCAGACTTAGCGGCAGCAAATGACATTAAAGTAATTTTGTCTTCCACTTTACCTGCTTTTAATTATCCATGGAAACCAGGAGTGGAGCCTGCCCAAAAAATTGTGGATTTAAACAAGATGATCAAAGCTTATGCTGAAGAAAAAGGCCATATTTATCTCGATTACTTTTCTGCATTGGCAGACGAGCGCAATGGACTACCAAAAAAATATGCAAAAGATGGTGTACACCCCACTGTTGAAGGTTACAAAGTAATGGAGCCCCTTGTAGAAAAAGCTATTGCCGATGCATTGCAAAATTAAAGAGTAGCACACGTTTACAATTTTCGAATCTTTTAGGTAAAAATCTAATACCCTTTTTATGTATATCTTCGTTAGTATTGGCTACCAAAAATTCCACTTTTAAATCTGCTAATGCAAGAAACAGCTAAAGATTCAAACTCGACCATCGACACTGATTCATCTGAACGTTTCGATTCTATAATCATCGGTTCTGGAGCTGGTGGTTTGGCTACTGCCATTTGCCTAGCTAGAGCAGGTAAGAAAGTAGTGGTACTGGAACAACACGATGTTCCTGGTGGTTGGTGCCATAGTTTCTATTTAAACGGACACCGCTTTACTCCTGGGGTACATTATGTTGGACTTATGGCTGAAGGAGAAGCTACCAACGATTTGTACCGTGGTTTAGGAATTGCCAACGACCTCGTATTTTTTAGAATGAATCCCGATGCCTACGAACATGTTCTTGTAGGTGAAGAACGATTTGATTTTCCAGCTAATTTTGATTTGCTAATCGAACGTCTATCCCAACGGTTTCCTAAAGAGGAAAAACAAATTTACAAATACCTTCACTTGACCCGTAAAGTTAGTGAAGAACTCTACTCCCTACCCTATTTTAAAGGGTTTTGGCAGAAGTTGACAATTCCTTTCAAAACAAAACATTTTGGAAAGTACGGTATGTTCAGCGTGAGAAAAGTAATTGGATGGCATATCAAAAATCCACTTTTAAAAAATATTTTGAACATACAATGTGGTGACCATGGTGCACAACCTAAAAAGGTTCCTTTTGTATTACATAGTGCATTAATGTACCATTACTTTCAAGGAGGATACTATCCCATGGGCGGTGGTGGAGCGCTCATAAAAGCAATGACCAATAAACTGAAAGAATATGGTGGAGAACTCCGCACAAGCACAGCCGTAAAAACTATTATCTTGGAAGGAGACCAACGTAAAAAAGCCGTTGGCGTAACTTTAAACAACGGAAAAAAATTATATGCTAGCACCATAGTTTCCAATGCGGATGTAGGTATTACCTATAACAATCTAATTGGTAGAGAAAACTTAAGTAAAAGTCTGCAGCAAAAATTAGCAAAAACAAAATATTCAAGTACTTCGTTGATGTTGTTTTTAATTGTTGATATGGACTTACGCAAAGCAGGACTAGATTCCGGCAATATTTGGATGATGCCAAATAAAGACACTGACGATTTTTATGATAGCATGCTCGAATCCGATATTTCAAAAGGAGATGCCTTTGAAGGGATGTTCATTAGTTGCACAACCTTAAAAGACCCTTCTAGCTTTGATGGCAAATACCATAGTATAGAAGCTATTACCCTTGTAGATTTTAAAGCGTTCGAAAAATTCAAAAATGAAAATCAAGAGCGGTCTCAAGAATATCTAGATTTTAAAGAACGATTGATGCAAAAAATGCTAAACGGACTAGAAAAAGCTATTCCGGGTATCAGAAATCACATTGTTCAAAAAGATTTAGGTACTCCATTGACCAATAAATACTATGTAAATACAACAGATGGAAATATTTACGGTACCGAAAAAAGTCTCAAACATATAGGTCCTTTTGCTTACAAAGCTAAAAGCGAAATTGAGAACCTCTATCTATGTGGTGCCAGTATTTTGTCCCATGGTGTTGCAGGAGTCTCGCATTCCGGTGTTGATACCGCAGCACAAATTTTAGAGTGTGACCCAGATGAGCTCAAAAAACCACAGGAAAACCAACATATTAGAATCTATGAAGCCGAAGATTCCACAGACTACCCAGAATGGATGCTGAAAAAAATAGCGGTCAAAACTGCTAGGGCCAAAAACAAAAGCGCAGATATCAATACATAAGATATATACGAAGTCATTTTTGTCAATTTATTATACTCGGCAGACCATTTGTTCTACTGTAATTTAACAATACTTCTTAATTTTAAGAAGAACATTACAATACATACAAATTATGCCAAACCAAATTCGATTTCTCTCAACATTTTTATTTTTTATTTGTATTTCTGCCCTTCAGGCACAAGTAAAAGTTTACGAAGGTCAAGAAACCATCCCTACGTATAAAATAGGTACGGACGAGGTCAGTCCTATTTTTTATACGGGTAGAGGCGTTCAAGGAGCGCAGGGTAAAGTATATCCGTACGCTTCGCAAACCAAATTAGGTGACTCGTTAGTAGATGTCACTTATGACATGGTCTACCTAGAAAACGAGTACATACGAGTTAAAGTTTTACCCGCTTTTGGTGGCCGCCTATTCTCAGCGATCGACAAAACTAACGGACATGAACTTTTTCATACGAATAGTGTTATTAAACCCGATTTAATAGGGACTTTAGGCGCTTGGGTTTCCGGGGGAATCGAATGGTGTTTTCCTCACCACCACCGTACTACTACCATGCTACCCAGTGATTATAGAATGATAAATAACGAAGACGGAAGCGCTACCGTTTGGATCGGTGAGACCGAAAAAACCCGAGATATGCGTGGTATAGTAGGTATGACGCTGAGACCAGGTCGCTCCTACATTGAAGTGGATTATCGTATTAATAACACTAGCGATGTTACGACTACATTTCTTTTTTGGGCAAATGTGGCCATTACAGCAAATGATGATTTTAGAACCTTCTGGCCACCAAGTCAAGAAATTGGAGTATACCATAACAATAGTAGTTTTATTAAGTGGCCATTATCAAATAAAACAGACGATTACGGAAGAACCAGTTACGAAGAAGGTGTAGACCTTACTTGGTGGAAAAACCACCCAAATCCGGTTTCATTTTTTATGTGGGACATTAAAGAGGGTTTTATAGGTGGGTATGATTATGGACAAAATGCGGGAACCGTTCATGTTGGTGATCCATTTGAAAACAATGCTTCAAAACTATGGCAATTTGGACCAGGCTTACAAGGGCAAAATGCAAGACGTAAACTTACCGACGACGGAAAAGCTTATGTAGAATTAATGACGGGAACATTTTCAAACAATCAACCCGATTATAATTGGATTCTTCCCCATTCCGTTAAAGATGCAAAAAATTACTGGTATCCTGTACGTGATTTAGAAGTGGTTAAAAATTCAAATACCGATGCATCCGTAACCTTGCAAAAGCGTAATGCAAAAACGTTTTTTTATGGGTTCAACACCACCAAAACCTTTAAAAATGCTAAGGTTATTCTTAAAAACGGCCAAACCATTTTGGAAGAAAAAACGATAGATATTGACCCCGCCCATCCTTTTACATCCACATATAAAAATAGAAAGGCCTTAGATGAACATCAACTTACTGCTCTTATCCAGGATGCGGATGGTAATGAACTTATTTCATACACGCCCTACAAACCTGCAAACCCTCAACTACCCGAAAATCAGGAAAAGGTAAAGAAACCAGAAGAATTAAAAACTGTTGAAGATTTATATTTAACCGGACGTTTCGTTGAGCAATTTAGAAGACCGGGTATAGAACCAGATGATTACTATTTAGCCGCTTTGGACAAATCGCCAAATGATTACCGTACCAATCTAGCTTTGGGTATTCGTAGAATAACTCAAACAAAATATGAAGAAGCTTTGAAATATCTTCAAACCGCAGCGGACAAATTAAAAGTGAAATACTACCAACCCAAAGAAGGTGAAATATTCTACTATTTAGGGTTGGCACACCAAGCATTAGGCCATAAAGAAGAAGCCTATGCCAACTTAGCCAGAGCCACCTGGTACTATCAATGGTTTTCTGCCGGCAACTTTAAATTAGCACAAATAGAGAGCGCCAAGGGAAACTATTCAAAGGCTCTGGAATATGCCCAAGAAGCCTATTCCACAAACAACAGAGATGGGAGGATTGTAGTATTGAACGCGGCTTTACTTCGTAAACTAGACCGACAAAATGAAGCCAACGGACTTTTAGAAAATCAAATTGCCTACGATCCACTTGATTTTTCTGTGCTATATGAAATGGAACTGGCCAAAGGTAGCAGCTCAATGGATACATGGAAAATGAATATGCAGGATCCAGAAAATAATTATTTGGAGATTGCCACTAATTACATGAACGCAGGTCTGATTGAAGACGGAATTGCTTTGCTATCCGGCATAAAAAATGAGTCTAACCCTCTTATTGCATACTACGAGGCGTGGTTCTACACTAAAGCCGGTAATTTATCTAAAGCTGCCGATGCTATTTCAACGGCTAAAAAAGCATCTCTGGATTACGCTTTCCCATATCGTACGGAAACCGAAACTGTCTTAAACAAATCTCTGGAGATTGATGCCAATAACGCTACTACCTTTTACCTTTTGGGTAACCTCTTGTATGATAAAAGACCGGATGATGCCATTATGTATTGGCAGAAGGCCGGTGCTATAGATACAAGTATTCCCATGGTTTGGCGTAATCTGGCCTTTGGCGCTTTCTATCACCAAAAAAATCCATCACAGGCCATAGATTATATGACCAAGGCTATTGCGCTTGACAACTCAAATCCATTATGGTACTCGGAACTTTCAAAATATTATGACGAATCCGATGCCGATTTTAGAAAAAATCTGGAAATCTTAGATAACAATCTTGATATCGTAAGAGAAGATGTGGATGCCCCAAAAACGTATGTTGAACTTTTAAATCTAGCCGGAGATTATGATAAAGCTATTGCATTTCTAGACAAACATCATTTTAGAACTTGGGAAGGTGGTAGAGAAACGTACTGGCATTATGTAGATACCCATACCTTAAAAGCTAAAAAGTTAATTGCCGATAAAAACCCTAAAGAAGCTGTTTCTCATTTGGAGCGCGCACTACTTTACCCTGAAAATCTTGAAGTAGGCAAGCCTACACACGACGAAAAAAATGCAATGATCTATTATTATATGGGAGAAGCTTATGACCAATTGGGTGATGCTAAAAAAGCGAAGTCCAGTTATCAAAAAAGCATTGACGCCCAGAGCGGAAGAGGTATGAACGACCTTTTATTTTTTCAAGGTAAATCATTGGAAAAGTTGGGAGATTCAGAAAAGGCAAAAACCATTTATAAAGACCTTATTGCAAAAGGGAAGTCAATGCGTGAGAGCGGCACCGGCAATACGTTAGTTGCCGTAGAAGAAGCCTCCGCTACAAACAAAAAGTTCACTTCCAACTCCTATTATTTAGAAGCACTAGGTAATTTAGGACTTAAAAATAGTGCAGAATCGGAAAAGGAACTACAACAGGCATTAGATATTTATCCTAATAATTTGTGGGCCAAAATCATGATGAACAACTAACCCTCATTAAACATATGTTACAAAATACTAAGGTTTTAGTCACTGTCTTCTTTCTATCCGCTACCCTGTGGGCACAACAAGAAAAGAAACTTTCTTTGGGGGAACAACCTATTTTTAAAGTTTCTAAAGTTAGTGAGCCCATGCAGATAGATGGAAAAATGAAGGAAGGGGCTTGGTCCAGAACGGAAGCTAGAACCTTAGATAATTTCTATAATATAGATAAACCTTCGGACCAGCAGAAATCAACTTTTAGAATGCTTTGGGGCGAGGATGAGTTCTATATCTTCTTTGAAATAGAAGACCAATATATTACATCTAGGGAAACCAAAAGAGACGGGCAACCTTATTTTGATGACTGTGCCGAAATATTCTTCATTACTGCTCCAGATAGTCTAGACACTCATTTTGGATATGAATTGAATTTAAACAAAGCTTCAAACGACTTTATTTATTTCAATAATTATACAATGGGAAAAGATGTAGTTTACAAATCTTTCAATCCTAGTTTTGAGGTAGAGGTAACATTTGATGGAACAATAAATGATAATTCCGATATAGATAAGGGATGGACCATGGAAATGGCCATCCCCTATTCTAACTTTGGTGAGCTTGGTAAAGTTGTTGCAATTGAACCCGGAAACAAATGGGCTTTCCTTGCTATTCGTCAAGACCGTAATGATGCTAACGGCAACCGCCGGTCTACATCAACTATTTTCCCTATTTATGATATTTCCAAAAACGTACATCAAGCGAACAGGTTTGGACTAATGGAATTTGTTGAATAATATTTTTGACTACCAGTTCGTAAACGAACCGTCCTGGCGTCTTAACCTTGGTATTTCAATTGGTTTAAAAGTTTTTTCCAAAGCCAATTCTTCATTGAACTCAACACCTAGTCCAGGAGTATCCAATACAGGATACGTAGGTCCATTCAAAATTGGACGCACAGGATAAAATTCCGGAGCATCGGTTCCCATATACTGTGCCGGAGTATTCATTTCTTCCAACCAGCCAAAATTAGGACATGCTGCTGCCATATGAATGGAAGCCGCTGTACAAATAGGACCTAACGGGTTATGGGGCATCAAATCTATATAATGTGCTTCCGCTAAACTGGCCACTTTCATTGCCTCGGTAATTCCACCTACATTACAAATATCTATACGTGCATATTGAGTCAAATTACGCTCTAAAAAAGGTAAAAACTGCCACTTGCTTGAAAACTCTTCTCCTATAGTAAATGGAATATCAACCATTTTACGAAGGTTCTCATATGCTTCCGGATTTTCATCGCGGATAGGTTCCTCAATATAATCTAATGTTCCTGGAGGCATACGTTTTATAAATGAATACGTCTGGGCCGGAGTAAGTCTTGTATGGTAATCAATGCCTATGGTAATGGCCGTACCCACTTCTTTTCTCAAGTCAGTAAGCCATTCGGCGATTGTTGCAATGGACTGGCGAGGTTCAAAAAGCTCTTTGTCTCCTTCGGCCTCAAATTCAGCTGGAGCCAAACGCAACATGTTCCAACCCTCTTTTATACATGTTTTAGAATACTCAAAAAGCTCTTCTCGTGTTCTAAAACGAACCGAAGCAAAACAGTCTACATGGTCGCGATGTTTCCCTCCTAAAAGTTCATATACCGGAACACCAAGCGCCTTTCCTTTAATATCATAAAGAGCAATATCAATAGCCGAAATAGCCGCTGTAAGTACTCTACCACCTTCAAAATATTGTCCGCGATACATTTCTTGCCAAAGTGCACCAATATTTCGCGCGTCTTTTCCAATTAGAAAACCTTTAAAATGTTCTATTGCACCTATAACCGCTAATTCCCTTCCTGAAAGCCCTGATGCCCCCCATCCGTAAATTCCTGAATCGGTTTCAACCTTTACAACAAGTTGGCTTCCAAAACCAACATTTATGGGAAAAGTTTTAATAGCTGATA
Organism: Zobellia roscoffensis; assembly: GCF_015330165.1. Classification (NCBI taxonomy): domain Bacteria; kingdom Pseudomonadati; phylum Bacteroidota; class Flavobacteriia; order Flavobacteriales; family Flavobacteriaceae; genus Zobellia; species Zobellia roscoffensis. Next base: position 4,450,713 of record NZ_JADDXT010000002.1, read on the forward strand.
TCTTCATAAAATGCCTATTTATTATGTTTAGTGTTTTATTAATTTTTTGGTACGATACGTTCAACTTTACCCACAATAAAGGTGTAAGATATAAATCCGAGCAATGCTATACCACCTATAAAGAAAAGCGCTGGACTAAAATCTCCATCTTCTACCAAGTAACCGATTACAATGGGTACAACTACTCCCGCTAGACCACCAATAAAGTTAAACGCCCCACCGGTAAGTCCTATTAATTTTTTAGGAGCCATAAGCGAAATAAATATCCACGCAATACTTGCTAACCCGTTACCAAAAAAGGCCAGGGCTAAAAAAAGTATTACAAAGAATGTATCATCTGTATAGTTTGCCCCAATAATACAGGTAGATAATAACATACCAACAATAATGGGTGTCTTTCTAGAAATCTCTACGGAATAGCCTTTCTTAATCAAATAATCAGAAGAGAAACCAGATAAAAGTACTCCAAAGAAAGCTGCCAAAAATGGAATGGAAGCCAAGAAACCTGATTTCAAAAAATCTAATCCTCTAAATTCCACGAGATATGTGGGAAACCAAGTTAGGAAAAATATAGTTGTAGCTCCCAAACAGAATTGACCTATATAAAGTCCCCAAAGTTTTCTGTAGATAAAAGCTTGCTTGAAGTCGTTCCAATCAAATTTTTTCTTGTCCTCCTTCTTTACATCGTTTTTACCAACAAGTCCACCTCCCTTTTCAATATGCTCTAATTCTGCTTTATTTATAGATTTATGATTTTGTGGATTACGGTAGAAAAAATACCAAATTGCCGCCCACACAAGTCCAATTATACCAGATATAATAAACAATCCTCTCCAGCCAAAATAGGTCTGAATCGTTACTAAAACCGGTGTAAGAAAAGCGAGTCCCAAAAACTGTCCCGAAGTATATATGGCAATTGCCGATGCCCGTTCGTTTTCAGGAAACCATTTGGTTACCACTAAATTATTGATAGGATAAGAAGGAGCTTCAAAAATACCTATACTGGCCCTCAACCCTAATAATGCCCCAAAAGAACTGACCATTCCCTGTATGAGAGTGGCTACAGACCATAAGGCCATCATGACAGAATATAATATACGAGTGGGAAGTTTATCCGCGACAATACCACCAGGGATTTGCAAACAGGCATACGTCCATGCAAAGGCAGAAAATACGTAGCCCATCTGTACATTGCTCAAGCCAATATCTTCCTTCATGGCAAAAGCCGCCACGGAAATATTACTTCTGTCCAAATAATTAATAACCACGGTAACGAATACCATGGCCAATATATTATAACGTTTACGTGTGGGATTCACAGCTGAATTAAAGTCGGTCATTTAGTTAATTATTTATAAATAAATTTTGCAGGTTATTTCAATAAAAAAAACAAAATCAGAAAAAAAATGAATTTCTGATTTTAAAAGTGTCAAGATAACAATTATTATCGTTTAGCGTAAAATAAGTTTAGTTTTAAAACACAATTGCTCAATGGATTAATAAAAAAGAAACGGCAACAGGTCAAAAGAACCTGCTGCAGTTTTCAAACAACTAACTCAACTAGTTTACTTTAATCAGATTAATTTTTAAATACTTTGACCAATACGCTTTACTTATGAACGCCACGGCTACTTAGCTAGGAGTAGAAGACCGTATGATATAGCTTCTACTTATGGATGTCTTGACTATTAAAACATTTTCTGTACTTCTCATAAATCCATTTACAAAATGAACGATTTACAATTTGTAATGAAAAAAAACTATTTCATTTGGAAATACCCTGCAAAAAATAGTCAACCTTAAATAGCATTTACATTCAACGTAATTTCACCTGCTTTCAAACCTTCGGAAGCAGCGGAAATAGTTACTTTATCTGCCTGAGAGTTTGATTGCACTATTAAAAGTACCCTACCCTGATCAGTTACAATTTTGTTGGACTGAAAATCCTGAACATTTCTTTCCGAACCATTATCAACCCCAAGTAGCCTTACATCACCATGAACAGTAAAAATAATTTCTGAATTGAGGTGTCTTACCGGATTACCTTCTATATCTACAATTTGAGCCACTATATGGGCCACATCATAGGCATTGGTAGACAATTCACTTTTGTCCACTGAAAGTTGAACGGCATGAGGTTCTTCGGCTGTTTTCAATTGAGCAATTGCATCTACTTTTTTTCCATCAATATAACCTTCAGCCTTTAATTCTCCCTCAGTAAACGGAACGGACCATTTATAGATATGGTCGTCAAAATCCGCTAGCTTTTTTCTCCCTAGCGAAGCATCGTTTAAAAAGAGTTCCACTTCTTCACAATTTGAATATACCTCTACAACGGTAGGTTCATTGACATCATAATTCCAGTATTCATTGCTTTCATGCCAAAACCACAATGCCTGTTTCCAAGCGTCTTTTTTCTTTTCTATGGGTTCTCCTACACTGTTTAACTTAAAAATTGATTTATCCAAAGACTGTGTAGTAATATATAAATGAGGCTCATCGCTCCAAAGCGTTTTCATCATATGGTATGAAGTCTTTTCGAAACCTGCTGAATTCAGTAATCCACTATTCGTGCCTTTTTTTGGCCAGCCTCCGTTAGACTCACCCATATAATCAATTCCCGTCCACAAAAAGAGCCCGGAAATAAACGGACGTTCCATCACCGCTTTCCACTCATGCCACTGCGGAAGATTTTCTGTTCCCATGATTACCTTGTTCGGATAATTTTTGTGTCCGTAATCATAAATTACCCGTCGGTAACTATAACCCACAACATCCAACGCGTCTGCATAACCCGATAAATGGCTAGCCGAAGGTAGAATGCAATTAGCAGTTACATAGCGTGTAGTGTCCAATTCCTTGGTCCATTTTGCCAACTTGTGAGCCGTTTCACCTATATCGTATTTTCCCTTGGGCAAAGTATTCAATTTTTCATTTATCTGCTCTACGGAAAACGGTGGCTCGGAAAAGAAGTAATTGCCCTGCCATCCCATGTTGTTAAAGAAACCCGTGGCATCTGCATTTCTTGGATAGGTCCACTCTATCTCGTTACCGATGCTCCACTGTATAATACTTGGATGGTTTCGGTGCGCCAATACGGTGTTTTTTAAATCTTTTTCTGCCCATTCTTGAAAGTGCTCCGTATAACCACGAGTAACGTAGTCTACACTTTGTTCATTCATGTTCTTTCTTTTGTCCTTGGGATTGTCCCACTCATCAAAAAACTCATCCTGTACCAGAAAGCCCATCTCATCGCACAAATCTAAAAATGCTTGGGAACCGGGATTATGCGAAATTCTAATCGCATTACAACCCGCTTCTTTTAGCTTGGCCAAGCGTCTTCTCCAAACATCATCAGGAACTGCAGCACCTACCAATCCTCCGTCATGGTGCAGGCAAACTCCTTTTATTTTCATATTTTCACCGTTAAGGAAAAACCCTTCATCAGCATCAAAACGGATGGATCGAACACCAAAGGTTGTTTCCTGTTGATCAATAATTTTTCCGTCTTGCACGATTGAGGTAATGGCTTTGTATAAATAGGGATTTTCAACGCTCCATAGATTAGCGTTTTCAATAGATACGGACTGTTGATGTGAAGTCTTCGTATTTCCGGCAATGGAAAATGTATTTGTTTGTTCATTGACTTTTTTCCCTTCTCTATCATAAATATCAGTTTGTATTTCAGCGTTTTTATTCTCTGAAAAATCGTTCTGGATATTAATTGCTACAGAAACTTCTGCCCTATTTTCATCTATTTTAGGAGTCGTAATGAACACGCCCCAAACAGGAATGTGCAATTTGTTTTTGACCAAAAGTTTTACATCTCGATATATTCCTGAACCCGTGTACCAACGGCTGTCGGCATAACGGGTTCTATCAACCTTAACCTCGATTAAATTCGAGTCTTTTTCCGAATTCAAATAAGGTGAAATGTTAAAATAAAATGGAGAATATCCATACGGATGAGCACCGACCTTTTCTCCGTTCAAAACAACTTCCGAGTTATTATAAACCCCATCAAACAATATATATGCATTTTCATTCTCTTGTAGTCTTAATGGGAATTTTTTACGATACAACCCTGTACCTCCGGGAAGATACCCAGTAGCCCCTTCGCCATTTATGGAGTCAAAAGAAGCTTCAACACTCCAATCATGTGGAAGTCTTACGTTTTTCCAGTTGGCGGAGTTCCCAGTGGTGTCTACCAACTGAAACTGCCAATCGTGATTGAAATCAGTAGATACTTGTGTTAATTCTGTTTTAGCCCGTTTATCATTCGTGCAAGAAGTTAGCACGGAACCAATCAGTGTAAAAAACAAAAGATATTTTTTCATAACTCTATATTTACCATATGAATCAAAAAAGCCCAATTGAAAAGCTTATAACAATCGGGCTTACTACTAAAACAAACTAACTTTATTTTTGATGGAGAGCCGGCATTAACCTAATCCGTTCGCATAAGCCACAATTACAATTCCTGCAATCATACAACCCAATCCACCATATAATAGGTTTCTAGCTTTTGGCGAAGCGCTTATCCATTCCTTAGTTACCAAACCACTTACAATTGCCGTAGCAACAGAAGCTGTATTAAAAATTGCATACCCAACAGTATTTCCGGATGCACCAAGTTTAAATGCAGCATATGCAAAAAGAGCTGAGGCAGCATAATGAAAAACGGCCATGATCAGAATAAGAAATAGATTCTTTCCAAAAGCTGGCGTTTTGAAATCTCCCCATGCTTTTTTGGCATTTAACTGCCACAAGAAGTAAGCAGTCATAACGATACCCCCACTTAAGAAAATAGGAAACATAACAGCTACTGCCGTTATCCAATCGGCATTGCCCTGTGCTATGCTTGCCTCGTGCAAATATGGTCTTCCTGCGGCATTGGCATAACTGAAACCGGTAGCCAAAAGACCTCCAACAACAGCAATCATAATACCTGTTACCATAGAACCTTTATTGGAACCTCCTTTTTCCGTGGCGATTTTTTTCTCGTCCTTTTCTCGGGTAAGACCTGCCTTTCCGTTCAATATTACCCCAAGCAAGACCACCAAAATACCGACTAAAATGAAGGTTAATACATTAGATGGCGGTAAACCATCTTCTATGAACGGTAAAAGGGAACCTACTAAAATTATAGTTCCAATAAATATTGAAAAACCTAAGGAAAGTCCTATATGATTTATGGCTTTACTCCACATCATAACGCCTATTCCCCAAAGGAAACTGGTAAGTCCCATTTTAATCCAAATATCGGTTGGCATATTACCAAAAATTTCACCAAAACCCTGAATAAGAGTCACTGATGCTATAATGGGCACCACGAACATAGTCAGGAGAAAAAAGAGACTCCACGTATTTTCATACTTGAACCCCTTTGTAAATTTTTCAGGAAGGGCATAAAGGCCCAACATCAATCCGGCGAAAATCGCCCATAAAACTCCTTCGGTCATAACTTAAATATTTAATTGAAGTCAAGTCAACCACTACCGGCCCACCTGACTTTATTGATTTACCAGTTGAATTTAAAAATAGTAGTACTGTTATAAACTTCGCCAACTTTTAGAATGCTCTGGGGAGCAGTGGCAATATTCGGTCCATTAGGATAGCGGTGGGTTTCACAACAAAATCCGCGGAATTTGCCGTACTGCAAGCCGGATTCCCGCTTTAGTTCATCAGAAGTATATTTACCCGTATACAATAACATGCCGGGCTCCGTAGTAAAAACTTCCATAGAACGCCCACTCTTAGGCTCGGATATTTCGGCCACTTTACCCAGTTCAAATCCTTTATCTTCAAAGAGGTAAAAGTGCTCAAAACCGTCGCCCATGGCATCATGTACTTCTTTTATGGTCTTTGCCGTACGCAAATCATCGGTTTTGCCCGCAACAGAAACATTCTCACCTGTTGCTGCACCGGTTTCATCCCAAATTTGTTTGGTATCCGAGTTTACCATTACGGAGTGACCCTCTACATTTTCAGCAAAACCAGAAAGATTAAAATACGAGTGATTTGTAATGGTGAAAGGCGTGTCTTGGTCGGTTATTGCGCCATATCGTATTTTAAGTTCATTGTCATTTGTTAATGTAAAGGTCACTTGAACCGTAATATTTCCAGGAAAACCTTCTTCTAAATGAAGACTTGTAAGTTCCATTTGAATGTTAGCTAACTCGTTTGAAAACGAACTTACTTTCCATATTTTTTTGTCGAAGCCCACTTTACCACCGTGAAGATTATTATTACCAACAATTTTTGCCAGTTCATAATCCTTTCCCTTCAAAGAAAATTTAGCATCCTTAATTTGCGAACAATAACGACCTACGGTTCCTCCAAAATAGGGGGCATTTGCTTTATAAGCATCAGAAAAATAGCCTTCAAAAGTATCAAAACCACAAACGATTTCTTCGGCTTTACCTTCTTTGTTCGGCACTAAAATAGAGGTAATTGTAGCCCCATAGTTGGAGATTTTTACTCGAACTCCATTATCATTTTCCAAAGTATACTGTTGAATAGTTTCACCATTCAGTACACCAAAATCCGTTTGATCTGTTCTCATTATCATTTGCATTTAAAATGTTCTTGTTTGATGTTCTATTTAGACTGATAAGGTGCAAGTTTTTTCCAATCGAACTCAACGCCTACACCAGGTGTATCCGGCGCAACGGCAAGATGATTTTCCACCACCAAAGGCCTTTTGGTATATTGATCAATAGGAAAACTATGTACCTCTAACCAACCCGAATTAGGCTGTGCGGATACCAAACTTACGTGCAGCTCCTGCATACCGTGCGAACAAGCCGGAATACCATGTTTATCGGCTAATCTTGCCGCTTCCAACCAACCGGTTACACCCCCGCAATTGGAAGCATCCGGTTGAACAAAAGATAATTTTGCCTGATCCATGGCATATTCAAACTCATGAATGGTATGTAAATTTTCGCCCATGGCCAACGGGAAATCCGTAGCATCTGAAATCTGGGCAAAACCCATGTAGTTATCCGGTATGATAGGTTCTTCAAACCAAGTAATGTCATATTCCCGGAACCTGTTAATCGCTTTTATAGCTTTTTCAACGGTCATGGAATAATTGGCATCGACCATGAAAGTTACATCCGGACCAATAAATTCACGAACGGCCTTAATGCGTTCTATATCCTCATCCAGGTTTTCCCGTCCTATTTTTATTTTAACCGCATTAAAACCAGCGGCCAAATAACCTTCCATATTCTTCAAAAGTTTTGGAATAGGAAATTGTAAATCTATTCCGCCACAATATGCTTTACAGGTTTTACCAGCTCCACCGGCCATTTGCCATAACGGTTTTTCTGCTTTTTTACAACGAATGTCCCATAGGGCAATATCAATTGTAGAAACCGCAAAAGATACAATACCGCCGCGGCCCACATAATGCATATGCCACTCTAAGAAATCATAGATACCTTCTACATCTGTACCATCCTTACCAATTAAAGCCGGCGCAATATCGTGGTCTACCATTGCCTTTATGGCATTTCCGCCTTTCCCGCCTGTATAGGTATAACCAGTTCCTGTACTCCCATCTTCTAAAGTAATAGTGGAAGTAACCAGTTCAAAATGCGTATGGTCTCCATGTTTGGCATCGTTCATGACTTCCGGCAACGGAACCCTGAACAACTTACAATCAACCGATTTTATACGTGTACTCATTTAAGCTTTGTGTCTAATGTAAAACGTCTTTTTCTCCATGTACTGCTCAAAGCCGTACTTACCATCCTCACCACCGGAACCACTTAACTTGTAGCCATTGTGGAATCCTTGATGCTGTTCTCCATGACCACGGTTTACATAGATTTCTCCATACTCCAACTCATCATTACATTTCATGATTGTACTCATATCGTTGGTAAAAATCATAGCTGCAAGTCCGTATTCACAGTCATTGGCATACCCAACCACTTCTTCAAAAGTTTTGAATTTTAAAACAGGAAGAATAGGCCCAAAAGACTCTTCATGAACAATAGTCATGTCTTGCGTTACATTGGTCAGAACCGTTGGCTCAAACCAAAATCCTTTTTCAAATGAACTGCCTTCGGGTTTTTTACCACCCGTAGCAAGTGTTGCGCCCTCTTCCAAGCTAACCGCCACCAAATGCTCCATATGTTTTAGTTCCGAAGCATTTACCTTAGGCCCCATATCTGTATCTTCCAACATTGGATCCCCCACCTTTAGGGCTTTAGTTTTAGCAATGAACTTCTCCATGAACGTATCATAAATTCCTTCATGTACATACATTCTTTCATTACAGGTACAAACCTGACCACAGTTATCAAAACGGGAATGCAAGGCCGAATCAACCGCCGCATCAATATCAGCGTCTTCAAAAACGATAAAAGGAGCTTTTCCTCCAAGTTCTAATTGTACATGCGTAAGATTCTGAGCAGCAGCCCTTGCAATAGATTGACCTACTGGCGTAGACCCTGTCATGGTCACCATTTTTGTGATAGGACTCTCAACAAGGGTATTACCCATGGCTCTTCCTGGACCGGTTAAAATATTGATAACCCCGTCTGGAATACCAACTTTCTTAGCCAAATTACCCAACTCTAGCGTTGCTAAAGGTGTTTCGGAAGTCGGTTTAATAACGATTGTATTTCCAGCTACCAAAGCAGGACCTAATTTACGACCTGCCAAAGCCAATGGAAAATTCCAGGCTGTAATAGCCACAACAACACCGCGTGGTATTTTTTGAATCCAGATTTGCTCATTAGGGTTATCCGAAGGAATAATATCTCCTTCAATTCTTCTTGCACCTTCACAAGCGTACTCAATAAATGAAGCCGTCACCGCGACTTCCCCTTTGGCCACTTTGAGCAATTTACCTTGTTCCTTAACCAAAAGTTCCGCTAAGAAATCTGAATTTGCCTTTATTTCATCTGCCAATTTATATAGCAAATCAGCACGGGAACGAGCAGGTAATTTTTTCCATTCTTTTTGCGCCTTTTCAGCTGCATCCAAAGCTTGTTGAGCCTCCTCTACAGTTCCGTTCTGTACCCTTGCCACAACTTCTTCTGTAGTTGGGTTTACAATATCTATGGTCTCACCCGATGTAGATGTTACCCATTTTCCGTCAATAAATAGTTGGTATTCTTTAATTGCTGACATGTTCTTATTTTATTTATGTTTTCTATATGTATCCATTCTTGTAGCTGCTTTGCCTTCAAATCTTCTTTCTAATTCCCAAAGCGGTCTTTCTAATGTAAGTTCCCAGTCAAAAAGCATTTTGTATAGCTCACGAACCTTCTCTGGATGTGCCGAAGCCAAATCGTTCACTTCTGAAATATCTTCCTTTATGTTGTACAACTCTGCGGGACGATCAGGAAAACGAACCAATTTCCAATCGTTATGCCTAACGGCTCCTCTGTTCTCTTTTTTCCAATACAATGTTGTATGGGGTATACCGGCCTTTTTTTCTTTTAAATAAGGCAGTAGATCTACTCCATCCAAACCTTCCACATTACTAACATCCCCGCCTGCGGCAGTAACAAAAGTTGGTAAAAGGTCTAATGTACTTACTGGGTTTTCATAGACTGTATTTGATTTTAATATACCGGGCCATGACATCAAGAAAGGAACGCGTATCCCCCCTTCTAAGTGGTTTGCTTTTGTACCGCTTAACGGGTCATTTAATGATTCATTAGAATCCGAAGGCCCACCATTGTCATTGGTAAAAACTATAAGTGTGTTCTTTTCCAGGCCTAGTTCTTTAATATGGTCCAAAACTTTCCCACATGCTCTATCCATTGCAATAGCCATAGCTGCTAAAGTTTTCCGTTTCCCGCTCAGGCCATTCACTTTCTTTAAATCCTCTTCTATTGCTTCCATTGGTGTATGTACCGCATTGAAAGCCAGATAAATGAAAAATGGATTCTTTTGGTTTCTATCCATAAACGAGTTGGCCTCTTCTGCTAATTCATCCGTCAGATATCCGTCATGTTCTTTATAATTCTCAAAACCACGTTCAAGTCTATCTTCGTCCCGACGAAGTTTATTTTCATTTCCATAAGGCATATAACTTCTTGCGCCACCACGGAAGCCATAAAACTCATCAAAACCTCTTTTGGTAGGATGAAAACGGTCTGCATTACCTTGATGCCATTTTCCAAATACCGCCGTTTTATAACCTTGTTCTTTGAGATAATCCGCCATTGTCTTCTGGTCCAGCGGAAGCCCCATATCATCTCCGGTAATTCCGTTTTTACTCATAAGACCGGGAACGTTGTTCTCTTCGAACCCAAATTTCTGCTGATATTTTCCTGTCAAAAGTCCGGCGCGCGATGGTCCACAAACGGCCGCAGAAACATACGCCTGAGTAAATCGAACCCCATTTTTTGCCAATTTATCAAGTTCAGGAGTTTGAAAATCTTTGCTTCCCTGAAAGCCAAAATCAGCATAACCCGCATCATCAGATAGTATAAAAATAATGTTTGGTTTGTCTTGTGCCCAGCCATTTATAAGCGCAAAAAAGGACACTAAGAACAAGAATACCTGTCTTGGCAATTTCATTTTTCAGTATTTATTTATTGGATTTTTTTACTCAGTCTTAAGATACTTATCTACCCATCCAACCGCCGTCTACCAACATGGTAACACCACTCATATAAGCCGCCGCATCTGAACTTAAAAACACGATAGGTCCTGCAAAATCTTCAGGTTTACCCCATCTTCCCGCCGGTATCCTAGATAGGATAGATGCTGATCTATCTGGGTCATTTCTTAAGGCTTCCGTATTATCCGTACTGATGTAACCGGGAGCAATTGCATTTACATTTACTCCTTTTCCGGCCCACTCATTTGCAAACGCCATTGTCATTTGACCAATAGCTCCTTTACTTGCTGCATAACCTGGTACGGTAATACCTCCTTGGAAGGTCAACAATGAAGCCGTGAAAATAATTTTACCCTCACCACGAGCTACCATTTCCTTACCAATTTCACGCGTTAATACAAATTGTGCCGTTTGGTTGATTTCAATTACCTTATCCCAATATTCATCTGAGTGCTCAACCGCTGGAGCTCTTAGGATTGTCCCTGCATTATTTACCAAAATATCGATTTTTGGAAAGTCGCCTTTCACTTCCTTAATGAATTCGTACAATGCCTCCCTATTCCCAAAATCGCAAGTATAGGCTTTAAACTTTCTACCTGTAGCTTCAACTTCTTGCTCTACCATGCTACCATGCTTCTCCAAAGAAGCACTGACCCCAATGATATCCGCACCAGCTTCCGCTAAGGCAACTGCCATAGCTTTTCCAATTCCTCTTTTGCAACCCGTTACCAAAGCGGTTTTACCTTTTAGGCTAAATTGATTTAATATGCTCATTTCCTTATGCGTTATTTCTCTTTATTATTGTTGACAATCCATTAGTACCTTCATACCATCTGGATTATTATCTATGTTTTCAAAAACTTGTTGAATTTTGGTCAACGGTTGTACGTCCGTAATCATGTCCTCAAAAGGAAGTTCGTTAGCCGTAATCAATTCAATTGACTTCTCATAATCTTCCTTCTCGTACACACGAGCACCAATTAAGCTCAGCTCTTTCCAGAAAAATTTAAAAAGATCTACTGGTTTCTTTTCCCCGTGAATAGCTACCATTAATATTCTACCACGAATACCGGCTACTTCGCACATAATATCTAAAGCAGGTTGTACGCCAGCTACTTCAAAAACCACATCTGCACGACGGTTATCCGTTTTCTCTTTTACGTATTCTACTAAATCCACTTTCATTGGGTTTACAGCATGTAACCCCATAGATTCAGCTTTGGCAATACGCTTTTCGTTTACTTCCGAAATAATAACATTTGCACCTACATCTTTGGCCACCATAGCTACCAAAAGACCTATAGGTCCACCACCTAGAACAACGGCAGTCTCACCTGCAACCAATCCGCTTCTGCGAACATCGTGTGTGGCAACCGATAATGGCTCTATTAAAGCCGCCAGTTTTAAATCGGTTTCAGCCTTTAGCTTATGAAGAACAAAAGATGGCACGTTCCAATATTGTTGCATTGAACCTGGACTATCAATACCAATGAATTTTAATTCTTCACAGATATGATTGAACCCTTTATCGGAAGCTTTAACCTTACGGTCATCCAGTGGGCGAACCACAACCTTGTCTCCAACTTCGTAACCTTCAACCCCCTCTCCGACAGCATCAATGACACCGGACATTTCATGGCCAATAGTTTGAGGCATCTCTACCCTTTTATCCATCATACCATGATAAATGTGCACATCCGTACCACATACACCGGAATAGGCTACCTTTATTCTTACATCACCTTTTGCAGGCTGCTCAATCTCCTTCTCTATTACAGAAAACGTTTTGTTTCCTTTGTAAACTGTTGCTTTCATTAACTATATTTCTCTATTATTTTTTCTCACCTTTTGCCACATGAGATGTTTTTCTCTCAGACGAAAACCGCATTATACTTTGGTAATCGCCACTATTGTATACATGTGTTAAGCCCCATCTTAAAATTTCCGTCGGTTCTTTTTCAACATCCGCAGTTCTATTTAAACCAATAGCATGAGCATTAACCCCAGGGATAACAGACTTGATATCGAAATTAATACCATCTGGAGCCCATTGAATTGTATTCTTCTCAGGACCATCCGTAGTAATCAATGCCGCTATACCACCATCATAAGGCCAAACACAAATTTCATGACCACTATTACTTATTGGGTTATATGGTGATTTCACATAAGGCCCCTTAGGATTATCCGCAATGGCAACACCATGACGAATTTGTCTTCCTCCAAAAGTGATTTCCTCACCCATTTGCTCTCCTTTGTAGTACAAATAGAATTTTCCATTATATGGTAGAATACAAGGGTCGTGAACTTTATGACTGTCAAAATCGCCTTTCTTTTCAACTAAGTGACGGTTTTGCTCTTCGCCCTTCCATATACCATTGTCCGCAGGACTCAAAATTGGCTCTTCACTCTTTGTCCAAGGTCCGTTGGGAGAGTCAGCCCATGCTAAACCAACCTGATTTTTTACACGGACGTTATATGGAGATTTAACGGTTTGGTAGCATAGGTAATATTTATCTTCCCATTTCATGATTTCAACCGTAAAAACAGAACGATCATCATAGGCACCTTTCTCACCACGAGTAACCGCTGGCCCTTCTTCTTTCCACGTCCAGCCATCTTCTGAAGTAGCATACCAAATATCGCAACGATCCCAAGGAAATACCTTTTCAGTTTCTATATCTCCTCCAAAACCTTGAGTGGGCCCAGTACTTCTTGTATACCATACATAGTACTTTCCGTTCTCTTTGATAATGGCACTAGGATCACGACGAACGACACCTTCCTCATAAGCCAAATCTCCTTTTAAAGGTTGAAGCGGACCAAACTGAATGAACCATTCGTTACCTAGATCCGTTGGCCACTTTAATGCTCTTTTTGAAGCTGCGCTCAAATGATTGGTATCGGTAATACCGAGGTGATCAATTTGCTCTGGAGTAAATGTCACCTTATCATCACAGTCATTGGTAGATTTCATTTCATTAGATGTTTTAGGAGAATTACAGGCCGAAACCAGCACTGCTGCTACTATTAAAAATTGGGAGTATTTGTTCATGATTATCAGTTACTTGATATAAATTTAAATATATGAATTTTCTCTACTAGCTGGCACTGCTTAAAACACTATAATCAGATGGTGAAGTACCATAAAACCTTCTGAAACATTTGCTAAAATAATTAGGGTCGCTAAACCCCACTTGATAACTCACTTCTGCTATACGCAACTGTCCGTTTTCTAATAATTCAGCGGCTCTTGTCAATCTCATATTTCTCATATAATCTTTGGGAGCATACCCAGTAAGCTTTTTTAATTTTCTAAAAAAAGTAGACCTACTCGTATTCATGTCATAAGACAAATCATCTACCCAATAGGTATCATCAGACATGTTCTCTTCCATATATATACTGATTCGATTTAAAAACTCCCGATCATATATATTAAGTGATGAAACTTCTAATTCATCTTGTCTCATCAGTTCTTTAACTTTCTTCCAGTTTAATCATTTTTTCAATCCTTCACTTCATATTTTAAAGCGAAGAGTTCTGAGTTAACACGCCTGGCTGAAGGTCTAATTGTACTTGTGGTATTGGCCAATAGTTATTTTTGCCAGAAGTAAAAGAACTGCCAGATAACCATGGTAGCTTATTATCCTTCAATTCGCTAGACAAATAATTGTTTAAAGTGCTATCTGCAATTCCCCATCTTACTAGGTCATAGAAACGCATTCCTTCAAGTGCAAATTCTAATCTCATTTCGTGCCTTACCGCCATCCGAGCATATTCTACACTAGGAAAAGAATCGTAGAGTCCTAATTTATAGTTTGCTGCAGGTTCTGAGTCATCTACTATGATAGGATTACCTTCTTCAAAAGTAGTATTGGATACTTTACCCATTACAATATCATCAGCCGCTCTCTGTCTTATCTGATTTACCAATGCAACAGCTGTAGGTAAATCATTTTCCTCTACTGCAACCTCCGCTCTCCATAGTAACACGTGACCAAGCCTTAACAACCTGAAATTGTTACCATTTACACCTGGAGCCCAATAACCAGACTCAGTGGAAATTACACCTCTATTACGCTTATAAAACATGTTCTTCTTATTCATAAAAGGTCCCATGTTCAATTGATCAGACATCCAATCGCTTCCACTCATTGGTCCCCAATCCAAAAATGGGATACCTCTTCTTCCAATAGTCCAATCAACCCTAGGATCTAACAATTGACTGGTTGGTGTAAATTCTTCTGTATCTGAAACTTGGTAATCTTCTAAAAGAAGGTCGTCCTGAAAACTATCTAACAATGGAAGACCATTATCTTCTACCTTATAGGCATTGAAAAGATCAAAAGAAGGTGCACTATAAGAATAGCCCAGCCCTTCAACATTTGGATACAAAGTCTGGTGATCAACGCCGGAATTATGTACACCTGCTCCGTCGTTTACAGAATATTGAATTTCAAAAATACTCTCACCATTATTTTGATGTTCTTCATCAAAATTATTGTAAAAATGAGGTTCTAATTGAAAAGGACCCTCTTCAATAATATTATCTAAAAGTGGTTTTGCTTCTGCAAATTCGCTCTGAAACAAATGAACTCTGGCTTTCAATGCCTTTGCTGCCCACTGTGAAGCTCTACCAACTTCGGATGGTGCTGAGTCTAAATGATCAATTCCAAATTGAAGATCATCTTCTATATCATCCCAAATTTCTCTATCATTCTTAACCAAAACCGCATCAACATCTTCGGTGATATATGGAACCTTTTCAAATTTAATTCTTAGTTGAAAATGAAACCATGCACGTAAAAATTTAGCTTCAGCTTCAATTTGGTCAGTCATTTCAGCTGATATTACATCTCCAGCCGTACCCAAAACACGTAAAACATCATTAGAGCGTGCCACTCCATCGTAATTAATACCCCAGGCACCACTCAACCATTCATTATCGGATTGTACCTCGTATCGTTCTATGTCATTAATTTGAGACCAACCTCCGTTAGTATCTCCTCTATGCATATCATCAGAAGGCACATCTCCCCAAATCCAATTCGTTCCAGAAGCTTCTCCCGTACCACCATTTGGACTACCATTGCTAGAATATCCGTCAATTAAAGAATAAGCTCCTATAAGCAACCCATTTATACCTTCCTCACTAACAAGTGTCACCTCGTTTACTGTACCTACAGGCTCTTCGTTAAGAAAGTCTTCACTACAAGAGGATATCAAAACCAAAATTAAGATGGCAAAACTATTTGCAAAAATATTATTTTTCATCTGTTCTATTTTTTTTAAATTATAATGAGATATTTAATCCTAGCATGATCTGTTTGGATATTGGCCAAGTACCCACATCAACCCCTCGATCAATTTCTTGTGGAACGCCATTTTCTCTCTTCGCACTAATTTCAGGATCTAACCCTGAGTATTTGGTAAACGTGAATAAATTTGAGCCAATTACATACAATTTCATATGCTTAAGATGTAACTTTTCTATTAGTTCGTCCGGTAGCGTATACCCCAGTTGTAGATTTTGAATACGTAGAAAAGAACCATCCTCTATATAAAGTGTTGAAGCATTTTGCTCAAATGAAGTTGAAGTAGATGCTTTAGGCAAAGTAGCATCATTGTTATCCTCTAAGTAAGGACTTCCCCATGAGTTATATAATCTTTCCGGACTATTTGGTCCTTCAAAAAGTCCGTATTTGGTAAATCTACTTGTGTAATTCGCCAAATCATTACCTACACTAGCATAAAGTGTTGCCGAAACATCAATATTTCCAAATCCCATACCTAAACGAAAACCTGCTGTAAAATCTGGATGTGGATTGCCAATATAAGTACGATCTTCTGGAGTAATCTCTCCATCCCCATCTACATCTCTAATTTTTAAATTACCCGGTTCATTATAAGTGCCATTTGTAGCATGTGCATCCGCTTCACCTTGTGTTTGAAAAATACCATCAACTACATAACCATAATACTCCGGAAAAGCTCTTCCCACTTCCGTTCTAGTATAGATTTGCTGACGTGTTGGAAATCCCTGTAAAAACTCATTCCCGTTATCAGAAAGTTTAGTGACCTCATTTTTATAAGCCGTAAACGTGGTTGACATATTAAGGGTAAACCAATCATCTAATGCAGAAGTACGGTACGAAAGTGATATATCTACCCCTTTATTTGACATAGCCCCTATATTTACCGAAGGTTCTATTACATCACCCACAACTTGCGGAATTGCCACTGGAAACAACATATCCTCGGTATCCTTTTTCCAAAAATCTACGGACAAGTCCAATTTTCTAAATAAAGTTGCATCAAAAGCAATATTTGTAGATGTAGTAGTTTCCCATTTTGCATCTGGGTTACCAATTGCCAATGACTGATATCCTTGAGAAATTGTATTATCCGATCCACCAATAGCATAATAAGATGATCCAGGGTCCGACTCATATGTAGTAAATCTATTGTAATTCCCGATTTGATCATTACCCGACTGCCCCCAGCTTGCTCTAAATTTTAAATAACTGAGCCAGTCTTCGGTACCACTTAAAAAATTCTCTTTTGACGCTACCCATCCCAAAGATGCGGCTGGAAAGATTCCATATCTATTTTCAGCACCAAAACGAGAAGAACCATCACGCCGTACAGTAAGGTCTAAAATATACTTTTTTGCATAGTCGTAATTAATTCTAGAAAAATATGAAAACAATGTAGACGCAAATCCGCTACCATTGTTCAACTGGTTACTAGCACCTGCATCCAATACCAAAAAATTAATATCATCAGAAAGGTACTCCTGTCTAGATGCAGAAATAGTTCTATACGTTATTCTTGAAGATTCCATACCAAAAAGAAAATCTACGCTATGGTTTTCTCCAAATGTATTTTTATAGTTAAAGGTATTTGTCCAGTTCCAACGCGTTTCATTGGCACTACTTTCATTAAGAGTAGTAGATTTAGCACCCGTATCTTGTTCCCAAGCAGCAAAAGAAGGTGCGAAATTATTTAACAAATCCACATCATAACCCAACAAAGTTTTGATGGTTACATTTTTAACAGGCTCAATCGCCGCATAAATATTTCCGGTAATATTGTATTTTTTATTACTATTATTTTTAAGCCTATCCAAAAAACCTACAGGATTAGGACCATCATTAATATTAGCACCACCAACAACACCACCAGCCCAGTTTCCAGCAATATCCCTAACAGGAACCAACGGACTAGCTAAATAAAGTTGATTAAATAAGTTGTTATGTGAATTGTTGCCGCCCCAACCTTTGGTTTCGCCGTAAGTAACCCCTAAACGCTGACCAATATTCAACCATTCAAAAGGATTAGAATCAACATTAGACCGGAAAGAAATCCTATTAAATGATGTATTCTTAAGTATACCATTTTCTTCAAGAAAACCCGCTTGAAAGGAATAGGAGGTTTTCTCAGAGCCCCCCATCAATGACAAATCGTAATTCTGAATTAAACCGTGTTGGTATATTTCATCCAACCAATCCGTTCCTTGCGGATTTGATTTGGTAATAGGGTAATTTACTTGGTCATACAAAGCAGGATTAACATTGGCCGCACCTGAAACGCCTCCGTTTGGATACAAGTATTCATTAAGAACCGGTGTTGCACCACTTCCGTAATGAGGATTAGTTTGTGGCAGACCATCGTTCTCTAACTCCAACCATAACATCTCTCCTATCAATTGAGGATCCGTCATGATATCATACTTGGCATCCGAAAAACTCATACCCGTTTTCACACTGATATCTAGCTTAACCGCTTGATTCTTCTTACCAGTTTTCGTAGTAACCAAAATAACACCATTGGCGCCTCTGGCCCCATAAATTGCAGTAGATGATGCGTCTTTTAATATTTGAATGGATTCTATTTGCCCAGGAGGAGGCGATTGCGCTCCTTGAACACCATCAACAACCCATAGCGGGCCATTATTATTTATCGTACCCATTCCACGAATTCGTACTTCCGCATCTCCACCAGGAGTAGACGCACTAATTGTAGTAACACCAGAAGCACTACCCTGTAACGCCTTACTTACATTAGACACCGGTTGTTGCTCTAAATAATTCTCATCTACCGTAGCTACAGCACTAGTCAATGTACCTTTACTTCTAGTTCCATAACCAATTACCACAACTTCATCAAGTTGCTGCTGATCGGCGGATAGACTAATATTAAGAATGGTCTTATTCCCCACATTAACTTTTTGTGTGGCATAACCAAGGTAAGAAATAACAAGAACATCAGTAGATGATGCCTCTATACTAAAATTCCCGTCAAAATCGGTTTGAGTTCCAATTGATGTTCCTTCAATTAGAATATTGGCCCCAGGAATGGGTCCTTGTGGATCAGAAACAGTTCCAGTAATAGTTTCTTGCGCCGAGACGTAACTCGAAAACAAGAAAAAAATGGATAGGCAAGCTCCCATTTTAATAAATTCTAAAGATTTCATTTTCATTCGTTTAAGTTGAGAGAGTTGTTTAAAATATTTCCATGATAAAAAACATGGCTTTTCTTAAAAAAATCGTGACTAAATATGGCCAATAAAAAAACTCACTGTTCTCAATGAGTCACTTCATCTTATGGGTCATATTCTAAACTAAATTAAAAATTACAAAAGTTCAAATATGAAACTAGTTTTCTATTTGAACCAAAAGTAAAATAAATTTTGATATATCAATATAATTAACCTATGTTTTTTTAAGATTTCTTTCACAAACACCCTGAAAATCATTAAATTCTTGTATTTGTAGAATTAGATTTTTACATGCGAGTGGATAATTCGGTAGAAAAAACCGAATTATTTTAGCCTATTAGCTGATTATAAACCTATTTAAGAAGAAATAAATAAGCGGTATAGAAAACGAAAGGAGAAGAATTAATGAGTAAGATAACCTAATTTGATAGAAATCTGCATGGCGTACTTCTTAACTATCTTACCCTTAGCATCAAATTCTGATTCTGGGAGACGGCCATAGGGTGCAGTAATCCAAAGTGCCGCAACGGGGTAGCCATATTCATTAAAAATAGGTGCACCAACACAATTTATACCTTGTATGTCCTCACTATTATCAACGGCATACCCTATTTCTTTTACCTGCTTTAACACCGTTTTGAAGTCTTTCTTTGAAGTAATGGTATTCTCGGTAAATTTCGTCAATGTCTTTCCTCTCAACTTTTCATCTGCTTCGTCACCTGCAACATGTGCAAGGATACATTTACCACCCACAGAACTATGAAGATCAAATTGAGTGCCTGGTTCCACAAAGAGCTTTACAGGATGTGAAGATGGTACCTGTTCAAGAATAGTACCCGTAGACCCCAAGAGAACCCCAAGCATTACAGACTCCTTGAGCTCGTCTCGCAACGCCCGCATTACGTCAATGGAATGCTCAACTAAGCTTTGCTCATTCATAGAAGAAATACCTAAAGTGAGCATTTTCCTAGAAAGGGTAATCTTTTTGGTTGTCTCGTTTTTTTGAAGGTAATTTTTGAAAATCAATGTGCTTACAATGCGAAAAGCACTTGACTTAGTAATAGAAAGTGTTTCGGTAATTTCCGCCAAGGTCAATCCTTTTGTCCGAGTGGCCAACAACTCTATTATAGAAAGACCTCTTTCTAAATTTGGAACATTATAAGTTGATTTTAGCTCTACCTTGGCTTTCTTCATTATATCATATTATGAGTGCAATTTAATACTCTTCTCCGTATTTTGATAAAAAATATTGAATGTCATCTTAATATCATTAGCAACAAATATTTCTTTACAAAGATGAAATATACTCTTCTAGGTTGACGGACCTCTCTAATTTCATTTTTTTTCGCAATCTATAGCGAGTAGTATGAACCGATTCAACAGAAATACCCAAAAGTCTAGCCATCTCCTTACTTGAAAAGTTAAGTTTAATTAAAGCACAAATTTTTTGATCTGCTTGACTTAACTTTGGGTACAAACTAGTAATTTTATTATAAAAATCTTCATTAACAGCTGTAAACCTTAATCTAAATTCATCCCAATTATCATTCCTGTTATGAGATATAGATTTTAGGACCTGTTTAATTTCCGGTTTATCCGTAGCGTCTTCAGCTCCTTTCAGTCTATCCGCAATTTCATTTAAGAACTCATCTTTTTCAACCATTTTTAAGGCCGACACGGCAAGTTCTTTATTTTTTAGAGCCAAAAGTTCCTTCCCTTTCTTAATTTCCAGCTGCTTATTTCTTCTTATTAATCGTTTTTCTGCTAGGTGCTGAGACCGCATGTACTTAAAATAAATTATGCCAATTATTACTAAAAAAACTAAAGACCCCAACAAAATAACACGTTGTAGCATAGAAATTTCATCCGCCTGTTCTAATTTTTCCAAACGTTGTGCCTGCAATAACTGTTCTTGTTTTTCCTTTTCTATCCTGAACTCATCTTTAATCTCTAATAGATTTTGATTAATAACCGTTCTACCATCGAAAAATTGAGCATCGATTTCCCTTGCTTTTTTTTGATTTTGCAAGGCTTTATCATATTGCCCCAAACTCTCATATAAATTAGCCAACTTTCCATGCACTAATGAAGAAAAATCTACATGACTATCATACTTTTCGGATGTTTCCAGAGCTTTTGCGTAAAAAAATTCACTTTCGGTAAATTCTGATAATTCATTATACACATCTCCCATATCTGAATAAACAAGAACTAAATAGGAGGGTCTGTTTTCAACAAACCAAGGCTCTACCTTTTTTAAAAGATCTAAGGCCTCCTTATTTTCATTTTCCACATGTTTTTGAAAGGCCTTTTCAAAATGTAAATACGGCATTGGCAACTGCTTAGACGTAGGAGCGTAATTAAGGAAGCAACTATCCAAATAAACTTTGTGCATATCCGGCTGATTCAGCACTCTATGGGTTGCACTTAACAAGTAATAATTCCATACCAAATCCGTTTTCTTCAACTGACTTTTTTCAACCAATTTACGGTTGATTTCCAAAGATCTTTTTAAATACTCTAATGCTTCTTCTTTCCGTTTAAAAAAGCTGTACAACCTACCCAGCCAATTGTAAACGGATGCCTTTAATTCGTCATTGTTTGCTTTGTCCGCTAAAAAAAGTGCATACCATAGCGTATCATAAGACTTTGTATAATCTACATGCTGACCATAGATATATGGCATCTCCAGCAATGCTTTTACAGCATTTAGAGTGTCTCCTTCCTTTAAAAACTCTGTATGCTTTGCCTCTAATAAAATAAGCGCGCTTTCTGGATTATTCCGTCGTAATTTTTTAGCCGTATCAAAAAATATTTCAGCTTTTAATTCCTCCTCTGATGTTTCTTGAGCAGCTACTTTTCCAAACGGAAAGAAAAAAAGAAAAATTAAAGCAATTATTCCTGTATTTTTTAGTCGTTGCATCATGTTTTAATTCACGCTAACTTTAATTTGGAATAAATCATGGTAATCGTTGTTGTTAGCAACCAACACAAACTTGCCATAATTCGTATTTAAAACCTCAATGTTTCTAACATCCTTGTCCGCAAAAAAACCGGATACACCATTCAAAATTGGCTTAAATACACCTTTACCATTTCCTCTTAAAAAGACTCCGGTTCCAGCATCGGAACGTGTTGTTTCTACCTCTGATTGATAATTATTTCCCGCCAATAACAAATCCCTATATCCGTCACCATCAAAATCTTCAAAAATCATACTATTGATGGGAGCTGCTTGAATGCGATTAGCAAAAGGCTTAAAACTGAATTTACCATTATCGTTCAAAAATATACCTGATCTAAACTCAGTGGCCTTGTAATGAAGGGCTGTTTGGAGACCTTCACCAACAATACCCTTTAAATCTTTACTGGCAAAATCTGTGTATGTCGGTATTTTTTGTGCCAAATGTGGCAACTGCTGTGTCATACAGCTTTTACCTCTAACAGGTACTTGCTTACCCTCATATTCTTTCGCCAAAATAACATCCTCAGAACCGTTCATATCAAAATCTGAAGTATAGATTTCAAACGGTTTCTCATAAGAAGCATGAAATTTGGAATTTAACCCCAAATTCCCTCCTACAATATCTTTGTCTCCATCTCCATCTATATCATCTATTAAGAGTTCGTTCCACCAACCTACGGCATTTGCTAATTCTGGATATGCGTCACTACGTTCTAGCTTATTATTTTTATTTAAAAAAACCAAAATACCCATCCACTCGCCAGTCACAACCAAATCCACTTTTTGATCATTATTCATGTCTACCCATTTGGCATCGGTAACCAGACCTAACCCCTGTAATTCCGGAGCAAGGTTTTCATTTTGGATTGTAAATTTACCTGCATCATTCACTAGCAATAAACTACTTGCTGGATGTGGATATTTACCGGTAATTAGCCTTCCGCCAATAAATAAATCTATATCTCCATCTCCATCGTAATCTGAAGGCACAACCACTGAACCTGAAATACCTACTTCTGGAATAGCATTTTTAGCTTTCTTAAAATTCCCCTTACCATCGTTTAGATATAATCTATCTACCAACATCCTAGGGTTTTCCTTGAACTCATAACTACCGCTAACTACGTAAAGGTCATAATCTCCGTCACCATCTGCATCAAAAAAAGTAGCCCCTACATCTTCATACGACTTATCCTCTATAAGAGCAGGTGAACTTATCTTTTGAAATGAATTTGACCGGCTTACAAGTAGTTGCCCAGGTTGGTCTTTTCCTCCTCCTATAAAAACGTCTTCTTGCCCGTCTCCATTAATATCGGCCTTTGCCAAGGAAGGACCTAATTGCGACAATTTATGAGGTAGTAAAATCTGTAAATCAAAATCGTTAAAGTAAGGGTCTGAGTGACGGTTATCAAAAGTGACTTTAGTAAAAAGTAAATCTGCCTTATCCTCTTCTTTTACTTTGGTTTCCGCAAAGCGATAATTTAATTGTAAAGATTGATTGGCATCTACATCTTCCAATTCCTGGATTTTTCCATCGGGCCAAATAATTTCCATCCGTTTTACGAACAAATGTTTTCCCAAACCGAAGTAAAGGGAATTTGGAACTGAAGATAAAAAGCCTCTAGTTGGTGTTACCTGGCGCGTTTGTTTTGTACCGTCATCAAAGTACAAATTCACTGTTGCGCCTACTCCAAAAGTATTTTTTCCGGCAGCAATCAAATCTATCTCTAAATAGTATTTACGCTGGTTGTCAATAGCTCTATTTTCTAAAAAAGTAGCTTTATCGTTTATGTTATTTACCACGATATCCAAATCGCCATCATTATCAAAATCGGCATACGCAGCTCCGTTTGAAAAGGAAGGTTCACTATCTACCCATGAATCGCTCATGTCTTCAAAAGTTAAATCTCCATTATTTCTATAAAAGAAGTTTTTTAGTTTTTGCTGCGGAAGCATCTTGGCAAACTTTAGAAAATCTTCGGATGTAGGTTTTCTCTTATTCTCTCTTAGTATCTCAAGAATTTCATTATTCTTATCTCGATCAATAACATCACGATACACACCATTTGTAACGTAAACGTCATTAAAACCATCCAAATCAAAATCTGCAGAAAGTAAAGACCAACTCCAGTCCGTATTGGCTATACCTGCCATATTCCCAACTTCACTAAAAGTTCCATTACCGTTATTGGTCTGGAGCATGTTGTGCATGTATTGATGGTGATACCCTTTCTCCACCATATGTTCAAAATCTGCTATGGAAGTCATGGCCATAGTAGTTTTAGACCGCACATAATCTTGCGGATTCATGTCCAAGGTCATTAAATCCAGAAGGCCATCATTATCAATATCCGCCATATCACTACCCATACTATTGAATGACATGTGCTTAAAAAGCTTGTCCCGAGATTCTGTAAAGGTACCATCGCCATTATTCACATAGGCCAAATCCGGTACGTTGAAATCATTACAGATATAGATATCATCCCAACCATCATTATTCAAATCTCCAACTTGCGGATTAAGCCCAAAGCCTATATCATAAAGTAATCCTGCTTTTTGGGATACATCCGTAAAATGACCAGTGCCATCATTCTCATATAATTTATCACTCCCTTTTAACTTTTCACTTTTAGGGTCTTTTTGAGTTTTGTTCAAATCTATTATTTCCGATCTGCTGGTGATATCCGGTGTGTTTGAAACATACACGTCCAAATCATTATCTTTATCATAGTCAAAAAAGGTAGCCTGAATTGTTCTGTTGGGATCAGCAAGGCCCATTTCTTCTGCACGTTCCGTAAAGCTTACTCCAGCTTCTCCTATGGGACCATTGTTTATATATAGTAAATTTTTGAATTTCCCATCCTCATCTTGCCAACCACCTCTTGACACATAGATATCCAAAAATCCATCTCCATTTACATCGGCCATGGTGACGCCTGTGTTAAAACCAGGTCGCTGCTCTATACCGGCGGCTTTAGTAATGTCTTCAAAATGAAGGTTTCCCGTATTGAGGTATAATTTATCCTCGGATGAATTGGAGGTGAAATAAATATCATCAAAACCATCATCGTTCAAATCCCCAACAGCTACACCTCCACCAATATACGTGTACATATATTGATAATAATTAGACTCTAACGATTCTTCTAAGGTGTTTACAAAATCAATTCCCGAAAGATCAGATGAAACTTCACTGAAGAGTTTAGGTGATTTTTCTTCCGATGATTGATTTACTTTATTGTCATTTTTAGATTTATTACATGAACTTACAATAAATAGAAAAGACAAGGCAAAAGCAGTAAGATAATATCTCATAAGTTACCTATATATGATAAAAAAAAAGAATAGACATCCTAAAAATACAAAGATTTTTAGCGTAAGACCTGTACGAATAGGTCGATATAGTTATCAAGTAGTAATGCATATTCCAGAAAAAACGGCAAGGTTTACAAAGAAACCTTACCGTCATGCTTAAAACTAACTCAACTTCTTAGTTTGCCAAATTTGGATTTCTATCTACCTCTGGCTGTGGTCTGGGTGCAAAATAATTTGATGGTGCCGTAGATCCTATTATTGCATTTGTTTCTTTCGTTATTGGCTGATCGGTCAATGTATTGATTGAAACTCTTGGGTCTCTTGCCGTACCGCCAAGTGCAGCTTCAACTTGCTCCTTCCGCACCAAATCATTATATCTTAAATACTCACCTGCCAATTCCCATTTTCTCTCTAGATATGCTAAATCCTGGATGGTTCCATCGGCAGCGCTTACATCAGCAAGGCCCGCTCTATTTCGTACATCGTTAAGCGCTTGCCATGCATCAGCTCCGGCGGTTCCTGCTTCACCAGAAGCTTCAGCGTATATGAGAAGTAGTTCTGCATATCTCATATAGTAATCATTTCGATCACTTTGAAAACCACTGAATGTTCCTTCTTCAAATGGACCAACAATTTTTCTAAAAACTGGTTGAGCTTGATCTACAAAACTTGTCCATGGCAAGAAACTTACTGCTCCTGCTACATCAGATGTAGCACGGGACTCCTGGTCTGGATCAGCAGGTCCTGGTAAAGGACCGTCCAAAGGAATCTGTGTATGATATGTGGCATCCTTTCTAGGACCTTCAGGCATATCTTCAAAATATCTAATTTCTGCAAAAGTCTCTTGCCACCCTTGAGTCGCATAATCACTAGGTAAACCTAGTTTTCCGTTTTTACGATTAGGAAGTCCACAAGAGGCACAATATGCTATTGTAAAAATAGATTCCGTATTAAATCTTCCCTCAACAGTATATAGGGTAGCCATATCAGGGACCAAGGCAAAACCATGTGTACCTGCATTGTTCATTACTTGTTTTGCACTTGCGGCGGCCATAGCATATTTAGACGCATCTTTAACAGGGTAACCCGCCCAATCCAAATATAATCTGGCAAGAATTGCTCGTGCTGAACCTGAATTAGGGTCAGAAGCCCCTACATTTGTTTTTGCAGGAAGCATAGTTTCAGCGGTTAACATGTCACTTTCAATCTGTTGATAAACCTCTTCTTGCGTAGCTAATTCTCTTTCAAAATCAATCTCTAAATCCAATGGAAGTACAATTCTACCATGAACACGAGCCAGATGATAAAACATTAAACCTCTTAAAAAATAGGTTTGTCCTAACAATTCTTTCTGACGAGCAGCATCTGATGGAAAATCAACTCCTTCTGAATTGATAATAACCGTATTTGCTGCTTTTACCATGGCATAAACACCTGCCCAGTTTGTAGCAGACCTACCATTGGTAGCGGCAACATTTCTTTGGTCATACTCCCTAAAATCTGCCTTGTTACTTTCTCTATGGGTAGTCATATCATCTCCTGCCCAACCGTTTACATAGAATGTAGTCATCCAAGCTGCTTTATTCAACTTTCCGAAAATTCCGTTCACTGCTAGTTCTAGCTCATCTATACTATTGTAAGGCTCAACAGCCAAGTTTGCTCTGCCTGGAACTTCATCAAGTTCAAATTGTTCGCAACTATGAAAAGTCATTGCGCAGACCGCCATGGCACAAATTGCCACTAGCGTCTTTACCGATTTATTTCTATTATGTATTTTCATTTTTTTATTATTTCGATTTGCAATTTTTAATTAAAATCCGATTTTAACTCCCAAAGTATATGTTCTAGGATTGGGATACGCTCCTATATTTATACCTGAAGCAACATCTTCATTACCTTGAGCACTTCTTCTAGAAGTTCCTTCTGGATCATAACCCGAGTAATCTGTAATCAAAAATAAATTCTGACCGCCCCCATAAAGCTTAATAGTTGTGTTTCCTAAACCTTTAATATCTTTTATGGTGTACCCAATAGTTAAGTTGCTCAATCTAATAAAATCACCTTTTTCTACATAACGGCTAGACTCATACAAGCCTGCGAAAGCCGGTATGTCCGTCTCATTGGTTGGCGTCCATTGATTAACTTGATCTGGCGAAAGGAAACTTCTAGAATCCCCAGCTCCACCCACAATTGCGGCTTGTTGAATATTGTAAACATCAAAACCATGTACACCTTGTAAAAAGATGTTTATATCCCAATTCTTATAATTTATTGAATTATTGAACCCCCATGTCGTTGTTGGCGTACCATTTCCTATAGCCCCGTATAGAATTTCATTATTCTCATCAAGAAGATATCTAGCCTCTCCTGGTTTTGCTATTGGTGTTCCCTCATCATTTGTTGGAATATTATCTGTAGTTTTCCAAGTTCCTAAGAAAGTGGCTCCTCTAAACTGGCCTAATGGTTCACCTACCTCAATAAAGTTAAGAATATTTCCTTGGCCACCAGGAGCTTGAAACTGACCTAAAATTTCGGTTAGGCCATCATTTAATTGAGTTACTTCATTTTTAACATAAGACAATGATAAGTTGGCATTCCAGTTTAAGTTCTCCGTATTGATAATGTCATAGCCAATAGTAAGATCAACACCTACATTTTCAACTTCACCCACATTTTTAACAATTGTTCTATCTCCAAGCTCGCCCCCATCATAATCCGGAATAGCGGCATCTAACAACAAGTCTTCAGTTACCTTTTTATAACCATCAAGACTAATACTACCACGACCTTGTGCAAATCCAAAATCAATACCAACATTTCCTTGTGTGGTTGTTTCCCATGTTGCGAAAGGGTTTCCTATTCTGTTGATGAAAGTACCAGTGGTTGCCGCCGACCCATCTGCTGCATAACTGTTAAAGCCCAATGTGCTAAAAGTTGAATACGGACCAATGTTTTGATTACCTACTTGTCCCCAACCCGCTCTAAGTTTTAAACTTGTGTCTCCAGATTGATCTATTAAATCTGTCATATTATACGCTAAAGCTACGGAAGGAAAAATACCCCATCTTTCTTTTTCTCTAAAAACAGAACTTGCATCATACCTCCCCGTTGCCGTTAAAAACAAATTGTCATTGAAAATATATTCAGCGCGCAACATAAACGAAGACAACTCTCTCTCATTAAAATCATTATTCACAGTTTGTCCTGAATTTGGAGCTAGTTCTGCAAAATAAAAACCTCTTCCGTTTAAGGACAAATCATTGGAATTCCATCCATTTCCTCGGAATTTAGAATTTGAGTATTCTTGGACACCTGTTAATTTTATATCATGTTTTTCGTTGAAAACTTTTTGCCAGGTAAGAATATTACTTATCTGATAGCTAACATTTTTATTGTTTGCAAAAGACGTATGAGGCAGTTGATCATCCCCAACTTCCACAGCATAACGTTCAATGTTCAAATTAGAAGTCTGCGACCCCATAATGAGGGAGTAACTGAAATTATCCGTAAAGCTATAGGTGGCGTTTACTGTAGCATTTAATCTTTCTTCAATATCCTTAATATCTGTTTCATTAAGTGTACGAACAGGGTTGTCGTTCAAAGAGGCAACCGCAGACCTAATATTGTATTCTCCATTAGAATTAAAAATTGGCGTTGTTGGGTCCCACGTTAAAGCCTTGTAAATAAAACTTCCTTGACCATTTCCAAATCTATCTGTATTGTTTTGATTCTCACTTGTACTACCGTACAAATTAAAACCGATTTTAAACTTATCATTTATTTGAGCATCTATATTAGCTCTTGCAGATATTTGTTGGTAGCCAGTATTAATTACGACACCCTCTTCATCTCTATAATTACCGGATAAATAGTATCTAATTTTACCTTCAGAACCACTTGCCGAAATAGCCAAATTTTCGCTAAAACCAGTTCTTAATATGGCTTGCTCATAATCAGTACCTCCACTTGCCTCAAGTGCCGCTATTTGTGCAGGAGTGTATACCGCTGCTCCACCAGAGTTTGTTCTTCTTAGGTTTTCAATAGTTGCAAAATCAGAAGCAGATAACCTTGGCACCGAATTAGGACTTGATGAAACAGTAGTGAAATAATCAACATTGATTTTACCCTTTCCTGACCCTTTCTTGGTCGTTATAATAATAACCCCGTTTGACCCCCTAACACCGTATATGGCTGTTGCAGATGCATCTTTTAAAACATCCATAGCAGCAATATCATTTGGGTTTATAGTACTTAGGTCTCCACCCAATACACCATCAACTACGACTAATGGACTGTTATTTCCGGTTACTGAGTTCACACCTCTAATCCGAACCTTTACTGCACCGCCAGGCTGTCCGCCCGCTTTTGCTACCGTAACCCCTGCCGCTCTACCTTGTAAAGCTTCTTCTACCCTTGTTAAGGGTTGATCTTCAAAAGATTTAGAATCTATACGTGATACAGATCCGGTTACATCTGATTTTTTTACCGTACCATATCCAATAACCACAACATCTTCTAACTGTTGTACATCAGGCTCCATGGTAACCGTAATAGTGGCTTTATTCCCAACGGTTACATTTTGAGCTGCATAACCTATGTAACTTATAGATAATACATTTTCACTTGAAGCTTCGATACTGAAGTTACCGTCAAAGTCGGTTACTACACCGTTATTTGTTCCCTTGACCACAACGTTAGCACCGGGTATAGGTTGATTAGCCTCATCTAAAACCGTCCCAGTTACGGTTTTTTGAGCATACAATCCCTGCATACCCACTGTTGTAAGAAAGAGTGCCAACAGGCAACTTTTTCTAAGTAATTTTTTAATGTGTTCTTTCATAATTGTCCGTTTTAGTTTTGAGTGTTTGAGTGTTTGAGTTAAATTATTTAGTTAAGTGGTCCTGTACTATCATCTTTTTTTCTTAAATATTTCTTAAAAGAAAGTTAGTATTTTTTTATCATAATTATTAAGGATACCATAATAATACAGTGCTAATATTATGAATATTTTAATATGAAACACTATAGTTTTCCTAGACAAAAACTAGACAACCATCAAAATTTTCAATATTGTAGTAAACATTTTTGTAAGCAGAAAACTTTGTAATCATTAAATTTTTATCCAGTTTACCAAACTATATTGTTTTTATAAAAAATTGATTTACAATAGATTACATAACAAAATAGATAATTAAAAATCTACCTATCAAAAGAGACAACTAAGGAAATTATTAAAATATTGCTAGTATTTCAGCACTAATATTATCTCTAAGATTTGCACTATTTAAACTTACTACTAGACAAGTACCACCTATAGGCTAGGATTAACAAATGCTGACATTATTTTATCTTTTGAACATATGTTATCCTAATCTTGGCATATCTTATACCTAAAAATTATGTTAAGAAGCCAATTTGTTCATTATAAAGCACAAAAAAGGGGCGAAATTTCGCCCCTTTTTCTAAAATGCTCTATTTAAAGTCTTTACACCATCTTTTTAGTCAACTTTAATCCACAGTCACATTACTACCCCACCAATCATTTTTAGGATCAAAATCAGGAGACAAAAAGTTGAGTCTCTCTTTCTCTAGGGATGGCAGTTTCTTATCTACGATCTTCTTGAGATATGCCTCCTCTTTTTGTAAACTATACTCTGGGTCTTTCGATGGATACCGAGCCCCAACTTCATCTAAATAGGCGAATAATTGTTCACTTAATTGCTTTTGTAAATCTGTATGTTCTGAAGCAACATCTGTTAACTCCTCTAAGTCATCTTTAAGGTTATAAAGCTCTTCCCTATCATCTTCATAGTAATGAATCAATTTCCAATCGCCTTTTCTAATAACCGAAGATGGTTCTCCCCCTTGGTTACCATAATGTGGATAATGCCAAAACAACGGACGCTCTTCAAAATTTCCTCCCTTAAGAATTGGTAGTAGACTTTTTCCATCTAAATGTTGTTCCGGTTTTAAATCAATACCGGCTATATCAAGAATTGTTGGATAAAAATCTGCTCCAGTTACGGGCTCCGAAGTAGATGCCCCGCTTTTAACCAACCAAGGTGCTCTTATAAAATACGGTTCGCGAATACCTCCTTCAAATTGATATCCCTTACCTCCTCTTAACGGAAGGTTTGAAGTAGAAAAAGAATCACCTGCAGAAACACCTCCGTTATCAGACGTAAAAACTACCAATGTATTTTTATCGAGCCCCAAAGAATCTAGTGTTTGCAAAACTCTACCCACAGCATCATCCATAGTTTCTACCAAACCAGCATAAACGGGATTATCCTGCACTTGGCGTATCGGGAGGAATTTTTCCATCTTATAGCCTATTTCCGCAATTCCGTTTTTCTCTGCCTTTTTCTGATACTTGGCCCATTTGCCTTTGGTGGTCTGAATAGGTCCGTGAACCGCATAAAAAGAAAGATAGGCAAAGACAGGCTGACCCGTTTTCTCAGGATTATTCTCTTTCAGAAAATTTACGGTTTCTTCCGCTAGACGCATCGTTAGGTTTTCACCATCTTCATGATTCTCCAGATTGGGATTGGTATAAGGCGCAAAATAACCTCCATTGGGGCTACCAGCATCCCATCCTCCTTTATTAATATCAAAACCATGGTCTTCGGGCCATGAGCCTTTTTCCCCTAAATGCCATTTTCCTGCAAAGAAAGTTTTGTATCCAGCCGCTTTCATAGCTTCAGGCAAAGTAGTGGCTTGGGCAGGAAGATTATGTTCATAATCTGGAGGTAGTAATTTATTAAAACGACCCGCTTTTCGCCAGTCCTCACCTACTTGTGCTCCAATCCAATCTGTAATTCCGTGCCTTGCCGTGAATGTACCTAACATAATACTGGCCCTAGAAGGACTACAGACCCTACTGGCTGCATACCCATTGGTAAAATTCATTCCCTCATTGGCTATCCTATCAATATTTGGAGTTTCATAAAACTTACTGCCACTTACACTTAAATCATGGTACCCATAATCATCTGCTAGAATGAACAAAACATTTGGCCTAACGGCCTTTTCTTCTACTTTTTTTTCATCGTTCTTACAACTGGTCAGAACCAAACAAGTTACTGCCAAAATCGAATAGAGAAAATGCTTCATACTTTTCTTAAATTTTATGGTGAATTACTTTTATCGAGATGAAAGATACTAAATTATAGGGTTGACAAAGTTTCAATAATTCACTATTTCATTCATATAAAAAATAATATTCCAGAATAAACAATATCCCATAAATAAACAAAGCCTCTATTAAAGAGGCTTTGTTTGCTATATTTTTATTTTTTATCAAAAAGAAGAGGGAAAAATTTACCGTCCATTTTTTCACCTTTCGGAACCCTAATGGGTGTACCTCTAAGCATCTCTCCATCAGTATCACTTAACGTTCCGTCCGAAAATACATTTAAAACAAAAGCACGTCTACTAAATTCTGACTTATTCTCATACGAACCATGGATCATTAAAGGATGGTGAAAAGAACCATACCCCTTTTTAAGCTCAATAGGTACGGGATTAAAATTCGCCTTTTGTTCATCGGTCATAAATTCCATAAGTCCTTCCATTTTACCTGCAAGTTCCGGCTTTTGTAGGAGTCCCCATTTGTGACTTCCAGGCACATAATAAAGACAACCATTTTCTGTAGTGGCATCATCCAAACCTGTCCAACAGGTTAAATGTTGCATGGGCATTGTTCTAATCCAAAAAGAATAATCTTGATGCCAAGCCACTACACCACCGTGGTTTGAGGGTTTACAGAACAACTGATCATGCCAAAACCTAACATTATTGTTACCTAATAATTGACTTGCCGCCATGGTAAAAGCTGGGTTCCATAATATATCATGAAATCCTTCAGTAATGCGCCAATGCCCTAAGGAATGAAAAAGCACGGTATTAGGGTCTGTAGATTGATTCCCATGAAATTCATAAAAAAGCTCGTGTGCCGGGTGTTTCGGGTCACGTATTTCTTCCAATTCCTTTCGGAGAACATTAATCTGGCTTTCATCCAACAATTTTATTCCAGAAACATAACCATGCTCATGAAAATGGGCTACTTGCTCATCACTCAATTTATACTGTTCCCATTCCTCTGGTGATTTTGGCTGCTTAAAAAGGTCCGAAATCAATTCGTGGCGGTCGGCCAAATCTTCTACTAATTGCATGGTTTTTGATTCTTTAATTTATGGTTGATTATTTATGAAAGCCTTATATATACCAAATCACAAACGGCTTAACTGTGAGAAGCAAAAAATCGTAACGTATCTTTGACATGTTCGCTCCAGTACGTCCATTCATGAGCTCCATTAAACTCCTCATAAATGTGAGGAATTTCATGCTCTTCTAACTGCTCGTGAAGCTTTCGGTTATATGCTATAAGCTGATCTTGGCTACCACAATCAAAACGCAAGTATGGTAAATGATTCTTATTCTTTTTTATTAATGCCCAAACGGAATTCTCCCAAGCATCTTCCTGCTCATAATTATCCAAGGATTCTTCTACAAAAAGATGCATCTGCTCTAAATCTGTAATGGACGAGTGACCAGAAATTGCTTTAAATCGATTATGATATTTCACGCCTAAACGTAAAGCACCAAAACCACCCATGGACAATCCGGATATAAACAGTTCTGATTTTTTACTAACAGATGGAATATTCTCTATTATGGCATTAGGTACATCATCAACAATCCAACTTTCAAAATCTTTTTGATTATGCGGAAGATAACCGGAACCATCTCCCCAAAGTCCGTCTGAAGGCATAGCTATCACCATCGGTGGAATTTCCCCGCTCTCCATCATCTCAAGGGCAGAAATATGAACTCCCGCCTTTTGAGACCACACCCAAGCACTGCCATAAACCCCATGAAGCAAAATAACAAGTGGCAAATCTACCAAGTCCGTCATGGGTGGTACAAATACACAAATATCCCCTCTGCCCTTTAGTTTATTGGTCTTTACAGTTATGAACCTAAGGTTTGCACTCTCGTATGCGGCATCTGAAATTTCGGTGGTTCTGAACATGTTTATTTAATCAAAAACTATTACCCCTTTTGCATTTTTACCGGCCAACATATCATCTAAGGCCAATTGTAAATCATCTAGTTTGTATTCTTTGGTAATCATTTCGTCTAACTTCAAATCTCCTTTTTTGTACAATCGTACCAGTTTTGGAAAATCGATTTGTGGTCGGCATTTCCCATACAGCGGGTTGATGTAAATTTTATCCCATTCAAAAAGACGCATATCTATCGTAATATCTTCCTCAATACCACTTACCTGAACGGCTGTACCTGCATTGCGAATCATTGCTAATGGAGCAGCTCCCAATGCAGGAATAGCGGTACACTCAAAAGCATAATCTGCCCCTCTACCCCCAAGCATAGTTTTTACCTGCTCTGCAACGTTTGCCAATCCCTCATCCCCCTTATCGGCAAGAATAACATCTGTAGCACCAAATTGCTTGGCCAGCTCTAGTTTATTAGGATTGATGTCTACAGCGATTATTTTACCTGCGCCAGAAATTTCACAGGCATTTATAACATTGAGTCCAACACCACCACATCCCAAAATTACAGCAGAACTACCGGCAGCTAATTTTGCTGAATTCACTACCGAACCATAGCCTGTCATTACGCCACAACTGATAATACTAGCAGCAGAGAAATTTAAATTTTCCTCTTCTACCTTAACTACTGCAGATTCTTTTACCAAAGCGTATTCGCTTAGCGTACCTAGATTAAAAGAACGTTCAATTGGTTTACCTTCCCATTGGCTACCTTCCAAATGCGCATGACCGGGAGTATGCCCATTTCCACCAGCGACAACCGGGGAATTGTTTTCACATATATGCTGATTGCCTTCTTGACATTGAAAACAATCATAACAAGGAGTTGCCCAATTCAAAAGAACCTGGTCCCCTACTTTTAAATCTTTGATACCAGCTCCTACTTTTTCAATGACTCCTGCTCCCTCATGCCCCATTACAATAGGTTTTCCCCAAGTAAGGGAATCATAATCCGTATGGCAAAGACCAGCAGCCTTTACCTTAACAAGTAACTCGTCCGCTTTTGGTTCGGCAACAGTAACTTCGGTAATGATAAAAGAACCATCTCCTTTAGCCACTGCACTTTTTGATTGAATAGACATCTATTGTGTTTTATATTTGATTATTGCGCGATAAGATTAGCTGGCTTGAACTCAGCCGTAGGATCACCCAATTTTGATTTATCTAATTTCTCGCCTCCTTTGATAAATTTTGTGCCGTACACGTAGGCTTTCGCATTGTTTACGGCATCGACGGCCAAAAGCGTATCGCCTTTAAAGTACCACACAGAAAAGCAGTTTTCTTTATCCGCTTCTTTGCGCACCACTACATCATCATAATCCTGAGAAAGACCTACCATCTGTAATTTTACATCATATTGATCAGACCAAAACCATGGTAAAGAATTGTAAGCGCATACTTTACCATTTATGGCTGCTGCTGCAATTTTTGCTTGATCTACCGCATTTTGTACCGATTCTAAGCGGATATGACGCTTGTAATGCGGATTATGATGAAAAGTACAATCCCCAATGGCATAAATATCTTTATCACTGGTTTGTGCCATTTCATTCACCTGAATACCATTTTCTATGGTCAAACCGGCTTTTTCTGCCAGTTCTTTGTTTACATGAATACCAACACCAACCACAATCATATCGGCCTCATAATTCGTTCCATCCGAACAGACCACGATATTTCTATTCCCATTACTCTCTATAGAAACTACATTTTTTTCGGTGAGTACGGCTACACCATGCTCAGCATGAAGTTTTTGAAAAAATAGGGACATTTCCGGTGCTGTTACCCTGGCGAGTGTCCTAGACTCTCGTTCTAAAACGACTACTTCTGCTCCCATTTTTTTTAGGGATGCAGCAGTTTCTAGTCCAATATATCCTCCTCCAATAACTACTACCTTAAGACCTACATTTTCTGCAACGGTCTTTCGGATATTGGCCACATCTGCAGCTGATCGTAACGCAAATGAATTCTTTGCCGTATCCAACCCCGGAATAGGAGGCATAATTGGCCGAGCACCAGTGGCAATTACGAGTTTATCATATCCTAGCGATGTTCCATCAGCTAAAACAACCTTCTTATTTTCGCGGTTAATAGCGTCTACCCAAACACCCAGTTTAAGATTTATATTCTCTTTTACATAACTCTCTTCTGACTTCAGAAGGTTTTTCTCAATGCTATCTACACTGGTCAAATATGCTTTGGACAATGGAGGCCTGTGGTAAGGTAAAGTAGGGTCAATATCTATCATGGTAATTGTACCCTCCCAGCCTTCTCTGCGCAAAGCAAACGCAAAGTTCACCCCTGCATGGCTGGCGCCTATTACTACACAATTTTGATTGTTTGTTGTACTTTCTGACATTATGTTTTATTTGGCTACTTTCAACACAACACCATCAATAGCATCGGTAATATCTATTTGGCAGCATAAACGGCTATATTCATCTGCATTATCATCCAACTCTAGCATATCTGTCTCAATTTCGCTTGCACTTCCTGTTTTCTCCATGTCTTCTGGAGCTACATGCACATGGCAAGTAGCGCAGGAGCAAACTCCGCCACAATCGCCATCAATTCCCGGCACACCATTATCTACGGCCAATGCCATTACGGAACCCGAGGTTCCTTCTAAAGTTATTGTTTCTTCATCGTTGGTTATAAAAGTGATTTTTGCCATGGATTCTATTTTATTAAAGGATTGAATTTCATATGTATACTGTGAAAGCCCACTTTACGTTTAAAGTGATGTAAATCTTCTATGTTTTCCTCGCAATCAAGTATTTCAAACGAGCTTACTTTTTCAGCCAAAGTCTGAAGTAATATTTTCATTATCTGTCTTGCATGGGTAGCCCCCAAACAATTATGATGACTAAAGCCAAAACCTACATGCGGATTTATTTTTCGGTCCATTACAATCTCATTTGGATTCTCAAACACTTTGGAATCCCTATTGGCAGACGCCCAACATAATGATACTCTAGTATCTGCTTTTGCCGCATGTTCGCAGACAAAAGTATCTTCCGTAACTACACGCCCCATTTGGGTAAGTGGAGAAAAATACCGAATCATCTCTTCTACGGTCTTTCCTGTAATTTCAGGTTCATTACGCAAGCGCTCCAAAGACTCGGGGTTTTCGGCCAAATACGCTATGGCATTTGTAACCGCGTTTATTACGGTGTCTCTTCCCCCAGCAAAAGTCAGTACCATTACTCCTTTTACTTCCTCTTTAGTCAACTTTCTACCTTCAAATTCAGAGTCCAAAAGCACGGAGTACATGTCGTCCGTTGGGCTTTTGGCTGCACGGTCTATTTGAGCATCTATATAATCATATAGGATATTCGCCTTGTCCCCATCAAGAGCTTCACCTTCACTTCTAAAGACGTGGGTTCCCCAAGATATCCAGGTTTCGGATTTCGAAAAAGGTGTGTTCAAAAGAAGCGTTAACGCCCTAGATTGTAACTTAAGTGCCAAATCGGTCACTACTTCAACAGAATCTTCCTGAAGTACTTCGTCTATTATATTCGCTATCTGTGCCGCTAACTTCTCTTGATATTCTGCCTGCAATGGCCTTTTAAACCAAGGTTCTACTAAGGCCCTATACATACCATGGACCGGTGGATCTACTTCAAAAGGTATTTGACGTGTCTCCCGAATATTTACTTCAGAAGGTACCACAATACGTCCGGGAACAGCTCCTGATTGAAATGTTTTATAATTGTGTGCTGTTTTACGAACGTCCTTATGACGTAAAAGCATGGTTACCGGATCATCTTG
The DNA here is from genome assembly GCF_015330165.1 of Zobellia roscoffensis. Taxonomy (NCBI): domain Bacteria; kingdom Pseudomonadati; phylum Bacteroidota; class Flavobacteriia; order Flavobacteriales; family Flavobacteriaceae; genus Zobellia; species Zobellia roscoffensis. The sequence continues at coordinate 4,488,941 of NZ_JADDXT010000002.1, forward strand.
ATCATCCATTTTACCGTAACCTTTTGACTCTCTAGCCTTTTCAAATGGATCTGGAAGCGCACTTTTTTTCATTTGAATTCTATTAATGTTATACTAGTTATTACAAGGAGTTACAAAAATCAATATTTCGGAATCACTATCAGTTGCCTTTTTTAGCAAATAAGTACCTTATTCTGTTACCTGTTATCAATTTTGTCGTATTTTCAAACAAAATAAACTATTCCAAAAGATTCTTATTTTTAATTTAGTATTAGAATGAAACCTGTATTAGAGCCCATACACTTAGACGAGCAGCGTACGATTACAAGCTTTTATCATTCTAAAAAAGATTTTGAAACGCCTTGGCATTTTCACCCTCAACATGAGCTTACGTATATAGAAGAAAGCGTGGGTACTAAATTCGTGGGTGATTATGTTGGCCCGTACCAACCGGGCGAATTGGTTTTATTACGTTCAAATCTACCGCATTGCTGGAAAAACAACACCAATCTAGAAGGGCTATCAAAATCCATTGTGATACAATGGAATATTGGTGTTTTCCCTAAAGTACCGGAATTAGCTTCTTTATTTCATATGCTCAGGACCTCTTCTAGAGGGCTCTTATTCAATAAAGAAGAAACCGCTCCTCTTTTGTCGCGTTTAAAAAAATGTCCGGAACTAGAAGCTCATGACCTATACATTGAATTACTTACCATTTTAGTGAAATTATCCAGTTGTAGTTATAAAACGCTGTCCGGAGCTAGTTTTACGGAAGACCTACCTTCTGAGTATGGTAGTCGTATGGCTCAAATTCATGATTTTGTAGGATTGAACTATAATCGCAAAATTTACCTTAAAGAAGTGGCAGATTTAGTCAATATGTCAGAGCAATCATTTTCTAGGTTTTTCACCAAAATGATGGGGCGTCCTTTCTTTACTTTTCTAAATGAATTTCGCATAAATATCTCGGCAAGAATGCTTCTTGACACTCATGACTCAGTTTCTCAAATTGCATTTTCTTGTGGTTATGAATCGCTCCCTTTTTTTCATAGACAATTTAAAAAATTCATGGACAGCTCTCCCCTAGCCTACCAAAGAAAATACGCAAAATCCTAATAAACTGCGTATTAACAACTCATCAAAAACACTACAAATTAAATAAATGACCATTTGTTGTAGTTATTTGAACAATTCGCTCTTTCTGTTATGTCATTAAATTGCAACTTAGCAACTCGTTAATAGCGCCAATCTTTGGCATCACTAACCAACCTTTTAAATGATTTTAATGAATAGAATTTTTACACTTATATTGACTGGTGCTGTTCTTGCTTCGTGCGGGTCAAAAACGGAAAAGAAAGAAGAAACTACTGCCAAAGAAACTGTAGTGAAGTATGAACCGAATTGGGAGTCGATTGAAAAAAATTACAAAGATCCTGAATGGTTTAACGACAGTAAGTTTGGTATTTTCATTCACTGGGGTGCCTATGCCGTACCGGCCTATGGTTCTGAATGGTATCCACGCCAGATGTACATGGATACAGCTACTTTTAGTGCTCAGTTAAAATTGGGTCAAAAAGGACCTAATGCAACGTATCTTCATCATAAGAAAACATTTGGAGACCAAAAGGAATTTGGATACAAGGATTTCATTCCTATGTTCAAGGCCGAAAAATTTGATGCTAAAGAATGGATAGATATTTTTAAGAAATCAGGTGCTAAATATGTAATTCCTGTTGCGGACCACCATGATGGTTTTGCCATGTACAAATCTAACACTACACGTTGGAATTCAGTAGACATGGGGCCTAAACGTGATGTTTTAGGTGAACTTTTTAAAGAAGGTCGTGAACAAGGTATGATAATGGGAGCGTCTTCTCACTACGCTTTTAACTGGTCTTTCTATAATAAAAAAGACAAGTTCGACACCACCGACCCAGAATATGCAGATTTATACTCTCCTAAAGGAAAGGACCTAACGGAGCCTGTTTCTGAAGAGTTTAAAAAAATGTGGTGGGATAGAACGGTAGATTTAATTGACAACTACCAACCGGATATTCTTTGGTTTGATTTCTATCTAGACATTCCTGATTATAAAGAATATCGTCCTAAAATTGCAGCTTACTACTATAACAAAGGTTTGGAATGGGGTAAAGAAGTAGTAATTAACGATAAGAATTTTGACCACGAGGCTTTCCCTGAAGGTACTGTCATCTATGATTTAGAACGTGGTAAGCTTCCTGGGATTCGTAAACTGCCTTGGCAAACGGATACTTCTATCGGAAAAAATTCTTGGTGCTATGTTACCAACTGGGAATCCAGAACTGCTAATAGTTTGGTTGATGATTTAGTTGATATTGTATCTAAAAACGGAAACCTTTTACTTAATGTAGGTCCAAAAGCAGATGGTACCATCCCAGAAGATCAGAAAGAAATTTTATTTCAAATTGGAGATTGGTTGAATACAAATGGTGAAGCCATTTACGACACGGAATACTGGAGCACTTTTGGCGAAGGACCTACCGAAGTTAAGAAAGGACACCACAGTGAAGGTCAGAACAAAGGCTTTACCGGTCAAGATATTCGCTTTACTAAAAAAGGAGATAAGCTTTATGCCATCATGATGGAATGGCCAGAAGGCAACAAAGTAGATATTAAATCTTTAGGGAAAGCCAGTGAATATGGTAAGGACCTAAATATCAAAAACGTGAGATTACTAGGTAGTGATGCTAAAATTTCCTTTGATGTGAAGGACGATGCGCTTTCAATTTCTGACTTGGGCAACAAGTCTGGAGATTTTGCACACGTGCTTGAGATATCGTTATAGTACAGTAATAAAGAAGTTAGTTGAGTTAGTTTTTTTTTAATTTAGGAGCGCACCTTAATGGTGCGCTCTTTTTCAGTACTACACTAGAGCGGATAGGTGTACAACCTATGTTCTAGATAGTATTAAAAGAAACAGCTCATTTTAATATAAATGTGACCAAAAACAGATTAAACACATGAAATATATTGTATGCGAAAAACCGGGAGAGTTCATTCTTAAAGAAAGAGAAGAACCCACAAGAAAATCCGGCGAAGCCATATTAAAAGTAAAAAAAGTAGGTATTTGCGGAACAGATTTACATGCTTACGCAGGTAACCAGGCATTTTTTACCTACCCTAGAATTCTTGGTCACGAATTGGCTACTCAAGTAGTTGAAATAAACGAGAATCCTCAAGGTATTAAAGCAGGAGATAACGTAGTGGTTATGCCCTATGTAAGCTGTGGTACTTGTATAGCCTGTAGAAATGGTAAAACCAACTGCTGTACGAATATCAAAGTTTTAGGTGTTCACACAGATGGAGGGATGCAAGAAAAAATTACGGTTCCTACCAATTTACTTATTCCAGCACAACAATTAACGGATGACCAAATGGCAGTTGTTGAACCCTTGGCTATTGGCGCACATGCAATACGTCGTGCAGACTTAAGACCGGGTGAAACTATTGTTGTTGTTGGCTGTGGTCCTATAGGAATCGGTATTATGAAATTGGCACAAATTGCAGGTGCAAAGGTAATTGCTATTGACATGAACCAACAACGCCTAGATTATGCCAAGAATGATATTGGTGTTGATTATGTGGTTTTAGGCGGAAAAGATGCTGTAGACCAAGTTTCAGAAATCACGAATGGTGATTTAGCTACGGCTGTTTTTGATGCAACAGGTCACAAAGGTGCTCTTGAAGCCGGTCCAGATTATATGTCACATGGTGGAAGATACGTATTGGTAGGTCTTTCTAAAGGCGAATTGGTATTTACACATCCAAAAATTCACGCTAAGGAAACAACTATTATGTGCAGTAGAAATGCGACCTTGGAAGATTTTGAACATGTGATTTCTGTTTTAGAAAAAGGTGGTTTCCCTATCGATTCTTTCATTACGCACAATGTTCCTTATACTGAAATGATAGCCAATTTTGATGGTTGGTTAGACCCAGCAAACGGAGTTATTAAAGCTACAGTTGATTTCGACTAAAAAAGCGTGCATCAATAAAACAATTAAGCACAGACAAAAGTAAAGAACACTATGTCAAAGCAATTTTTGCAAATACACCCAGAAGATAATGTTCTGGCAGCTCTTACCAATATCTCAAAAGGTTCTGAGATTTCTCATAATAACGACCGTTTTGAATTAACGGTAGACGTTAAGGCCAAACATAAGTTTACAACCACCAACCTAAACGTTGGTGATTCCATTATTATGTATGGTTCTTTAGTAGGTAAGGCTACAAAACCTATTGCTAAAGGAGAAACTATTACTACTGAAAATGTAGTTCATGCTTCTTCGGAATATGCTGTTGGTCAAGAAAAACTAAGCTGGACAGCACCGGATGTTAGCAAATGGAAAGATGTTACTTTCAACGGATATCATAGAGCAGACGGGAATGTAGGTACGGCCAATCATTGGCTAGTAATTCCTCTAGTTTTCTGTGAGAACAGAAATGTAGACGTAATGAAATCTGCATTATTAAAATCATTAGGATATCATACCACAACTGATTTTGTAGTGGACACTGAGGTTCTTGTCAAGCAATATAAAAACGGCGCTTCTGAGAGTGACCTTTTATCTTCTGATATTATTAAAACTTCCGAAGAAATAAAGCAAAATAGAACCTTTCCGAACGTTGACGGTATCAAATTTTTGAACCATGATGGTGGCTGTGGCGGTATTCGTCAAGATTCTGAGACACTTTGTAATCTATTGGCGGGATACATTACCCACCCAAATACGGCAGGTGCAACAATTTTAAGCTTGGGTTGCCAAAATGCACAATTTAAATTATTAGAAGCTGCTATAGCCAAGCTTGACCCTAACTTTAAAAAGCCACTTCATATTCTAGAACAACAAAAAAGTTCTAGTGAACGTCAGTTTATAGAAGAGGCCGTTAAAAAAACATTTGTAGGTTTAATCGAAGCCAATAAAACTGAAAGGAAACCAGCTCCTCTTACTAACCTTGTTTTAGGTTTGGAATGTGGTGGTTCTGATGGTTTTTCAGGGATATCTGCAAATCCATCTTTGGGTTACGCTTCAGATTTATTGGTTGGTTTAGGAGCTACTACCGTACTTTCAGAATTTCCTGAATTGAACGGTGTAGAACAAGAACTTATTAACCGTTGTGAAACGGAAGAAAATGCAACAAAGTTTGCAAAACTTATGCGTGCTTATTCGGACAAAGCAGTTTCTGTTGGATCTGGATTTGAAAATAATCCATCGCCTGGAAACATTAAAGACGGACTTATTACCGATGCTATGAAGTCCGCTGGAGCAGCCAAAAAAGGTGGTACAAGTCCGGTTACCGATGTACTGGATTATACAGAACCCGTTAGAAAAAAAGGTCTGAATCTTTTATGTACGCCTGGTAATGATGTAGAAAGTACTACAGGTCTTGCCGGATCAGGTTGTAACGTAATCTGTTTTACAACAGGATTGGGAACACCTACTGGAAACCCTATTGCTCCGGTCATAAAATTATCCAGCAACAATACACTCAGTAGCCGTATGAAAGACATCATCGACTTTAATACCGGAACTGTAATTACAGGAGAGGATACTATTGAAACCAAAGGTGAGGAGCTATTGGAATACATTATAAAGGTAGCAAGCGGAGAAGTTATTCCCGCAGCCGTACGATTAGGCCAAGAGGATTTTATCCCTTGGAAAAGAGGTATATCACTATAATTATCTCAACTAAAATTTAACTCAACAAACAGCTAATTAATGCAAATTTTAAATCATACAAACGTCCCCAATAGAACGCAACGACCATTAAAGGTAATGCAGTTTGGTGGCGGAAATTTTTTACGTGCTTTTGTGGACTGGATGGTTCACGTACTCAACCAAGAAACAAATTTTAATGGCGATATAGCCATCATAAAACCAACTGCAGGCGGTGATTATGCCGAATTAAAAACGCAAAACGGACTTTTTACCGTTGTTCTTGACGGTATTAAAAATGGAAAGTTAGTTGCCGAAAAAACATTGGTTACTGAAGTACAGGAGGTAATTCACTCCTATAATGAATGGGCTGCTTATCTAAAACTGGCCGAAAACGAAGACTTACGATTTATCGTTTCAAATACAACTGAAGCCGGAATTAAATTCAATACCGAGGATAAATTTGATATTACACCACCTAAAGAATTTCCTGCTAAACTTACAGTCTGGCTATACCACCGTTTCAAACATTTTAATGCAGACCCTTCAAAAGGATGTATTTTGCTTCCTTGCGAATTGATTGAAGATAACGGAGAAGCCTTAAAAAAGACGGTTTTACAATACGCAGACCATTGGAATCTAGATGCTGATTTCAAAAAATGGATTGAGACTGCAAATCACTTTTGTAGCACTTTGGTAGATCGTATCGTTTCTGGTTACCCTTCTGACCGTGCTGAAGAAATTGAGCAAGAATTGGGATACAAGGATGACCTTTTAGTTGCTGGTGAGTATTACCACAGCTGGGTAATCCAAGCGAATGAAACGGTTCAAAAAGAACTTCCATTTTCGGAAACTGACCTAAACGTGGAATTCGTAAATGACCTTGCTCCCTACCGCGAGATGAAAGTCCGTATTTTAAATGGTGCACATACTTCTATGGTTCCCGTTGGTTATTTGGCTGGTATCCGTTTTGTGAAAGAGGCGATGGAGAACGAGGTCGTGAGTAACTTTGTAGAAAGTCTTCTTTTAGAGGAATCCGCAACTACACTTGATTTTCCGGATGATGTAAAAAATAAGTTTGTTGGTGATGTTCTTGATCGTTTTAGAAATCCCCTTTTAAAACATCAACTTATAAGCATCTCCTTAAATAGTACTTCTAAGTTCGTTGCTCGTTTATTGCCTACCCTAAAAGATTATTACAATGCTCAAGACAAGTTACCAAAACGCATTGTTTTTGGACTTTCAGCTATGCTCCGGTTTTATAAGGGCGAGTTTAACGGTGAGAACATTGCTCTTAATGATGATAAGGCTGTTTTAAGTTTCTTTGAATCGGAATGGGAGAAAGTAGACAATGGTTCAAGCTTACAGGATTTTACAAAAAATGTATTGAGTAACACTGCTATTTGGGGCGAAGATTTAACTCAAATAGAAGGTCTTTCGGAAACCGTAGCTAAGAATATCGAAAACATTGAAGCCAACGGAATCACTTCCTGTTTAAAAAACTTATAATCCATATTCAATCTTTAAAAATTGAAAAATGACGATAGATAGTCACCAACATTTTTGGAAATACGAACCGGTAAAACATTCTTGGATCGATGATAGCATGTCAGTTATCCGGAGAGATTTTCTTCCCCAAGATTTGAAGAAGGTCTATCAAGAAAATCAAGTTGATGGTTGTGTTGCTGTGCAAGCGGACCAAACTCTTGAGGAAACCAACTTTTTATTGGATTTAGCTAAGGAGAACGATTTTATAAAAGGTGTTGTGGGTTGGGCAGACCTTAGAGCAGATAATATTGATTCTGTTTTAGAAAAATACAGTACAAATAAGAACCTAAAAGGCTGGAGACATGTGGTTCAAGGTGAAGCCGATCATAATTTCTTGTTGCGTCCTGATTTTTTACGAGGAATATCCAAACTTGAAAAATATGACCACGCTTATGATATTTTGGTTTTCCCGCATCAATTAGGCTCTGTTCTAGAATTTGTAAAAAAATTTCCTAACCAAAGATTTGTCATAGACCATATCGCAAAACCTTATATAAAAGATGGTTTTTATGACGGTTGGGCCACCTTAATGAAAGAAATAGGAAAACATAAAAATGTGTATTGCAAGCTCTCCGGTATGATTACCGAAGCCGATTACAAGACGTGGACGGCCGAACAACTACAACCGTACATGCATTTAACCTTAGAGGCCTTTGGAAGTGAACGTTTAATGTTTGGTTCAGATTGGCCTGTGTGTCTGGTAGCAGGTAATTACGGGCAAGTAAAAAGCATTGTATCTCATTTCATTTCAACGCTTAGCAGCCAAGACCAAAACATGATTATGGGAGCGAACGCACGAGAATTTTATAATTTATAAACTTAAGTTGTTCAAGCATATTTAGTATTGACACACCTCAATAACCTGCTAGGAACAACATTTTAAATACGAGAACCAAATGGATTTAAATTTGAAAGGAAAAGTAGTCGTTATTAGCGGCGCGGCAGGAAAAGAAGGCAGCATTGGAGAAACTATTTTACAGCGTTTGGCGGAAGAAGGTGCAATACCTGCGGTCATTGATCGTAATGCTCGTGGGTTTGGTTATGTTGAAGCTATTCAGAAAAAAGGAATTGACGCTATTTTTTGTCAAACCGATGTAACTGACCCAGAACAGATTGAAAATGCCGTAAATACAATTGTAAAGAAATATGGGCGTATTGATGCAGTCATTAATAACGTTGGCGTAAACGATGGTGTTGGGCTTGATGCTAGTTATGAAGATTTTATGGATTCACTTAAGTTGAATATGGTGAGCTATTTTCTAATCGTTAAACATGCCCTGCCGTCTTTAATCAAATCAAAAGGCAACATTTTAAACATTGGTTCTAAAGTTGCTTTAACCGGACAGGGTAGAACTTCTGGTTACGCTGCTTCTAAAGGTGGTGTTCTTGGCCTGACTCGAGAATGGGCCGTTGATTTAATCAAACACGACATCCGCTCCAATGCTATTATAATTGCCGAAAGCTGGACTCCATCTTACGACACATGGATTAAAACATTACCTAACGGAGAAGAAAAACTGCAATCCATTGTGAAAAAAATTCCTTTGGAAAATAGAATGACCAGCACTAATGAGATAGCAGACACTTGCTTATTTACAATCTCAAATAGATCATCGCACACTACAGGACAATTTATTTTTGTAGATGGTGGATATGTGCATTTAGATCGTTCTTTACTGACCGAAGATTAATCTCAACCAACTTAAAATCATACCCATGACAAAAAACACCAAAACACCCGTAGTACCAAAGCATTTACTTGTTCCTTTTATTGCTGCGACTTCTATTTTCGCTCTTTGGGGATTTGCCAATGATTTGACAAACCCAATGGTTGCTGCCTTCAAGAAGGTGATGATTCTCTCTAACGAGGAAGCTTACAACGTACAATTCGCATTTTATTTCGGGTATGGTGTCATGGCAATTCCTGCTGCATTGTTCATTCGGAAATTCAGTTATAAATCAGGTTTGCTACTTGGTTTGGCGCTTTATGCTTTGGGAGCTATGCTTTTCTATCCTGCTGCTGAAAATGGCTCATACACGTATTTTCTAATTTCATTATTTGTAATTACTTGCGGATTAGGATTTTTAGAAACTACTTCAAATCCGCTCATTCTTTCAATGGGAGATAAAGAAACGGCTACCCAAAGATTAAACCTAGCCCAGTCTTTCAACCCTATAGGCTCTCTTACAGGCATGCTAATTGCCAAATTTGTAGTGTTGGACAGAATACTCTCTGCAGACTATGCAGATAGTTCTGAAATTGTTGCACTTGGTGCCGAAAAAGCAGCTGAAATAAAAGCTTTTGATTTGAATATTATTAGTGGTCCATATATTGCGGTAGGTATCTTTGTAGCTTTAGTTTTCTTTGTTATTTGGAAAACTAAAATTCCAGCAATGGTGATGGGAGACCATTTATCCATTAAAGAATCTTTAGACCGTATTTTTAAGAGTAAAACTTTCATATTGGGGGTGGTTGCCCAAATGTTCTATGTTGGTGCTCAGATTATGTGCTGGACAGCCATTTTTCAATTGGTAGAATATCTAAATGAATCTCAAAATTTGGGTGTTGATGCCACTTGGTGGAATATTACTGCAATGGTGTCTTTTGTAACTACTAGATTTATTGGTACAGCATTAATGAAAAAAATAAACCCCGCTAAAATGTTAGCCTATTTTGGTTTGGCAGCTGCACTTATGTGCGGTGGTATTATAATGACCTCGGGTATTCTAAGCTTAGTATTTTTGGTGTTTGTTTCTGTATTCATGTCTATCATGTTCCCTACTATCTACGGTCTTGCGCTTAAAGATATGGGTGAAGAAGCAAAACTGGCTTCATCAGGACTTATTATGGCCATTGTAGGCGGTGCTTTTTTACCAAAGCTACAAGCTAGTATAATGGATTTTGGAGATACCGTAAACGGACAAGAAGTATTTGGTGATAAGATAGCTGGAAACATAACTGAAATTCACTTTTCTTTCCTATTACCTATGATTTGTCTTTTATTTGTTGCATTCTACGGTATGTACGCCTATAAAGTAACCAAATTGAAAACAGCTTAACATGAAAACGAAAAGATACTGCTATTCCTGTGATCTTAAAGATGACCCAAAACTCATTGCAGAATACAAAGAATATCATGCTCCTGGTAACGCCCGTCCCGCAATAACAAAAAGTATTAAAGATGCGGGTATTGTAGACATGCAGATTTTCCTAACCGGAAACCGTATGTTTATGATTATGGAAGTCGATGAAACTTTTGATGCCAAGAGAAAGGCTGAAATGGATGCTGAGAACCCAGCCGTACAAGAATGGGAACAATTGATGTGGAAATACCAACAAGGCCTACCTTGGTCTAAAAATGGTGAAAAATGGATTGAATTAGAGCGTATTTTCAAACTCTAATAACCCTTCTACAAAATTAACAGAGCGTAGTTAAACCGAATATTTCGGTTTAACTACGCTCTGTTTTTGCTTTAAACGCTAGTTATTTAATCATCCCAATGCTCGTCTATAACTTTTTGAATGTGAGGATATTTCTCATCAGTTTCATTCAAGTCTTTACGAAGTCTTAATAACTCTTCCTTAAGTTCCGTTATAGTTTCAGCATACGCCGGATCCGCATACGCATTGTTCATTTCCTTGGGGTCTTTCTTTAAATCATAAAATTCCCAAGCGGCAGGTGTATCTGTATCAAAATCATTACCCCAATTCTCTTTGTCCCAATTTGCATTTGGGTCTGTGGTATCTACATAATATTTTCCGTAGAAAAATATAAGCTTATAATCTTTGGTACGAACTCCAAAGTGGGCAGGGTTTTGGTGACGGTGTGCCATGTGCATCCAGTACCTGTAATATGTGGACTTCTGCCAATCTGCTGGCTCCTCACCTGTTTCCAAAATTGTTTTAAAGCTTTTTCCTTGCATGTAATCAGGTGTACTACCTCCGGCCATTTCTATAAGCGTAGGTGCGAAATCTGTATTATTGATTATAGCATCGGTGCGGGTTCCTGCTTTTATTTTTTCTGGGTAACGAACAAAGAAAGGCATCCGCATAGATTCCTCATACATCCATCGTTTATCAATAAAATCATGTTCACCAAGCATAAACCCTTGGTCGCCCGTATAAACGATTATAGTGTTATCCATAAGCCCTTCAGCCTCTAAATAATCCATCAAACGTTTTACGTTATCATCAACACCTTTTACACAACGTAAATACTTCTTTACGTAATCTTGGTACACTTTACTTGTGTACTTCTTCTCTTCATCATCCATCTCCCACTTTACATACTCTTCAGGACGAATTTTATCCGCATCACGATACGAACGGTGAATAGAGCTATCTACATAAATGTTCATAGCCTGGTTACGAATCAAGTTTCTGTGCGACACGGATGAACCTATTATTCTCGTTAAAGAATCGTTATTACCACGTGTTGCAATAGAACCGTTATTTCCTCTTTCGTACAAACTTTCTGGTTCTGGAATAAAGGTATCTTCCAAATACTCTTCGTAACGAGGAGCATTTTCAAAATCATCATGAGGTGCTTTAAACTGATGCACTAAAAAGAAAGGTTTGTTAGGGTCTCTTTCGTTCTTTAGCCAATCTAAAGAAATATCGGTAACCATGTCAGAAGAATGCCCCTTAGTCTGAACAGTATTTTTAGGCCACGGCTTATCACCACGAACCCTGAACTCAGGATCAAAATATTTACCTTGACCAGGTAAAACCTTATAATAGTCAAACGCTGCAGGCTCTTCTTTTAAGTGCCATTTACCAACAACAGCGGTTTGGTAACCTAATTTTTTCATTTCAATTGGAAGAAACTGGCGAGCTGGCTCAATACGGCCATCTAAATCCAAAACACCATTTAACTGAGAGTTTTGCCCAGTAATTATGGCAGCCCGGCTAGGCGTACAAATAGAATTGCTCACAAAGCAATTTTCAAATATGATGCCCTCATTGGCAATCTTATCTAAGGTTGGAGTTGGGTTTAATTTAGCCAATCTACTACCGTAAATCCCAAATCCCTGGGTTGTATGGTCATCAGCCATGATGTAGATAATATTTGGTTTTTTTTCTGTGATTACAGCCTTCTCTTCTTTACAAGAAGAAAACACAATAAGCAACAAAAGAGCATACAGTAGATTGTTCTTTTTGCAGCACATTTAAATTTGAAATTTTGTTAATATGAGTTTGATTAAAGTCTTGAGACCTTAACCCGAAAATTACGCATATTTATGACAGAGCAATAAAAGAAATGATCAATTATTAGCCACAAATGTCTTTGTATAACTTATTTGTAATTAAACGTAAGTAAGCTGAACAGACTCTATACCCGTTCTAATTTAACTGGGGGCGTTCTGTTGGCATTCCATTGACATACGTAAAGGTTCTTGTCCTCATCTACAAAAACATCGTGTCCGTGGTTAAATACAGCCTTTTCCGATTGATACATTTGTTGCAGTTTGTCATTTTTATATTCGGGTGCATCGCCACCAGGATTGGAAACTACCATGTTTTCACCATCCATAATAGTTACAAAACCAGAATTGCTAAACCTATGTCCTTGTTTATTTTCTGACCAACATACGCCAGCATAGATATTTTCATCATCAAGAACGGGACGGCAGACATACGCTCCCGGTAACTCAACTGTTTTAATGAATTTTCCTTCTAAAGTGAAAAATTTAAAACTCTTATCAGAGCGAGAAGTAACCACAAGCACCGGATTTTGCTTGTCCCTATAATCTACGGCAACACCGTGAGCGTTATGAAGATTATAATTTTTATCGCTGTTATCATGACCACCCCATTTGCGGATGAATTCACCTTTACCGCTAAACTGAAGAATAAAGTCAGAACCGTAACCATCTGCTACGTAAATATCTCCATTTGGACCTATTGCAGTTTCCGTAGGCAAATATTCTTGTTCTTGCGTATAGACACCAATGGTATGTGGATCAGGAAGATTAAACAAAAGACGGCCATCAACAGTAGTTTTACTTACAGTTCCAGCCTGTTTACTCCATTTCCCAGTTCGGTCTACAAACCATCCACAGTCCACAATGTACAACATGTCTTCGCCTCCTTCATCATGCAAGGTAAGTCCATGTCCCCCAGGATAACGTGTACCCCAATAATCAAGAAGTTTTCCAGATTTATCGAAAATCAAAATATTATTATCCGTGTGGTCTCCTAACATGATAAGCCTTCCCTTACTGTCCATTTGCATTTCATGACAGTTCAGTATCGGGTTGTGAGCAACAGACATTTGTGCCCAATCCTTAACTACTTTGTACTTATAATCACCGTGACCTATGATTTGATCTTCCAATGCGGTTTTCTTTAAGATATTAAACCCAAAAGATGTTGTGGTAGTTAAAGCGGTAGCACCCAACGCCGATTTCTTAAGAAAGCTTCTTCTATTACTCATATGATACTGATGGTTTTTATTTGGATTGGTAAATTACTATGAAAGTTAGTTAACAAAGGGTAAATCTAAGTCAATAAATCTTTCACTACATGACCGTGCACATCTGTAAGGCGATATCTTCTACCTTGATGTTTAAATGTTAACCGCTCATGATCAATACCAAATAAATGCATTAGCGTAGCATGAAAATCATGAACATGCACAGGATCTTTGGTTACGTTATAACTAAAATCATCTGTTGCACCGTAAGAAAACCCAGGTTTTACACCTGCTCCGGCCATCCACATGGTAAATGCTTTTGGGTGATGATCACGTCCATAATTTTCACTTGTTAACTGACCTTGGGAATATACCGTACGGCCAAATTCCCCGCCCCAAACCACAAGCGTGTCTTCAAACATGCCACGTTGCTTTAAATCCTTGATTAAAGCAGCAGTAGCTTGATCCGTTTTTTTAGACTGACTTTTTACACCTCCAGGGCAATAATTATGCTGATCCCACCCTTGGTGATACAACTGTACAAATTTCACTCCTTTTTCTAGCAGTTTTCTTGCCATTAAACAGTTTGCAGCGTAAGTACCAGGGTCACGACTATCTTCTCCGTACATATCAAAGATATACTCTGGCTCATTGCTTAAATCAGTTACTTCCGGAATGGAAGTCTGCATTTTAAATGCCATTTCATACTGAGACATACGCGATTGAATTTCAGGGTCGCCATAAGCATCCGTCTGTAATTCATTCAAGTGTTTTAAATAATCTAACATATCCCTTCTATCCGTACCATCGTAATTTTCAGGGTCACTCAAGTAAAGTACTGGGTCTTTACCTGATCTAAACTGAACACCTTGGTGTTCTGTTGGTAAAAATCCGTTACCCCACAAACTCGCTGTTAACGGTTGTCCTTTTCCATTTTTAGAAACCAATGCAATGAATGTAGGTAGGTTTTCATTATCGGAACCTAGGCCATAACTTAACCAAGAACCTATTGCTGGTCTTCCCGGTAACTGGTTCCCCGTTTGCATAAACGTAATGGCCGGTGTATGGTTAATTTGATCCGTTTGCATACTTTTTATGAAACATAGATCATCTACAACCTCCGATAAATATGGCATGGCATCACTGACCCATGCTCGTGATTCCCCGTATTGTTTAAATTTAAAGGTTGATGGTGCTATGGGCAATGTACTTTGACTACCGCTCATTCCCGTAAGTCTTTGACCACTTATAACGGATGGCGGCAATTCCTGACCAAACATGTTTGTCAGCTTTGGTTTGTAATCGAACAAATCCATTTGAGAAGGTCCTCCACTCTGAAAAAGATAAATTATTCTTTTAGCTTTAGGTGCATGATGCGGAAGACCTAATCGGTTTTTATTATAAACCTTTAATATTTCTTCTTCCGTACTGTTCTTGCCAATACCGGCAAATGCTTTTTCAGCACCTAATAAACTGCCCAGTGCCATGGCTCCAATACCAAGCGATGTCTGTTTTAAGAAATGTCTTCTATCTAACTGCTTCTCAATTTTTTTTAAATCTTCATTGTTAGAAGTCAATTTGCTGTGGTGGTGATTATTACACATACACTATTTTTTAGCTGTTAACTATTATCTTTTGGTGATACTGGCATCGGCATTCATTATGGTACTTGCTACCACGGCATTTGCCGCTATAGATGCTTTATCATCAGTTTCAGAAATTTTAAAGGCTCCGGTCTGTAACCAACCTTTTGCTTTTTCCAAGTTAGTACTGAACTTTTTGTATTCCTCGTTTTGGAGTTTGGCCAAAACATCTAGTTCTTGATTGGTAATATTTCTACCGGCAAGCTTCTTAAAGGTCAACGCTATTCCTGTTCGTACATCTTCTGCCTCCGCTATTTGTTTACCTAAAACTCTAGAGGCCTCTATGTACGTAGGATCGTTCAGCACTACTAATGCCTGTAACGGTGTATTTGTTTTTTGTCTTCTACTGCTACATAAATCCCTTGTAGGCGCATCAAAAGTTGAAATGGTCGGGTTAGGAACGGTACGTTTCCAAATGGTATACATACTACGTCTGTACAAACCTTCTTCTCCATCCTGAACATAGGTAGCCCCATTTACTTTCCACAAGCCTTCTGGTTGATAAGGTTTTACACTTTTACCCCCTACCTGCTCATTTAGTAAACCAGATGCGTATAATGCATTATCTCTTAACATTTCACCAGAAAGTCTGCTAGATGGTCCTCTAGTCAACCATTTATTCTCAATATCTTTTTTGAGAAGCTCCTCACTTATAACCGAACTTTGCTGGTAAGTACTGGACAACATTATAGTCTTATGCAAGGCTTTCACGTCCCAACCGGATTCTACAAATTGAATCGCCAACCAATCTAACAATTTTGGATGACTAGGCAATTCTCCTTGATTACCAAAATCTTCGGAGGTCTTTACCAATCCTCTTCCAAAAAGATTCTGCCAATATCTATTAACGGCTACTCTTGCCGTTAAAGGGTTATCCTTATCCGTTATCCATTTGGCCAAACCTAATCTGTTTTTAGGTAAGCTATCATTTATTGGGAATATTTCTTTCGGAACATTTGAAAATACAGAATCTGTAGGAGAATCATAATTACCTCTATCCAAAATATAGGTTTGTCGTGGTGTTTTACGCTCCTTCATTACCATAATCTGCTTTACAGGCTCTATGCTGTCAACCAAAACCATTCGGTCTTTCTCTAATGCAGATACTACTTCATTATATTTAGAAGAATTATTAAACAAATAATATTGTGCAAGTTGTGTTTTCTCTTTTTCACTAAGTGCATCACTAGATTTAGCAACTAAGTTTTTAAGATAAGCCGTAGTGCTTATTTGCATAACTTCAATCTCACTTATTTCCTTATCAAAAACCATCAGGTCATCTACCAAAGCATTACCTATTCCTTTTCCTCGCCATATAGCCCCTACCCTTAAGCCCGGCTCTACTGTTTCTTTATAGATACGGTCCTTCAAATTATTGAAAACAATATCCTTATAAAGGTTATCAAAAATAGTCTTCGTCTGTAATTTTTCGCCATCCATATAGATGCCTATACCGGTAGCTTTACTAGAGCCGTCATACGTAAGGGTTAGCTGCACCCATTTTTCTTTTGGAATTTCTTTTAGCGACTCAACCACCATAGAATTATCCGGCCAAACATGAGCAAATAAGGCTTCTAATTTGTTATCTTTTATTTTCAAGTGATACCCCCTAAAACTATGCAATTCAGGACCTTGCATCTTATGAAACACAACACCCTCTTCAAGGTCTTGAGGTATGAACACTTTTATTGAAATACTAAAAGGTTCGTTTCGCTTATAGATACCTATTTTATCAAGTTCTAGCCACGTATCCCCATCCATAAAAAGCCCTTTTCCACTAGCTCCTTTTTTGTAGATCGCTTTTTCGTTATCCACAAATTGCTGACGCATCCTAATGTTATTTTTTCCGTTCCCACCAACAGCGTTTACTAGATTTTGATTATCAAAATCAAAAGAAGCGATTAGTCCCTTTGGACGAGTTTTTACCGGAATATTCTTGAACGAGTTACTAGCAAGCCATTGTTCAAAGTTATCCTGCTCTGCCTTTGCCGTAAATTCCAACTTTTCTTCTGAGTCCTCTACAATTTTTTCTAAATAGGCAAGAACATCTTCTTGCTCCTTTGTGGGCAATAACATAGCGGGAACGGGAGTGGCCATATCCCAAGGAATCAAACCGGTCTCATCTACATTATTAAAAAAGCTATACATCTCAAAATAATTTTTTTGAGAAATAGGATCATATTTGTGATCATGACATTTAGCACAAGCGTATGATAAGCCTAACATACCTTGACTAACCGTTGCCGTTCTATCTGCAACATATTCCGATCTAAATTCTTCGTCTATAATACCACCTTCTAAATTTTGTGGGTGCAACCTATTAAATGTTGTTGCTAAAATTTGTTCTTTAGTAGCATTTTCAAAAAGGTCTCCTGCCAATTGCCATGTAAGGAACTCATCATAAGGCATGTTTTTATTGAAGGACTTTATCACCCAATCTCTCCATGGTGAAGTATCTCTAAATCTATCAACACTATAGCCATGAGTATCTGCATAACGGGAGACATCCATCCAATCTAAAGTCATTTGTTCTCCGTAATGTGATGATGCCAATAAACGGTCTATTTGCTTTTCAAAGGCATTTTCCGATGTATCCTTTACAAAAGCATCTATTTCTTCTAAAGTTGGGGGAAGCCCTGTTAAATCTATAGAAGCCCTTCTTAACAACAATTCTTTTTCCGCTCTTTTGGACGGCGCGAACCCTTTTTCTTCCAAGCTGGCCAAAACAAAATTATCTATAGAACTTTGAACAAAGTCTGTCTGTTTCACTTTTGGGACCTCATGTTTTACAGGTTTCAAAAAGGACCAGTGATCCTTGTATTCCGCTCCTTGATCGATCCATTTGACCAACATGGCCTTTTCTGTAGATGTTAAGGTTAAGTGCGATGACGGTGCAGGCATAATAATATCCGGGTTATCTGTCAAGATTCTTTTTACTACCTCACTATTCCCTGGATTGCCCGGATCTATAGAATATAAGCCCGGTGTATTAGGCGATTCCGCATAAGCAAGTTCTGGATCATGAAGTTGTAGCCCACCTTTAATTTTTGCTTTATCCGGTCCGTGACAGATAAAACATTTATCGGATAAAATAGGTTTTACATGCTGATTGAAATCAACTTTTTCTGGAAGCTTCTCATAAGCGATTTCTACGTCTTCGGGAAGGTCCGGGCCTCCACATGAAAACAACACGAATGCTAAAGAAAAAACGAAACAGCTTGTTAATTTGGACATTATTTATTAAAAAATTTATGTTTTCAACAAATTTAGATCTTTTGTATTGTCGATTTCTTGTATAAATCAGGCTATGAATTGTACAAATCCGATATTTTATAAAATAAAATTTTATAATTCAAAACAACATAATATTTGCACAAAACACCATATAATAAGCAAATACACGCTTTATTCTTATCTTTACATAACGATTAATAGTATTTAAAATCCGATAAACGTACTTTATATGAACAAAACCCTTCAGTCATTAAAGCTTACTTTTTTACATTGTGGTTACTCTAAACTGGACTCCTCCTGGGATTATGACAATGTAATTAGTCCGTTCTCACGTTTATATCTGGTTACCAAGGGAACAGCTCGTATGTATCATAGTTATGAGCAATTTGACCTAGAACCTGGTCACATTTACCTTATACCTAGCTTTACCTATAGCCGCTATCAATGTCAAGACCATTTGGAGCTGTACTACATTCACTTTACCGAAGAAGTAGGTGACCGACTTTCTATTTATGACATGAAAGATTTTAAATATGACCTTGAGGCAGATGAGCAAGTTTTTATTTATTTTAAAAAACTCATACATCTACACCCTAAGCGATACTTGACGGAAGACGACCCCAGTATCTATGACAACCGAAAGTTTATGGCTGAAACTGAAAAGAAAAACGAGCTTTTATCTGCTAAGTCATTTATAGAAACCCATGCCCTGCTGCAACTTCTGTTCTCTTCATTTGTACAAAACAGTAAAAGTTTTAAACTAAATATTAGGAATGATTTTCACGAAATCCTCAGCTACATAAAAGAACACCTTCATGAACCCCTTACGGTAGCAGACTTAGCCGCACATAGTAACTTGAGCGCCGACCATTTTTCACGGGTATTTCAACAAAAGTTTGGAATACGCCCCAGTAAGTACATACAGACCGTACGTTTGGAAAGATCGGAAACCCTGCTCCTAACCACAAACAATACATTAGCCGAGATAGCAGGAAAAACAGGGATGGGAACGATTTCTTATTTATCCCGAATGTTTAAAATTAAAAATGGAATAACTCCCGGAGCCTTCCGAAAAGAAAGGCCCGGAGGTTAATTTTTAGTATTTTCTACTTTTTCTACTTTTCATTTTATTAGCTTCACTATCACCAATAAATTTTTCTTTTTTAGGATCCCACTCTAAAGTACGTCCTAATTGATAGCCTATATTACAAATATTTCCGACCGTAGCAGAACGATGACCAATTTCTACATCTGAGATAAGCGGAGTATCGTTCTTAATGGCATCTATCCAATTCTGATAATGATTACCTCTAGATTTTAGGCCCTCTTTATCCGTTACCTGAGATTTTAAAATACTAGCAGGGTCTGTTTCAAGATAGCTTCTGCTGATATCAAGATTACCTTTAGTTCCGATAAAGCGAACACCCCATCCCCTACCAAAATCTTCATGGACCATTTCAATTCCGTTTTCATAAAACATTTGCATTCCGCGTACGGCATTCTTATCTGTGGGAGGTACAAACTTCACAGGACCAGAACGGTCCATGCCTAGCCCCCATTGCGCAATATCAAACATGTGGGCACCCCAATCTGTTAAAATTCCACCTCCAGTCTCACTAAAGAGCCTCCAGTCTGGGAAAAACGCCGCACTTTCAGAAGGAGATAATCTTTCGTTATAAGGTAACATAGGTGCTGGGCCACACCATTGGTTCCAATCTACTTGAGATGGTATTGGTTCTGATTTCATGTTAAATGGAATTGCGGGGTCGCCCACATTAACAAGCACTTTTTTGATATCACCTAAATGTCCGTTCCGCACCATTTCGGTAGCCTTTTGAAAAGTTGCCCACGAACGTTGCATGCTTCCGGTCTGAAGAACCTTACCTGTTTTTTTAACGGTCTTCACCATATCAATTCCCTCTTGAATTTTAAGAGTCAAAGGTTTTTCACAATACACGTGTTTACCAGCTTCCATTGCACCAATGGCCTGTATGGCATGCCAATGATCAGGTGTGGCAACAATAACTGCATCAATATCATCTCTATCTAAAACCTCAAGATAATTGCCCGTAACGGTCAGTCCGTTATACTCCTTTTGATTTCTTTTATCGGCATATAATTTATTTACATGAGCCTTAAACCACTCGTTTTTGGTAGTCCACACATCAGATCCTGCAACGATTTGAGCTTCATCTGTATTCGCAAGAAAAGCATTGGAGAGGGTTATACTTTGTTTACCCAAACCAATGTAACCTAAATTAACCTTGTCACTAGGAGCTACAAAACCTTTACCTAATACATGACGAGGAACAATACTAA
Source organism: Zobellia roscoffensis (assembly GCF_015330165.1). Classification (NCBI taxonomy): domain Bacteria; kingdom Pseudomonadati; phylum Bacteroidota; class Flavobacteriia; order Flavobacteriales; family Flavobacteriaceae; genus Zobellia; species Zobellia roscoffensis. Next base: position 4,509,776 of record NZ_JADDXT010000002.1, read on the forward strand.
TTGCCCCAGCCGCTAAAACAGTCTTGGACATAAACGATCTTCGAGACAACGATGCTTTTAAACTTTGTTTTGCTTCAATATTCGATTTGGTCTTTTTCATGAATTCCCTTTTTTATCGATTACTATATAATATGCAGGCATTTTCGTCCCTTTAGAAGTAAAAAAATCACTATGAAGTTTATAACTCCCCTTCTTAAAATTTCCATTCAACTCTATATAAGGCTTATCTACATTAGCTTTTGCTTGCAGTAAAGTATCTCCTAGCTTTACTTCTGCCCTCTCTACAACAACACTTCTGCCTACTGGTAATTGATCAACTGTGTAAGAACCGATAATTTCATCTGCTGCAGCATTTAATGACAAACCTGATTCCGGCGCATATCTATATAATTTAAATTGATAATTACCATCTTCAACAATATTCACACTATAATAACCATCTGGGGCATACTCTCCTTGACGAATTTGCACTTGGTTCCATGGTATGTTATCTTTTGTATGCATATCGTGAACCGTAATGGTTACCGGATTAGCCTTTTCGTGGCCTAAAGGAATTTCGGCATATCTCATTTCCGGTTCTATACTGGACCACCACTGATCATAAAACTGTTGCATTTTTTTTACCTTATCCGGGTGTTGTTCAGCAACATCATTTTTTTGTCCAGGGTCATCAACTATATTATACAACTCTTTACCATCTATAAGTCGCCATTCCGTACTCATTACACAACTGTTTTTTCCTTTTTCGGGCCATTGGCCTCGTTGTGTATCAATGACCAACATACGTGTACTGTCTTTTGCCTTTTTCAAAAGTACCGATGTCATATCACTTCCATCCAAAGGTTTTTCAGAATTGAATTCAATTCCGGCCATCTTGCTCAACGTTGGGAGCAAATCTACATTGGCCACCAGTTCATTGCTTGTTGAACCTTTTTCAATTTTTCCATCTGGCCAACTGATGAAAAACGGCACTTTATGTCCTCCGTCATAATGACTCCCTTTAGTACCTCGTAAACCGGCATTGTAACCCGAAATACTTCCATCTTTATTCGTTTTAATACCTGCTGCCGTACCATTATCTGTAGTGAAAATAATTATGGTATTATCGAATAATTTTTCGTCTTTCAAAAATGAAATCAACTTTCCAAAGTTCTCATCAATATTGGTAATCATACCATAAAAACGCTTCTGAACATCCGTTAATGTTGCATTTTCATACATCTTAGCATATGACTCTGGTACATTAAACGGCGAATGGGCTGCATTAAGCGGCAGGTACAAGAAAAAAGGTTCCTCTTTTTTTCGTTGTACGTATTTAATTGCTTCATTGACCCATACATCCGTAGCGTACCCTTCTACTTTTTCCGGTTCCCCATTTCTAAAATAGGTATCGTTAAAATAAGTATTGTTCCAGTAATCTGGTGTCTGCTGAACTCCGCCTCCACCATTATAAAGTGTTTCTTGAAAACCTCTATCAAATGGTCTATATGGGTAATTATCTCCCAAATGCCACTTACCGAACATAGCCGTTTTATAACCGTCTTCTTCAAAAACCTCTGCTATGGTTTTTTCATCTTGCAGTAAAATAGAACAACCAGCAATAGTATGCCATGCATTGTTCCTATTGCCATTACGCCCTGTCATAAGTCCCGCGCGACTAGGAGCACAAGTTGTCCCTACATGAAAATTGGTAAGCTCTAAAGCTTCTTTACCAAAAGCAGTAAGGTTTGGTGTTTTTAATATTGAATTGCCATGAGAAGCTAAATCTCCGTAACCCTGATCATCCGTAAAAACAATGATTACATTTGGTTTTTTATCGTCTGGTATTAAAACCGGAACGTTTCCTGTTTCTGTTTTCTTTTGCTGTCCACAAGAGACAAATGCTACTATACAGACCAGCAGGCAAAATTTGATAAGTTGATTTATTTTCATTGGATCAATCTAAGAGGTTGTCTTTTTTTCTTTTAGTTTGGCAACATATTCACTAGGTATTACCCCAAACTGTTTCTTAAAACATTTTGAGAAATAAGATGCAGTATTAAAACCCGTCTTATACATGATTTCCTTAACGGATAGATCACTTTGTTCAAAAAGTTGTACGGCTCTTTTAAGGCGTATATTTCTAATAAACTCACTAGAAGAAAGACCGGTAATCTCTTTAAACTTCATATAAAGATTACTACGACTATACCCCATTTCCTTCACCAGCATTTCTACATTAAAATCTGTATTCATCATGTGCTTTTCTACTATTTCAATAGCTGTTTGCAGAAAAGATTCATCTACCGAAGTTACGGCAATCTCCGTAGGTTGTAGGGTTATATTGCGAGTGAATTGCTTCCTAAGCTGATCCCTTTGCTTTAAAATATTACTTAATGTAAGCTGAAGTAACTCCATATCAAAAGGTTTTCTAATATAGCCTTCAACTCCTAACTTTAAATTTTCAATTTCACTTTCTTCGGAAGCCTTTGCAGTTAGCATGACCACTGGAATGTGACTTGTTTCTTTATCTTTCTTTAGTTTTTCACAAAACTCAGTACCGTTCATTATGGGCATCAAAATATCTGTTAGGATGATATTGGGCATTAGGCTTTTTGCCATTTTCAATGCTTGTTTACCATTTTCTGCTTCATAAATTACATACTCACTATCTAAGGCTTGCTTTACCAATGTACGAATGTCCGCATTATCATCAACACTAAGTAAAATAGGAAGTTTAGGTCTTGATTTAGAAACGTCCTCGTCAAGAATTTCATCATTTATACCAATAGCAAAAGACTCGGTCTCCGAAGAACGGACTAGAAAGTCACTTTCTGATACCTCTTTGATACTAACCTCCGGAATGTGTGCAAATTTCTCCTTTTCCATTGGTAATTTTACCACAAAATCAGTTCCCTTATTCGGTTTACTTTTAACCACAATAGAACCTTGATGTAATTCTATTAGGTTTTTGGTAAACGACAAACCAATGCCAGCTCCCTGCAGGTTTCTTCTATCTTTCTTATCCTGAGTGTTGAACCTTTCAAAAATTGTATTCACTCTGTTTTTTGCTATTCCAGAGCCTGAATCCCTTACTTTGATAACTACATTTCTAGATGTATCCTCATGATTTCCTGCTTTCTCTATTGAAATGCTTACCGCAATATGGCCACCATCCGGTGTATATTTGAATGCATTAGAAAGAAGGTTATTCATTATTTTTTCTAACGCATCATGGTCAAACCATGAGATAATAGTATCCTCTGAAGATGTAATAGTGAAGTCTACATTTTGCTTGTGCGCCAAAAACTGAAAAGGCTGCCCCACTTCTTGAATAAATTCTACAATATCACTATTACGTACAACTAAGTGCATTTTTCCTTGATCTATCTTCCTAAAATCTAATAACTGATTTACTAGCTTTAGAAGATAATTGGTATTCTTGTACATAATATTGTACTGTTCTTGAACTTTGGTTTGGCTTACTTTAAAACCGTCTTTCCGTAAATATTCCAGTGGACCTTTGATTAAGGTAAGCGGAGTCCTAAACTCATGTGAAATATTGGTAAAAAACTCCAATTTAACACGCTGCATTTCTTCTGACTTCTCTTTTTCAAGATGATCCAGTTCCAGTTGATGCTTTTTACTGGTTCTAATAAAAGTATACCTCCAGAACAGCCATAAAACACCTAAAACAAGAAAACCATAAAAAAGGTAGGCCGCAGATGTTTGCCAAATGGGAGGAGTAATAGTAATGTTTATTTCAGAAGGAGATTCATCCCATAAACCATCATTGTTAGAGGCTTTTACTTTAAACGTATATTCTCCTGGTCCTAAGTTGGTATATGTAGCAAAACGCTTACTAGAATTGGTTTGTATCCAGTCATTATCAAAACCTTTTAACATGTAAGCAAATTGATTCTTTGAAGGCGCGGCATAGTGTAGAGCTGCAAATTCAAAAGAAAAATTATTCTGTTTATAATTTAAGCGAACATTATCAACTTTATTGCTGTTTTTTTCTAGAATAACATTGTCATTTATTTTTTCTCCAATCCTAACAGACCTATTGGAGATTAATAAATCTGTGATAACCGTTTCTGCAGGTTGCATATTATCGTTTATCTCTTCTGGATAAAAAGCATTAAAACCGTTTATTCCTCCAAAAAGCATTTCACCATCAGACCGTTTTACACACGCCAGTTCCTGAAATTCATTATCCTGCAGACCATCACTCTCATTGTAATTTTTAAAAGTCTCGTTCTTAGGGTTAAATTTTGATAGCCCCATATTGGTAGATAACCAAAGATTTCCTTGAGAATCTTCTAAAATACCTTTAATTACGTTATTTGGTAAACCATCACGACCAGAATAAGAAATAAAACTACCTTCCTCCCCATCTTTACCGGGTATATATTTATTAAGACCTCCTCCAAAAGTACCTACCCATAATTCTCCTTCCGTACTTTGATATAGCGATAGTATGTAATTATGGCTTAACGCCCCTTGATCTTTAGTGTCTTTTTTATAAGTCTTAAACTTTGGTTGTTTCTTATACCTCTCAATTGCATTTACCTTAGTAAGACCATCTCCCGTAGCAAACCAAATATTACCCTCTGTGTCTTCAAGAATATCCCGGATGATATTACTAGGCAATGCGTTAGGTTGCTTAGGATAACTTTTAAAGGTTGATTTAGCAAAACCTTTACCATCTTCTTTTTTTATCCATCTATGTATACCTGAGGTATAAGTACCAATCCAAATGTTTCCCTTAGAGTCATTCAACAGACTAAACACTCCTCCCATTAAGCCTTGAGGAACTAAATCTGATTCCTTTACATTGTTTGGGTTACTAATATCCAACACATACAAGCCTGGCGTGCCTTCTGCACCAATAATCAAAGTTTTTTTGTTATCTATATTTGTTTCGGTAATAGCAAATGTCCTTGGTATCAAAGGAAAATGTTGAAACTTATTATAGTTGCCATCATCATCTTTTTTAAGTTGCATATTGAGTCCGCCACCTTCTGTACCAACCCATACCGTTCCATTACTATCCTCATACATTGCCCTGATTTTATCATAACTCAGGCTTTGGGGATTAGGAGTGTTTCTAACATTCAAGAAAGGTTTTTTTCCTGGATCAAAAGTATTGATCCCTCCTCCATTGGTACCAATCCATACAATACCAGTATTATCTAGGTACAGTGATTTTATTATGTTCTTACTTATACTACCAACATCTCTGGAGTCATAGGTAAAGCGCTTAACAAATTGTGGTATTTTATCAAGAGAGGTATTTTCAAAATAAAACAAACCTTCATTGGAACCGGCCCAAAGACGATTATTATTATCTATTAGAATACTATTAAAATTTGTATCATACACTTTTACAAGTTCTCTGCCTTTTCCTTTAACTTGACAAAACAAACCTAAATTTGTTGCTATCATTAGTCTACCCAAATTATCTTCGGTAATACTCCTAACTATGCAATCTGGAAGCCCTACAGATTTATTAACATTCCCAAAATAATCCTTGCCATTAGGATCCTTTTTCAACTTAAAAAGACCAGTGGCTCCACCAACTAGAATTTGCCCATTCTTATCTTCATAAATGGAATAGATAGAGCTACCGTCCCAACCTATAATAAAAGGATCTTGCTCTGAACTAAAATGCTGAAATTCTACGTTTTCGGATGAAACAGTAAGATCTACCATATCCAGACCATCACGAACACCAATCCATAAACGATTTTTACTATCCTTATATAAGGCTGTAACATGATTACCTATTATACTTGAGGCATTCTCTTCGTTATGCGTATACGAAGTAAAAGCACCTGTAGCTACATTGTAAAAGTTGACTCCACTTCCCGTAGTACCTATCCATAGGTTACCTTCTTCATCCCCGTTTATTGCAGAGATTAGATTACTGTTTATTTCGTGTGGTTTATTGATACTAGGGTTGTGTACGGTAAACTTATAACCATCATACTTATTGAGTCCATCATGCGTTCCAAACCACATAAACCCGTGTTTGTCCTGATAAATAGCATTAATATCACTTTGTGAAAGCCCATCACTCGTGGTAATATGTTTAAAGTTGATGTGGTTTTGGGCACTTCCGAAAATGGTAAATAAAGCCCCAGCAATTATAAGTGTATAATCAAAAAGTTTATTCTTCATCTTGGTGTTTCTGTGCTTATGCCTTTCTTACTTCATTTTACTTAAGACAACCTCTCTACTTATACCATCTTTGTTGTAAATTATGATCTTATCCATGGAGTCATGAACCTGAATTATATTTGATGCCTGTGATAAATAACCAGCTCCAAAGTAATATTCCTGCTTCGCCATTTTTCCATTTTTAAAATAGATTTTAGCATTAACTTCTCCAGGCATTAATTCAATAACTCGTGATTCTAGTTTTTGACTGAATCTTTTTGTTTTGTTAGAATTTACAGATGCCACCCAAAGCATGGTTGAATCATTTAGAGGTAAATTCACCAAAGCACGGGCATCTTTCTCTACTTTAAAACCTGTTTGAGAATGTAAAATGGGAGTAAAATCACCCTGATTGTTACCTTTTAAAATTACACCTTTTCCGGCATCATACCAACCAGAAATGACCTCCGTAGGATAATAGTTTCCTACTCCGATCACATCATCAAATCCATCAAAATTAAAATCTCCTGTTGCTAGCCCAAACAGTGGTGAAAACTGAGCCCTTTGTGCTAAAGGAGTGATTGAAAAACTACCGTTGCCTAAATTTTCAATATAACTAGAGCTAAGGTAGTTAACTTCCAAAACTTGCATTTTAGTAGTGTCTAATTCTATAAGTATGTCATTAATTTCTGCTTCCGCAAACTGATCATAAGTTGGGAATATCCTTTTTATGGAAACCAATTGTTTTGCCAGTTCTCCTCTAGGTGCCAAAGGAACCTCCTTACCTTTTATATATCTTGTGATTATTGGGTCTACACTTGAATTTAAATCAAAATCCTTTGCATAAACTCGCATTGGCTCGTTCTCACTTACCTTAAAGGCTGTATTCTCACCATGGTTACCTGCTATATAATCTATATCTCCATCATGATCAAAATCTTTACCTACTAAACTATTCCAAAACCCATTAAAATTTTCAAGTCCGTTTTTAGATACTTTGTTTAAAATACCGTTATTATTTTCGAATAAAGTAATAGGCATCCACTCCCCCGCTACCATCAAATCCAAATCATCATCATTGTCATAATCTGTCCATAATGCAGAGCTTACTAAACCGATTGTTTGAAGACTTTTTGCTTTCTTTTCTGTAACATCAACAAACTTTCCGTTCTCATTCTCTAAAAGATAACTGTTTGGTGTATTGGGAAAACTACCCGGAACAATCATACCTCCAACAAATAAATCTAAATCTCCATCAGAATCAAAATCTGCAGCCACAACACAAGACCCACTAGCCTTTATTTCTGGTAGAGCCTCTATTTCATGTTCAAAAATGTCATTTCCTTTATTAGTATATAGTCTGTCTTGGTAATGTCCCTTCTCAAAATATTTAACGGAACTACCTCCACTAACAACATACAAATCTAAATCATCATCTCCATCTGCATCAAAGAAAAGAGCGCCAAGATCTTCGTATTTTTCCGAGCCGGGAAGACTTATAGAATCAAAAGTGCCATTTACATTCTGGAGAAATATTTTACCTTTATAATTCCTTGCCCCTCCAATATATAAATCCTTCCTACCATCTCCGTTTATATCTCCTGTGGCAATCCCTGGACCATTAAAGTCATTTAAATGCAATAACAAGGGCTCTCCCCTAAAGTCACTATTGTCATTTTCTTCATGGGAATAATCCAATACCTTATCGTTTAATATTTCTGTAAGAAGATAATTTTTGGAGACAACATTGATGCTGTCATTCTTGACTTTTGTTTTAGCTTTATCATATTGAATAGTATACAAAGTATCTACCTTCAAATTAGTTAGTACTTGTTCTGCCCCATCTAACCAACCAACCCTTAAAGAATCAATTATAGCCGTGCTCCCTAATCCAATATGAATGTTAGTATTTGTTGAAGACATATAACCTTTTACCGGACTATAGTCATAATACTGTTGTTCTCCATTAGGCAAGTAAGCCGTAAGCTTAGTTCCTATACCGTTTAAATTTCCCTGACTCCCCTTTAATTTAACTTCTATAAAATGATTCTCTCTATTCTTATCAAAATTATTTCTATAAATAAAAGCGGGCGAATTAATATTATTAACGACTAAGTCTAAATCTCCATCATTATCAAAATCTGCATATACAGCTCCATTGGATAAAGAGGCTTGGTCCATTCCCCATGATTGGGTCTCGTCCTTAAATTTTAGTTTTCCGTCGTTAGAAAAAATATAATTAGGCAGAAAAATACTGTCCAAAATTCTTAACCGCTCTACTAACTTATCTTCAGACAATTTACCCTTCTTGAATATGTCTGCTTGACTTGAATACTCCGTAAAGTCATGATTAGTGATATCTCTTCTAAAACCGTTAGTTATATACACATCTTTCTGACCATCATTATTAAAATCAGCAATCAGCGGAGACCAACTCCAATCTGTCTGATGCAAACCTGAATATCTGCCAATTTCACTAAACATTGGCTTTCCTTCTAAATCCTTTCCTTGGTTTAACTGTAACGTATTTCTAATGAACTGTGGCGAAAAACCTTCTCGTAACGTTTGCTTAAAATGTTCATGATTCATACTAGCAGTCATAGTTTTTTGCCTCTTATTTATTTCAGGAAGCATATCCATGACTAAAATATCTGGTAGAGCGTCATTATTAATATCAGAAATATCTATACCCATACCATTTCTTGAAGTATGCTGAACATACTCAGGAAGTCTGTTCGTAAACGTACCGTTTTGATTATTTATATATAATAAGTCATTAGCCACAAAATCGTTAGCCACATAAATATCTGGCCAACCATCTTGATTTATATCTGAAATAGCTAAACCCAGACCGTATCCTTCAATTAAAACACCCGCTTTTTTGGAAACATTTTCAAAAATAGGATGCCCATCCGTACCTAGTCCTTTATTCTCATATAGTCGATCCGTGCTAGGACCGGAACCATCTATTTTAGTGTATAGTTTCTCTATCTCTTTAGGAGATTCATTGGCATGTGTCATGACATACAAGTCTAAATCACCATCTCTATCATAATCAAAAAAAGCTGATTGTGTAGAATGTCCAGAATCTGCAATACCGTAGCTTTTTGCCCTTTCTACAAACGTAAAGTCGCCGTTATTTATAAAAAGCTTATTTTCTCTTTCTGGTCCTTTTGCAAATCCTCCTACAGAAACATATATATCTAATAAGCCATCTTGATTTACATCAACTACAGAAACTCCGTTTGCCCAATATTGACCGGTTATACCAGATGTATCCGTAACATCGTCAAATTTGAATTCTCCTTTGTTTTTATATAGTTTTGAAGAAACCATGTTTCCCGCAAAAAAAATATCGTTCAACCCATCGTTGTCAAAATCACCAACTCCAACCCCACCGCCAATGTAGATATATGGAAAACTAAAATAATGTAATTTACTTGTTTCATCTATAGTGTTAGAAAAATCGATGCCTGAATCATTGGCTGAAATCAATTCCATTTTTTTTTCCTGATTGCTGCATGAAGTCAGGAAAATAAGGGCTGAGATAAAAATTAGTTTTTTCAATCTATATAGTTTCTAGAATTCAATTTAAACAAAAAGGAACCATCTTACAATGGTTCCTTTCAAAAATAAAATAAGTTATTTTAATACCCCGGATTTTGTTTAAATACCGGATTAGCATCAATTTCATTTTGAGGAATTGCAATATACTCCCTACCCGGCCTATACGAACTTGTACCCGCACTCTCTGATTTCAACTCAGGTTTGTTTACAATGTACTCTTCTACTTTACCCCATCTAAGAATATCAAAATATCTTGTACGTTCCAAAGAAAGTTCTTTTACCCTTTCATCTTCAATGTCTTGCATAGTAATACTAGTTAAAGCAGGCATATCTACTCTTGCTCTAACTTCATTTATAGCATCTAACGCCGTTGCAGTAGAGCCATTAAGCATAAACTCTGCCTCTGCGAACATTAGTAGTACATCTGCATAGCGAAGTAATCGTAAGTTATTACCAGATTGATGCCATCCATTATCTTGCGACCCCGTTTTGTCATCAAAAGTTATATCTAACCACTTATTACCCCATACTAAATCTTGACCTTCAAAAACTTCTTGGTAGCTCTTATCCCCATAAGTTCTGGATGCTAAAGTCTCTCCTTGATACGTAGTAGTCTCGTCCGAATTAAAGAATAAAGTAGTGTAGGTTCTTGGATCAATTTCGTCATTAATCGTTCTCTCATCCAAAAATAAATCAAGTACCCAGTTATTGATACGCATTCCATCCTGACCTGTAAAACCTCTTGGAGCTATATCCGGGTGAAAAGCTGCGCCTTTTCCTTTTCCTGGATCATCTCCACCCCAACCGGTATTACCATCATTAACCAATTGAACCTCAAACAATGACTCTTTATTATTCTCTGAAGCTTCTGTGAAATTGTCTGCATAATTCTCCATCAACTCATACCTTCCATCCATTACCTTAGCAAATTCTGCTTTTGCTTCTGCATATTTTTTCTGGTACAAATATACCTTCCCTAATAAACCAGTGGCCGTTCCAGAAGTAATTCTTCCTTCCATTGCTGCTGGCCAAGATTCAGGAGCTAATTTTTGTGCTTCAATTAAATCTTTTTCTATTTGAGCCCAAACGTCAGCTGGATCCGCTTGCGGAACAGACTTAGGGTCTTCCAAATCTGAAATCGGTTCCGTAATAAGCGGCACATTTAACCAACCGTTTACAAGGTTAAAGTAGTTATAAGCACGAATAAAATAGGCTTCGCCCAATATATTTTCTTTGGCCGTAGCATCCATTTCTATATCGGGAACATTGGCCAACACTTCGTTGGCTCGGGTTACTCCTTGATACATAGCACTCCATACCCAAAATGCACCATTACTTTGTGGAATTCCATTAAAAGAGCCGGCAGCAGTACGCTCTGATGTTGCGAATGCATTTACGACATCATCTCTATAATCCGAAAGAAAAACTTCAAAACGGGTATAGTACCAAATATGGGTAAACGGACTGTAAGCTCCAATGATGCCTTTGTTGGCGTCATCCTCTGTTTTCCAAAATGATTGCGGTGTTACCGCGTTTGGATTTTCTTGCTCTAATATGTCTTTTCTACAACTATATGATATCACTAACAGCAATACCAGTGCAGCCAATAGACTTTTTGATATTATTTTATTTTTCATGTCTTTTTTTGTTAGAATTAAAATGAAACCTGTACTCCCAGTTGAATAGTTCTTGCTGTTGGGTAAGCACTTTCATCTACACCCGAGCTAAAAATTCTTCTTGAAGACCTTGTATTTCTACCTACTTCAGGGTAATAGCCTGTATAATCCGTAATTGTGAACAGATTAGTAGCAGAACCATATATCCTTAATTTGGTCATCTTCATTTTTTCAGATATTTCTGATGGAATAGTATACCCTAGTTGCATATTTTTCAGTCTAAAATAAGCTCCATTTTCTAAATAAAAATCTGATGGTCTTCTATTAAAACCAGGATCCGACTGTGTACTTCTAGGAATATTTGTATTCGTATTTGTAGGTGTCCAAGCTCTTAAAGCATCCGTAAGATAAGGTCCTTCTGTATCAAAATACCCTCTATACTTGTTTCCGTTTAATATCTTGTTACCTGAAACTCCGTTAAAGAAAAGACTTAAATCGAAATTTTTATATGATGCAGAAATGTTTAAACCATACTCAAAATTAGGAGCTGGATTACCTAAAAACGTTTGGTCGTTCTCATCTACAATACCATCAGGTCCCGAACCATCAGGGCCGGCAATATCTCTAAACTTCAAATCTCCTGCCTGTGGGTTGTTATTATCATTTGCCGCCAAAGCCTCTGCGTCTGTTTGATAAATACCATCAACTATATATCCGTAAAAAGAAGATACAGGCTGACCAACATCCGTTTTAGTTCCTCTTAGTCCGTTAGATGTAAATTGTCCTTCAATTATTGGCGTGGCGTCACCTAATGCCGTAACCTCATTATTAAGAGTCGTAAAGTTTCCACTAATGCTGAATGAAAAATCCTCACTAAGGCTATCGGAATAATTCGCTAAGAATTCAAAACCTTCATTTTCTATACTGGCCGTATTAAAAGGAACTCTATTTCCAAAACCAGTATATAATGGCAAGCCAAGCTCAACAAGAACATCTTCTGATTTTTTTTGAAAATAATCCATTGTAATGCTCAATTTTTGGTTTAGCGCTCTAAACTCTAAACCTATATCTGTTGTTTTACTGGTTTCCCAAGTTATCTGGTCATTAATACCCTTAGTAATTGAATACCCAGTAGCTCTCTCTTGGCTTTCACCTATTGGATATTCACTATTAAGGTTCAATTCTGGACTTAATGAATAGATTGGAACGTTATCCGACCCAACTTCACCATAACTTGCTCGAATTTTTATATCAGTAATGGCTGTAAAGTTTTCCATAAAACTTTCATTACCTAAATTCCAACCTATAGCAAATGAAGGAAAAGTACCCCATCTAAGATCTTCTTTGAACAATGAAGAACCATCTCTACGTATGGTAGCCGTTAACAAGTACCTGCTATCATAAGCATAACTCAACCTACCAAAGTAACTCTGAATAGTCTTAGTTAAATCTTGCGATGGGAAATTAACTTTATCTTCAGCAGCAGAAGCTACACGCACATCGTTAGAAGGAAATTTTCTGGCCAAAGCACCAAGAGACCTTGTATTTGAAACTTGATCCGTATAACCAGCTACAAAATTTATATTATGTTTATTGAACTCCTTACTGTACGTTAAAGTATGTTCAATTAAGGTTGAAAGAAAGTTTGTATTCGTTTCGGCTAATTCAGCAAATTGGTTGTTACCAAACGTTGCTGTATTAAAAACATAAGTTGGTGTAAACCTATAATTGTTATCTGCATAGTAATCCAAACCTAAATTCAATTTATAGGTAAGGCCATCTATAATTTCAAACGACCCAGCTATATTACCTAGTATACTATTTCTAGTAACTGTTCTATCTTCAACAGTTGCCAAACCTAAAGAATTACCTACATTTCCAACACCATAAAAAGCACCGACTGCAACATCTGCAGGCTGATCAGTAGCACTAAAGTTACCTTCAGAATCATATATGGAAATCGTAGGAACCAAATCTCTCTCCTTGTTAAAGTAAGGATTAGGATTATCTACGGAACGTGTTAAACCTACCGTGTTTTCCAATTTAAATCTTCCTTTAGTCAAGGTAGCGTTGATTCTCGCAGTCGTTCTTTTATAGTCAGACTGCTTTACAATACCTTCTTGATCGTAATGGTTCATAGAAAGGCTATAGGTACTATTTTCAGTACCACCATAAATTCTTGCATTGGCATTCATTACGCCAGCAGTACGTAGTGATTCCTTTTGAATATCACTGTCAACATTTGGATTGAACTGAGTATCATTAGCGGGAAACCTTGCATTCCCATCGTTATCTCTAGCAGCGTTAACAATAGTTGCATAGTCTCTTGCATTTGCCCAGTCAATATTTTTTACTGAAGACTGAAGACCATAACTATAATCTAAATCTACTTTTATACCCCCTTGGGTACCTTTCTTTGTTGTAACAATGATTACACCATTAGCTGCCCTAGAACCGTAAATAGCACTGGCAGAAGCATCCTTTAATACGGAAATACTTTCTATGTCACCTGGGTTCAACGACGTCATGTCTCCAGTAAGCATACCATCAATTACATATAATGGACCTGCATCTGACAAGGTACTGGAGCCACGGATGGTGACCAGGGCATTTGCACCGGGAGAACCTCCATTAGCCTCTACTCTCACACCCGCTGTACGACCTTGAATAGCCTGAGCAGCATCATTATAAGTAAATTTATTTATTTCCTCGCTGTCTACAGTACTTACCGCCCCAGTCAAATCTGACTTTTTCTGAGAACCATAACCAATTACAACAACCTCTTCTAATTGACTGGCATCTTCCGCTAAAGTAGCATTAACCGTTGTTTGTCCATCAACCGCTACTTCTTGCTTAGTAAATCCTATATAACTAAATACCAATGTAGCATTACCCTCTGCGGAAATAGTATAATTCCCATCAAAATCTGTTTGCGTACCACTCGTAGTTCCTTTGACAAGAACATTAGCCCCTGCCAGCGGTATACCCGAATCATCCGATACCGTACCGCTTACAGATATCTCTTGAGCATGTCCAAAAGCAATGGCTAAAAGCCAAAGCAAACCCGACAGATACCTGTGGGTTTGCCTGTTCTTAATTTTAATTTTAGTTCCATTCATAAGTTTGTGAGTTTAATTGAGCTGTTAACATTTATTTAAGTTTCTCAAAAATCATGTTTATTTAACAATTCCTTAAGAACAAATGGTCAGATCAACGCAACAAATGGTCACACCTTCATAAATAAGTGTACTTATTACACAATAATGGGTCTGTAAACTGATATGGTGTCAGAAAATCCCTATTCTTATTGCTTTTTGAAAAAAATTGTAATAAAGCCTTTAACTTTCAGATTAACCATTTGTCTGCCCAGCCAACCCTCCCCACAATAATATTTAAGACAAGCCTATATTATAGGTAATCGGTTAGATTGTTTTATCTTGTGCTTTTAATTTAAACTGAAACAATGTTCAACATAGAAAATAAAATTGCAGTCATTACTGGAGCAAGTGGAGCTTTAGCGGGAAGTGTTGCCAAAAGTCTAGCTAAGTCTGGAGCTAAATTGGCTTTATTGACTCGTAAGCGGACTTCTGTACAATCGCTTTTAGATGAAATTAAAACCGTGGGCGGACACGCTAAAGCATATGAAGCCGATATATTGAGTGAGAACTCTTTAGAAAATGCTAAAAACGAAATTTTGTTAGATTTTGGCAGAATAGATATTCTTCTAAATATTGCAGGCGGCAACTTACCTGGTGCAACAGTTGCTCCCGGACAGACCATTTTTGATATCAAGATTGACGACTTTAATAAGGTTACCGAACTTAATCTTAACGGTACCCTTATTCCTTCCTTAATTTTTGGTAAAGTTATGTCCGAACAGAAAGAGGGCGTTATCATTAATTATTCTTCTATGGCGGCAGATCGTGTTATTACAAGAGTTGCGGGATACTCTGCTTCTAAAGCTGCTATGGAAAACTTCACCAGATGGATGTCTGTTGAAATGGCTACCAAGTTTGGTAGCGGCATACGTGTTAACGCTATTGCTCCTGGGTTCTTTATCGGAAAACAGAACAAAGCGCTGCTTACCAATGAAGATGGTTCTTTTACTGAACGTGGGGAGACCATTATAAAAAATACGCCCATGGGTCGTTTTGGCGAAGTTAGCGAACTTAATGGTTCTATTCAATTTTTATGTAGTGATGCCTCTAAGTTTATTACAGGAATTGTCCTTCCTGTGGATGGTGGATTCAGTGCATTTAGCGGTGTCTAAGATCCCAGAGTTTTAAACCAAAAAATAATTAACTAATTAAGAAGAACCTAATATGGAACAAACATGGAGATGGTATGGGCCCAATGACCCTGTTAGCCTACAAGATATTAAACAGGCTGGAGCCACGGGTGTTGTAACCGCGTTGCACCACATACCCAATGGTGAAATTTGGTCAATATCAGAAATACAAGAGCGCAAAAATCTTTTAGAAAAAAATGGTTTGGTTTGGTCCGTTGTTGAGTCCCTTCCTATTCATGAAAGTATCAAGACTCAGCAGGCAGGTTTTGAAAAACTTATTGAAAATTACAAGATTAGTCTAAAAAATCTGGCTCAGTGCGGTGTAAACGTTGTATGCTATAACTTCATGCCTGTCCTTGATTGGACACGCACAAGCTTGGACTACGAAGTGGCCGATGGTTCCAAAGCCCTACTCTTTGATGCCACCGCGCTTGCTGCTTTTGACCTTTTTATTTTAAAAAGACCGAACGCAGAAAAAAGTTTTACGGAAGCTCAAATTGAAGCCGCAAAAACCTATTATACGGCTATGACCGATGATGACATCTATAAACTGGTAAAAACCATTATAGCCGGTTTACCAGGGTCATCTGAAACTTATAATATACCTAAGACCGGTTTTGACCTGAGTCCGTTTCAGGCTACCCTAGATACTTATCAGGGTATGAACGAGGATAATATGCGCAACAATCTCGTTCACTTCTTAAATGCTGTTATGCCTACTGCGGATGAAAATGGAATGTTAATGTGTATTCACCCAGATGACCCTCCATTTTCTATTTTAGGATTACCTAGAATAATGAGGAATGAAGCGGATTACGCTTATATATTTGACCAAGTAAAGTCCACAAATAATGGAATCACTTTTTGCACAGGTTCTTTAGGAGCTAGAGCAGATAATGACTTACCTAAAATGTTTGAGCGATTTGCAGATCGTGTACACTTTATTCATTTGCGAAGTACCAAACGTGATGAAAATGGAAATTTCTATGAAGCCAACCACTTAGAAGGTGATGTACCTATGTACAATTTGGTTAAATTGATTCTATCCGAAGAAAAAAGAAGAAAAACAGAGGGTCGAAAGGATGCCATAATACCAATGCGGCCTGATCATGGTCACCAAATGTTGGATGACCTCCATAAAAAAACCAATCCCGGTTACTCAGCTATTGGTCGCTTACGCGGATTAGCAGAATTACGGGGATTGGAATTAGGAATTCGAAAAGCGTTTTTCGAATACTATTAAGCTCTTAACGTTTTAATCAACGCCAGGGTTTCTCTCACACGATTTTCTAGGCCAGCATAATCTTTGTTGGCCAGAATATCTTTGCTAATGAGCTGAGAGCCCATACCTACACAGGTTACACCAGCATCAAACCAACCTTTTAAGTTAGCCTCATCTGTGCTAACCCCTCCTGTTGGCATAACACTCGTCCATGGTTGTGGACCTTTTATAGCCTTTACATAACCTGGTCCGTAAGTTGATCCTGGAAAAAGTTTAATGATTTCACAACCCATTTCTTCCGCACGGTTAATTTCCGCCAAAGAACCACAACCTGGCGACCAAAGTACTTTTCTTCGGTTACAAGCTATAGCAATATCTTCACGAAGTGATGGAGTAACAATAAAGTTCGCACCCATTTGCATAAATAAACTTGCAGCAGCTGCATCGGTGATAGAACCTACACCCATAACCATTCCCGGAAGTTCTTTTATCGCATATTTATTCAATTCTAAAAACACTTCATAAGCGAAATCGCCACGAGCAGTGAACTCCATTAAACGCGAGCCACCATCATAACATGCTTTTAATACTTTTTTTCCCAATTCTATATCTGGGTGATAAAATAACGGCACCATACCGTTTTCTTTCATAACGGATGCAACCTCTATTCTTGAATACTGAGCCATACTTATAGTTTATAGTTAATTATTTTTCTTGTATCATTTGTTCGCAAAAATAGGCGATATTTTTTTCGACAGACAAAACTAAGGTTTCCTTGAAATTAATCAGTCATAATTAGCTATCAATTAGTGGGTATAGAATGTGTTTAACAATATGTGTTGCTTTTGAGATATAACAAATCCCACGACTATCAACATAATTGTTAAACCTTATTCAAAAAATCGAATAATATGACCATTGAACCAAAATTAAGAGTCAAACACTAAAATTTACTTTCTTTTGTTGGTATCAAAAAACCAATAAAATGGAAAACCACCAAACCACCAATACCCAAATGGTAAGTATGCTTACCGATGTTGAACGCGCATCTTTTTACAGAAAAATCTATACGCACTTAGCGGGTGCAGTTTTACTTTTTATTCTTGTAGAAACTTTATTTTTTCAAATACCAGCTGTATTGAATCTCGCGCTTTCCCTTACTGGCGGTTATAGCTGGCTAATAATGTTGGGTGGATTTATGCTAATCACGAATTATGCGGAACGTCTTGCCCTTAAGAGCGAGAATACGAACCTGCATTATGTGGGTCTCATACTTTATGTAATTGCAGAAGCATTCATATTCATTCCGTTAATATTTATAGCCATTATGGCTACGAAAGAAGGATCTATGAGTATTCTTAATCAAGCTGCAATCATGACTTTATCATTGTTTACAGGACTCTCTGCAATAGTATTTCTGACAAGAAAAGATTTTTCTTTTCTTAAATCGATTTTAGCTGTTGGATTTGCCATTGCACTCGGTTTAATCGTGGCGGGTGTCCTATTTGGTTTCAACCTGGGTCTTTGGTTTAGTGCTGCCATGGTAGTATTGGCATCTGGTTCTATCTTGTACCAAACTTCAAACCTTGTTCATAAGTATAATTCAAATCAGCATGTAGCTGCATCACTTGGCCTTTTTTCAAGCCTGATGCTTTTATTTTGGTATATCTTAAGTATTCTTTCTAGAGATTAAAAGTTAGTGTTTATTTTTAAGTGAAAAGTCTCTGTAGTTTTAAGAGGCTTTTTTTTATCTTCCCATTTCACCTAATTCCTGTTATCCTATGAAAAGTGGAAAGACACTCTTACTAATTTTTTTATTCGCATTTAGCTCTATAACCGCACAAGATAGCGACATTGAAAGCATTCAAAATATACTGGACGATCAAGCAACAGCATGGTCTAACCATAATTTAGAAAAGTTCATGCAAGGCTATTGGAAATCTGATGAATTGACGTATTACAGTAGAGGAAAAATTACCAAGGGTTGGCAAACCACCTTAGACAACTATAAAAAAGGGTACCCTACCAAGGCTCATACCGGGAAGCTTAATTTTAAAGTAGACCAGATTACCAAAATCACAGAGGACTCATATTACGTAATGGGACAGTACTTTTTGACCCGAGAAGCAGGGGATGCTAATGGTACTTTTATGATTATTTTTAAGAAGATAGATGGCGAATGGAAAATTATTGCAGATTCCTCTTGTTAATACCTCTCTCTTGAAAATCCAGAATTTAAATTTCTAGTTTTTCTCTTCTTCTATAACTTCAACAGTGGCAGTAGTAGAATAATACTTTATGCGCCGTGTAGTGTAGGTATTATTAGGTGTGATAATTTCTTTTACCCAATTATTCGCAGGAGTACCATCAAACTGATAAATATATTCTTGAGTTAAAACGCCAAATCGTTTTTGTGTTTTGACCGTAGATAAGAAGCCATTCTCATCATATTGATACTGTTCTTCATTCTGCGGAATCCATTTTTCGGTAGAGCTATCATACATCGATTCCTTGTGCATGGTCAATTCACTTTTCTCATTAAAAACCTCAACAGTTTTTGAAGTGAGGTTACCCTCCATATAGTTTTCTGAAACTACTTTTTTGAACTCCTTTCCGTTCTCACTTAAAGGAGTGGTAGTGATTAATTTAAAAATAACACCGTTCACTTGTTGTTCAACCGTACTTAAACTGTCCGTATTTTTATACTCAAAGTTGTTCTCGTCTATACCACTGGTGTTAGTACGAACAAGCTTTATTAGCTTTTCTTCATCATCATACGAATAGACATTTTTTTCTATGAGCTCCTTTTCGTAGGAAACTATATTTTCGGTTACCTTTTTACTTCCTACCGTATCAACTTCATAAAAACTGGCGATAGAAGTGGCGTAATCAAAAGCACCATCTGAGTAATTCTCTACTCTTCGTTCTTTTAGAAATCCATTCTCATATTTATAATAGGTGGTTTCGTGGTCCGTATCATTATACCTTGTAACGGACTTTGATAAAAACCCATCCAAATTAAAATAATATTCCTCTTTACCGTAATCAGTAATCACGAAACACGATTTCACATTTCCCTTCAGATTAAAATCGGATACTTTAAAAATCTCGATGTCTTGAGAAAATACCATCGAAGACATTCCCCATACCACACATACAAACAAGAATTTTTTTATCATACTGCAAAACTACTTGATATTCTGGCAACTGAAAACAAAAGCCGTACCAAATCGATAAAACGAAAAAAACCCGCCCAATTATAGAAATTGAGCGGGTCTTAATTATTTATAGCGCTAAGCGCCTATGTTTACTTAACTTCTTCGAAGTCTACATCTTCAACGTTATCACCTTCTGTTGGCTCTTCTGCAGAAGCAGTATCACCTTCAGGAGCCGCACCATTTTGTTGCGCTTCAGCTTGTGCTTTGTACATTTCTTCAGATGCAACCTTCCAAGCTTCATTGATTTTATCTAAAGCTGGAGATATAACCGCTAGGTCTTTAGACTCGTATGCCGCTTTCAATTCGGTTAACGCTTCTTCAACTGGCTTTTTCTTATCTTCAGATAATTTATCGCCAAACTCTTTCAATTGCTTTTCCGTTTGAAAGATCATTCCGTCAGCTTCATTCAACTTATCAGCAGTCTCTTTCGCTTTCTTATCAGATTCAGCATTAGCTTCTGCTTCTGCTTTCATTTTTTGAATTTCTTCTTCTGTTAAACCTGAAGAAGCTTCAATTCTTATGTCTTGCGTTTTATTCGTTGCTTTATCTGTTGCAGAAACTTTAATGATACCATTCGCATCAATATCAAAGGTTACTTCAATTTGAGGAGTACCTCTTTGTGCTGGTGGAATACCATCTAAGTGGAAACGACCGATTGTCTTATTATCAGTTGCCATTGGGCGCTCACCTTGTAATACGTGAATCTCAACTGATGGCTGATTATCTGCTGCTGTAGAGAATACTTGTGATTTCTTGGTAGGAATCGTAGTATTCGCTTCAATCAACTTTGTCATTACACTACCCATAGTTTCAATACCTAGAGATAAAGGCGTAACGTCTAATAACAATACGTCTTTTACATCACCTGTAAGAACACCACCTTGAATACCTGCTCCAATGGCTACAACCTCATCTGGGTTAACCCCTTTAGAAGGTTTTTTACCAAAGAATTTCTCAACAGCTTCAACAACAGCTGGTATTCTTGTTGAACCACCTACTAAGATAATTTCATCAATATCACTCTTAGAAAGTCCAGCCGCTTTAAGAGCAGTCTGGCAAGGCTCAATAGTACGTTTTACTAAATCTTCAATCAATTGCTCAAACTTGGCTCTAGTAAGTGTACGAACCAAATGCTTAGGTCCTGAAGCGGTAGCCGTTACATACGGTAAGTTAATTTCCGTTTGTGCTGAAGAAGACAATTCAATTTTTGCTTTCTCAGCAGCCTCACGCAAACGTTGCAATGCCATAGCATCTTTACGTAAGTCGATGCTTTCATCGTTATTGAACTCATCTGCCAACCAATCAATGATTTTCTGGTCAACGTCATCACCACCTAAGTGTGTATCACCATCTGTTGATAATACTTCAAAAACACCGTCACCCAACTCTAAGATAGACACATCATGTGTACCACCACCAAAGTCAAAAACAACTATTTTCTGATCTGTATCTTTCTTGTCCATACCGTAAGCTAAAGAAGCAGCGGTAGGCTCATTTATAATTCTTTCTACAGTAAGACCTGCTATCTCACCTGCTTCTTTGGTTGCTTGACGCTGTGCATCGTTAAAGTAAGCTGGTACAGTAATTACTGCACGGCTAACATCTTGTCCTAAATAATCTTCTGCAGTTTTCTTCATTTTTTGAAGAATCATTGCAGAAAGCTCTTGTGGTGAATACAAACGACCGTCAATATCTACACGTGGCGTGTCATTATCACCTTTTACTACTTTATAAGGTACTCTTTCAGCTTCTTTACTAGACTCTGAAAATTTGTTTCCCATAAAACGCTTAATAGAATATATAGTGTTATTAGGGTTAGTTACCGCCTGTCTCTTTGCCGGATCACCAACTTTAATCTCACCACCTTCTACAAATGCAATTACAGAGGGTGTTGTTCTTTTTCCTTCTGCATTAGGGATCACTACCGGTTCGTTACCTTCCATAACGGAAACACAGGAGTTGGTAGTACCCAAGTCAATACCTATAATTTTACTCATGTTATATGTTTTAATTATTAGTGCTAATTTTTATAATCGATTACTAATTGTCAAACAATATGCCAACCAATGGCAACCTGACATGATGTCATTTCTATATATACAGGCAGCTAAGAACACGCCATAAACACTCCTTTTCAATACAAAAAGCGACAACTTTATAGAAATAGGCATAAAAACGGAACCTTCTTCCCTGAGACTTTGATGAACAAGATTGAAAATATAGGTTTTTCTACAGCTTACTTTTTGACTTTGCCAGAAGTATGCTTTATCTATCTTTATATCATAATTGAGTTTATAGCTTATGATGGAATCTATTAGTATTTTTGATATGCTTAAGATTGGTGTAGGTCCTTCCAGTTCTCACACCTTAGGACCATGGCGTGCCGCTGAACGATGGATTGCCGAGCTTAAGAGTTCTGGACTTTTTAATGAAGTAACCCGTATTAGGGTGCACATGTACGGCTCTTTATCATTGACAGGCAAAGGCCATGCTACGGATTATGCCGTTATGTTAGGGCTTTCCGGTACCGACCCTGTTGAAATTCCTGTTGAGCACATACACTCTATTGTTGCGGATATTAAAGAAAACCATGTTTTGAACTTTGGAAATTCTTTATCCATTCCTTTTAACCCAGAGAATGATATTCTATTCCATAAGAAGTTTTTAGAGTTTCACGCCAACGGACTACAATTTGAAGCCATCTTAAAATCCGGAAAGACTAAAAAGCATACCTACTACTCTATTGGTGGCGGTTTTGTTGTTGTTAAAGAACGGAAGAATGCCAAACGTAACATCGCTACTTTTGACAGTTTTCCCTATCCTATTCAAAAAGGAACGGAACTATTAGCCTATTGCAAAAGTGAAAACAAGTGTATTTCTGAGATAGTCCTTGAAAACGAACGTTCGTTACGCTCAGATTCCGAAATAGACCAGAAGCTGCATCACATTTGGAACACTATGTTAGAATGTATGTATATTGGATGTCATACAGAAGGTAAACTCCCTGGCGGATTGAATGTTACCCGTCGCGCCTTTGAACTCAACAAAAACCTTTTAGGCAATTCTACCAGCTACGATTCTCCCGAAACTTGGTTGACCACCATACGGAATACCGAGGTAAAATTTCGCCAGATTTTAAAATGGGTCAGTTGTTTTGCTCTTGCCGTTAACGAGGTGAACGCTTCTTTGGGCCGTGTGGTAACCGCTCCCACAAATGGTAGTGCCGGAGTTATTCCTGCCGTGCTCATGTACTATTTAGTAATTGAAAACCACGAGGCCGATTTTGAGCACATTAAAAAATTTCTTTTCGTTGCTGGCGAAATAGGTAGCATCTTTAAAAAGGGCGCCACTATCTCCGCAGCCATGGGTGGTTGCCAAGCAGAAATTGGTGTGTCTAGCGCTATGGCGGCCGGCGCTCTTACCGAGCTGCTGGGCGGTACACCTGAACAAGTACTGATGGCTGCAGAAATTGCTATGGAACATCACCTAGGACTCACGTGCGACCCAATTGGCGGACTTGTACAAATTCCCTGTATAGAACGCAATAGTATGGGTGCCATAAAGGCGATCAATGCGGCAGAACTAGCTTTAGGCTCAGACCCAAACGATGCCAAGGTGCCTTTGGACAAGGTTGTAGAAACCATGTGGAATACGGCTAAAGACATGAGCTCCAAGTATAAGGAAACTTCGGAAGGTGGACTAGCAATCGGTATTAATATGAGTGACTGTTAATGGCACAGTATTTTCTTCCATTCCACATCTTTAAATAAATTAAGTCAGCGTACTTTTGATATATAATTACACCTCAAAATGGAGCATTTTTTAAAAGAAGACCTAATCAATTTTGAAACGTTACTTGAAAAGGCAAAACTTAAGGGTATTGAATATTTACAGCACTTAGATAAAAGAAAGACTTCTACAACTGTTCCACCCATTACTAATGAGAACCTTAATGAAGAAGGCATTGGTGGACAGGAAACACTGGCACAATTCAAAGAAAAATGGGAAAGCCAAATTGTTGGGGCTTCCGGCCCAAGATACTTGGGGTATGTAGTGGGCGGTACTACACCAGCATCCATCATGGGCGATTGGCTTGCCACAATTTATGACCAAAATCCTCAAACGGTAAATTCGCAAGGAGATGTTTCGGTACAAATTGAACATGCTGCCATACAATTAATGTTAGATTTATTTCAATTGCCCAATGATTTTTTAGGCGGATTTGTTTCTGGTGCTACAATGTCAAATTTTACCTGCTTAGGAGTAGCCCGGCAGTGGATAGGAAAAGAAATGGGCCAGGATTTTGCGAAGGACGGAATAAATGGGAAGCTGAATATTCTATCGGCCACCCCACACTCATCTGCTTTAAAATGCCTTTCTATGTTAGGGATTGGCAGCAAAAACTATACTTTAATAGAAACCATAAAAGGTAATCGTGAAGCGATAGACATACAAGACCTTAAGAAAAATATTGAGATTCTTAACGGAGATCCGTTTATTCTAATCTCTAGTGCCGGCACCGTAAACACAGCTGATTTTGACGATTTCAAAGCTATAGCCGAGCTCAAAGAACACTATAATTTTTGGTGGCATATTGATGGGGCTTTTGGCGGATTTGCCGCTTGTTCACCAAAGTACGACCATCTAACGGAAGGTTGGGACAAAGCAGATAGTATTACCGTAGACTGTCATAAATGGTTAAATGTTCCTTATGACAGTGCAGTTTTCTTTGTAAAGAAACAGCATAGCAAGTTACAAATGGAAACTTTTCAAAACTCCAATGCCCCTTACTTAGGTGACCCATCAGAAAATTTTAATTATCTCAATTTTTTACCGGAAAATTCAAGGCGACTAAGAGCCCTACCTGCCTGGTTTTCTCTTACGGCATATGGTAAAAAAGGATATAGATATATTGTAGAAAATGCGGTTGACATGGCTCAACTTTTTAGCAATTTCATAGAAGAAAACGATTCCTTTGAACTTCTTGCGCCAACGCGGCTAAACAATGTCTGTTTCACTCTCAAATCAGATACTAGCCAAGCTAAGGTTTATTCTTTTTTAAATGCTTTAAATAAATCTGAATTAGTATATATGACTCCTACAAAATATAAAAATACCTTTGGCATAAGAGCCTCTTTTGTAAACTGGCGTACAAGTGCGTCGGATATTGATATTATAAAATCTGAAATGCTAAATGTAATTTCTCATATTTAATGAAAGAGAAATATTTAGATATACTCCCTTGTAAAAACGAATAATTTATGAATTGGATCATGCTTATCATTGCAGGGCTGTTTGAAGTAGCCTTTGCTTTCTGTCTGGCAAAAGCTAAAGAGACAACCGGAACGGACATGTACTTATGGTACGGTGGTTTTCTTATTTGCTCTACCATTAGCTTTCTTCTGTTAATAAAAGCAGTCCAAACACTACCTATTGGCACGGCTTATGCAGTCTGGACGGGTATTGGAGCCGTTGGCACCGTATTATTGGGTATTTTGGTCTTTAAGGACCCCGCCAACTTTTGGAGGGTTTTCTTTATCATTACACTAATTGGTTCAATTGTCGGTCTCAAATATGTTGCGCATTAGATAACGTCAATATTTTAATTAATATAATACAACAATTATTGTAGTTAAATACTTCAAAATATTATATTGCAATCAACTGAAACAAAATAGTTCCCCAAATAGAGAAATAAATGAAAAGGATAGAACAGGTCGAAAATGAAATACAAGGCTTAAGAGATCAACTTCAAAACCACCCACTATATAAAAATCTCAACAGCATAGATGACATAAGGGTTTTCACGGAAAATCATGCCTTTGCAGTTTGGGATTTCATGTCACTTTTAAAGTCGCTACAAATTTCCTTAACAAATGTTAGCATCCCTTGGATTCCTAGCAAAAATCCAATTCTTGCTCGTTTCATCAATGAAATTGTGCACGGTGAAGAAAGTGATATTAACGAATTAAACGAGCCTAAAAGTCATTTTGAAATGTACTTGGAAGCCATGCATCAATTAGGTGCAGATACCTCCAAAATTGACAAGTTTATTAATCTTTTGATTGAAGGTAAAACAGTTGACTCTGCTTTAACAGCAACTGACATTTCTAAAAAAGTGGCGGACTTTGTTCGCTTTTCTTTTGAAATCATTGTCACCCAAAAACCTCATCTAGTAGCTTCTGCATTTACTTTTGGACGTGAAGATGTTATACCTGATATGTTTATGGAAGTGCTTAAAAGTGCCGATGGAAATGAGCAACAGTACAACAAGTTTGTTTATTACCTAGAGAGACATATTGAATTGGACGGGGATGAACACGGTCCGCTTTCACTTCAAATGGTATCCGAACTTTGTGGCGATGACGATGTTAAATGGCAAGAAACCTTAACCGTTGCCAAAGAAGCATTGGTCAAAAGAATTGAACTTTGGGATGCGATTACAGAGGAAATAAACATCAACAACTCTAAACTCAAAAATGCGTAATCAGCATTAAGACGAGTATTTTCGGCCTAAAAAATAATCTTAATTTAAAATAGCTAACAGCAACCGTATTGCTATGTTTCGCATTTTTGACATGGTAACATTAACAATACAAAAAACCTCTCATGGCATTTGATACTGAATTTTTAAGTACCGAGATACAGGTTCCTACTTTAAATAATTTGGATGATGCTTTTCTATTGGAAGGCTCCGAAATTATAGATTACACCCATTTTTCAATTGCACTTAGCAATAAGACAAAATTTGCCATTTGGGTAGCATGGAATATAGATGGACGCAACCTTAAGCGCATTCCTAGAAAGGGTGTCGGTTTTTTTGAGGACGCTAGAATACCATCTGAAAGTCAGGCCGGGAATCAATTGTATAAAAGCAATCCGTTAGACCGTGGGCACCTAGCCAGACGTGTAGATTTGAATTGGGGCGATTATGACGAAGCAAAAAAAGCAAATTCAGATTCTTTTGTTTTCACTAACATTGCTCCACAAATGGATAGTTTCAACCAAAGCGGAAAAGGAGGTGTTTGGGGAAAATTAGAAAACTCGCTTTACGACCAAATAGACATGGACCGGTCTCGTGTCAGTATTATTGGCGGATGTATCTTTCATGAAGACGACCGCCTATATAGAGGTTATAAGATTCCAACAGAATTTTACAAAACTGTCCTCTACGAAGAAAACGGTGCGCTCAAAACAAAATCTTTTATCCTTACCCAGGATTTAACCCGGTTATCTTTTCTAGATTTAGAGGCTTTTAAAACATACGAAGTAGCACCTGCCGAGATAGAAACCAAATGCAACTTTACTTTTGACGAGGCCATTCACCAAGTCAATGAGTTTGATTTAAATTCAATTATTCCAACAGAACGAAAACCTCTAATTCATACTGAGGATATAAAATGGTAATAAACAAAAAACGCTCACTGTTTGTGGAACAGTGAGCGTTTTTTAAATAGTATCAATCCACCTCTACTCTATTCGTGGCGTCACTTCAAATTTCCTAAACTTAATAGGGCCGTGATCCCCTTGAATCAAAAACGGCCCCGGCTCTCCTTCGTTACTATCTAATGCACCTCCAGTAATTCCCGGTATGTTTTGGTCATTAATAATTGTTTTTCCATTAGCAACAATAGTCACACGACGGCCAATTAACGTAATATCATATTCCTGCCATTCACTAGCATCGTTAGCCGCCATTTCATTTGGTGTTAAAAATCCGTAGATACCCCCAAACAAAACACTAGATGGATCAGAACCTTTATCATCTGTAATCTGCACTTCATAGCGACCTCTTAGATAAACTCCACTGTTACTCCCTGGTGGCACTTTAAATTCTACATGCAATTTAAAGTCTTTAAACTTTTCCTCTGTAACCAAATTGGCTCCAGACTTTGGACTGGAAAGAACACCATCTTCAATCACCCATTGGTTTTCACCCATGGCTTTCCATCCATTTAAATCCTTCCCGTTAAAAAGGTCCTTAGTTTTACCCCATTTTGCTTTTTCAACATACTCTAGCTTGGGAGTCCTCACGGCCGTCCAGCTATACGGTTTACCATCTGTGTAAATCATGGTTCCTTTCAGTTCCTCGCCATCTAAAGAACCGGTAAAGGTCATATCAGTTCCATCCGGCTCCCATTGTTTGGGTATACTAAAAGTAAAAATATCGTTTTTCACTTCTATTTCAGCAATAGGCCTGGCACTACCAAAGGCATAAACAAACTGACCTACCAAAGTATTGGTGCCGGAATGTTTAACTTCTAACCAAGACGGTAATTCTTCACCGTCTTTTTGAATGACCAAATCCCACTTTCCTTCTAAAGATTTTACCTCCTGTGCATTTAAACCCATTGCCATAAGCATAACACCTGCCATGGCCGAATACAATTTCAATCCCATATTCTTATTCTTAAATTTTTCCAATTGATAAATATAGGGAATACATAACGTTTACACATGAATTTCTTTAAGCAATCACAACACTGCAAACAGAGTTTAACTTTTATTTTATGTCTTTAATTTTTAAGTAACTTTAAACACCATTCACAACTTAAAACCAAAGGAACAATCTAATGAAAGAAAAAAAAAACTCCTCAACAACATCAAGAAGATCATTCATTAAAAAGGGAGCTATTGCTTCCTCAATTTTTATCGTCCCCAGACATGTATTAGGTGGCGCTGGCTATTTAGCCCCTAGCGACCGTTTAAATCTAGCTGCTATTGGTGCCGGTGGCAAAGGAAGTAGTGACATTTTTAATGCTTCTGTAAACGGACGCGAAAAAGTAGCAGCACTTTGTGATGTTGACTTTGCCGGTTCTGCAAAAAAATCAATCGAGAATTTTCCAAAAGCTAAATTGTATGCCGATTATAGGGAAATGCTGGATAAGGAAAAAGGTATTGACGCGGTAACCATTTCAACTCCTGACCACATACACGGCCCAGCCGCAAAATATGCTATGGAGAGAGGTATTCATGTATATGTACAGAAACCCATGACCCACAACATTCGTGAAGCTCGAATTCTTACTCAAATGGCCCGAAACAATAAAATTGTAAGTCAAATGGGAAATCAAGGAGGCTCAAATCCCCTTTTGGGCATGGTCCAAAAATGGATTGACGATGATGCTATTGGTGCCGTCTCTAAAGTTCAGGTATGGACCAATCGCCCTGTATGGCCACAAGGTGGTGCTATGCAACCAGCTGACCCCAGTTTGAAACCGGAGAGCCTAGATTGGAATCTTTGGTTAGGACCCGCACCAGACAAACCGTACACACCGAACCTACACCCTTTTAGCTGGAGAGGCTGGTGGGATTATGGAACTGGAGCATTAGGTGATGTTGGTTGTCATTTGATAGATATTCCATTCCGTACGTTGGGATTAAAATATCCTACCGATGCCGAAGCTAGCGTAAGTTCCGTCTATTCCCAAATGTGGAATGCCGATTATCACCCGGAAGGTTGCCCAGCTTCCTCGTTCATTACGCTTCATTTTGATGCGACGGAAAAAACTAAAACTCCAATTGAAATGACCTGGAACGATGGAGGCATTAGACCTTCGCATCCAGATATTATCCCTGCGAACAATGATATTGGTGGTCCGGGAAGTTACAATGGTGTCCTAATTATTGGTGAAAAAGGAATCATCTCCACCAATATTAATGATAGTAGTCCGCTTACCCCCAAATTATATCTCAACGATGGCACAACCGATTTTGGCCCGGAAACGGAGCCTAACGATGAGCCGGAATACGGCCACCAACGTAAATGGGTAGATGCTTGTAAAGCCGGTTTTGGTAGTGAAGAACATAAAGGTTTAACTTCCTCTTTCGATTATGCCGGCCCAATGACAGAAACGGTACTGATGGGTAATTTGGCTATTAGAAGCTATTTATTACGAAAAGAAGATAGCGAAGGAAAGATGGATTTCTATGCCCGTAAGAAGTTATTGTGGGATGGAGAAAATATGCGAATTACCAATTTAGAAGATGCCAACCAGTTTGTTGGCCGAACCTATCGTGATGGTTTTAAGGTGTAATAGACATGCCATCCTATATGGTGCTCAATTTATATTATATTAAATTTATCTCTCTAAATTACTAACTATATAATAGCCCCAATTTTATAAATTGGGGCTATTTATTTTATCTTAATAAGCTTTTAATTACATACATCCGCAGGAGAGAAACTACCATCGTCAAGGTGTATTTCCGTATCTGCATCATCTAAATCACAAACTGCTTGAGGAATATTTATGACAGGGTTGCTACGTAAATCCATAAAAACCAGGTTCGATAGTTGCCCTAACTCGGTAGGTATGGAGGTCAGACCGTTTTCGCTTAAATCCAATCTCTTCAAATTTGCCAGTTGCCCAATTTCAGTGGGTATAGTAGTAAATGTATTACCATTACTATATAACTCCAATTCTTCGAGACTTTGCAAATTTCCTATTTCAACGGGAATAAGATTTTCACCAAAACTATTTCTACTCAAAGTTAACTTTTTAAGATTATGTAAATCTCCTATTTCAGGTGGTAGTGCCTCTATGAATGTAGCATAAAGTATTAGGGTTTCTAACTTGATCAATTGACCAATTTCGGTAGGAACATCATAAAATACACATTCCCCGATTATTAGACTCTTAAGATTTTTTAGTTGTCCTATATCTGAAGGAAGGGTATCTATATTGCTTTCCCCAAATGCTAAAGACTCCAAATTGACAAGTTGACCAATACCCGATAATGATGCTTCATCACTAAACTCTTCTATTCTCAAATGTTTCAATTTACATAATTGCCAAAAGTCAGGAATAAAACTAAGTCCATTATCCAAACCAGAGATATCCAATTCGATAACTCGTCCCTCACTATCTAATGTAACTCCACTCCAGCTTAACATACTAGTATCCGTAAGGTCCCAAGGTAAGATAGAATAGTTTTCTTCATAAATATTGGCTTCGGATAGTTTTTTTAAAATTTCATAATCGGACATACTGGAACCCTCACACGATAATACGTTCAACGGAAACGAAATTAATTCCTCAATTATTTCTTCCTTGGTTAATTCTGGGTGAATTGAAAAATCGGCTACATCATTTTGTTGACTTAAACCAATGAAAAAATGATATTTTTGATTAAAAGAAGCTCCCGAGAACGTGCTGGTCGAGGTAACCACTTCACCTGTACTCTCTGTTGCATGGATAGACAACTTCAGCTCAGAATTAAAATTATCGATATAGATATATCCTGAAGATTTATTTTCTTCAACAGTCCAGCTTAGTTTTTCCGCCTCTCCAGTAGCATCGACTGGGTCTGGATCAAAAACATCCGCTACAATGTCCGGGTATACGTCCAAAATTTCATCTGAAAATTCTACAATGACTTTAATGTGATTAAGAACCATATCGACATTAACCTCGGTTTCATCTCCTTCATTTATAGAAAAACCCTCTCCTCCAGAATAAAATTCCGTATTTACATACGATGGGTCATTAAAATTAGGTTTTTCTTCTCCTTTCCGTTCCATGAACAAACGGTACTCACCTACCGGCAAACTTATGGAAACCGGTAAATCCAAATAATTTTCATCCAATACATCATTCCCCTCCAGATCTTTTACACTGACTTGTGTATCGTTCAGAATTTCTTCCAGTGTAAGGCCCTTCGCGGTAAGACTGATGGTAATCTCATCTTTTACAAAAGCTTGGATAGCAAGACTGCCCCGAGGCAGAGTGCCATCATCTAAATAATTATATAAATCCTCCTCATCATTACAGCTTACCACCACAAACATCGGAATCAATAGACAAAGAGCAAATTTTAAAAATTTCAAAGTTTTCATTACATACATTTTAAGTGTTTATATCAGAGAACAAACCATTGGTGAATCAATAGGCAGGAATAAGTATATCAAACTATGGTTGTTCCGTCTCCCGTGATTTAAATATAATTAAAGAAGCTTTTCTTAAATATCGAAATGTATACTTCGTACTATATTATGTACGATCATACATATATTAACTGCTATGTGACCAATTTGCTCTCCTAATCATGTAAATAGAAGACAGCAACGGAAAAATGGATTTCTATGCCCGCAAGAAATTATTGTGGGATGGCGAAAACATGCGCATCACCAATTTAGAGGAGGCCAACCAATTTGTTGGCAGAACCTATCGTGATGGTTTTAAGGTGTAGAGAAATTTTAATTTAAAAGGCGGGTTTTACAATCCGTCTTTTTATTTTGCCTCATCACAACCTTCTGTTCTTCTTGTATCGATAAGGTAGACAATTTGCCATTTTTTCTGGACATCTTTGACCAATTGAAACGAATTCACGCCACAGTGATGAAAAGTATCGTTTATCATAAAAGTATAAGGCGTCCAAGCATGAGCCATGGGTCCGTCTATTTGAACGGTAAAACTATTTAGTATTTCTTCAAACTTTGTGGTTTCTGGTATACCTACAATAGATTTAAGAAAGCCTGAGAACTCTTCCGTCTTCACTAAAGGATTTCCAGCTTCGTCCTGAGCAATGGTTTGCATGACAACATCTTTGGACACCGTCTCTTTTATGAGAAGGGAATCTTGTTGATGAAACCCATTGAAAAAGGCTTCAATGGTTTTCTGAACGGCCAATTCTTCCGTATTCTGAGCAGAAATCCCAATGGTAAGAAAGCCGAATAGTAGGGTGAATAAGCATTTCATAGTATTCGATTTTTATCAAACTTAGTGAATATTCGGCTTAAAACGAGTACTTTAAAATTTATGGGACCGTCATAACTTAGAAGCATTGTCCGTCTAGCCCGTAAACCCAACATTTTCCTTACATTTATCCCTCCAAAACAAAACTATTATGTCAACGGCAAAGAAAGAATACAAAAGAGTAACGGTCAAGTCTCTAGTGGACATGAAAAAACATGGCGAAAAGATATCTATGCTCACCGCTTATGATTATTCCATGGCCAAAATTGTTGACTCCGCCAATGTTGATGTTATTCTTGTAGGAGACTCTGCCAGTAACGTTATGGCCGGGCATGAAACTACCTTGCCCATTACACTGGACCAGATGATTTACCATGCCACTTCTGTTATCCGCGCAGTAGAAAGAGCTTTGGTGGTAGTAGATATCCCTTTCGGGAGCTACCAGAGCGATCCTAAAGAAGCACTCCGCTCCGCTATTAGAATCATGAAAGAAAGCGGTGCGCATGCCGTAAAATTGGAAGGCGGCGTGGAAATTAAAGAATCCGTTAAAAGAATATTGAATGCCGGTATCCCGGTTATGGGGCATTTGGGACTTACGCCACAATCTATTTACAAATTTGGCACCTATACGGTTCGCGCCAAAGAAGAAGAGGAGGCAAAAAAACTGATTGAAGATGCCAAACTCCTAGAAAAACTGGGTTGTTTTGCCATTGTGTTGGAAAAAATCCCAGCAGATTTGACTAAAAAAGTTTCGGAAAGTATTTCTATTCCTACTATTGGTATTGGTGGAGGAAAACATGCAGACGGGCAAGTGCTTGTTATTCATGATCTATTAGGAATGACACACGAATTCAACCCAAGGTTTTTACGCCGTTACATGAACCTTTATGAAGAAATGGGTTCTGCTATTTCTCAATATGTTACAGATGTAAAAAGCCAAGATTTCCCCAACGACGACGAGCAGTATTAATTTCATCTTAAAACCTTGCTCTAGTGGCCCAAAAGGTACTTTCTAATCCTAATAATCTCTTGGTTTTGTTTGAGGACAATCACCTAATCGCTATTAATAAGCGACCTGGAGATATTGTTCAAGGTGATAAAACAGGAGATATGCCTTTGAGCGAAGTTGTTAAACTTTACATCAAAGAAAAATACAACAAACCCGGAAACGTGTATTTAGGTGTTGCCCACCGTTTGGACAGACCCACTTCCGGCATCGTGGTTTTTTCAAAAACTTCAAAAGCGTTACCACGCCTTAATAAGCTGTTCGCTGAAAAAGAAGCCCAAAAAACGTATTGGGCCATTGTAAAAAATAAACCAAAAAAGAACGCCGATACCCTTACGCATTGGTTAAAACGGAACAATAAACAAAATAAATCGTACGCGCATACCAAAGAAGTATCCGATAGTAAAAAAGCGATTTTAGATTACAAGGTGATTAAAAAACTGGATCGTTATTATCTACTTGAAATTGATTTACACACCGGGCGTCATCATCAAATAAGAGCACAATTATCGGCTATTGGCTGCCCTATAAAAGGGGATTTAAAATATGGTTTTGACCGAAGCAATCCCAATGCGAGCATACATCTGCACGCACGCAGTCTTTCCTTTGTGCATCCCGTAAGAAAAGAACCTATAGAAATCGTGGCCCCACCGCCGGAAGACCCAGTTTGGAACGCTTGTTGTTAAAAACAGTATATTTAACTGTATAAACACACAACCATGATTAAAAGAACACTATTCATTTGCAGTCTTGTACTGCTTGCGTCTTGCCGTACCTACAACTCAATAGATACCTTTTACGATGCCCACAAAGAAGATGACCATGTTACGGCGGTACGTGTACCTCGTTTTATGCTCTCGCTCATTAGCGGTATATCTCCTGAAATGAAATCTCTAGTAGGGAACACCAAAGACTTGCGCTACATGTCTTTTCCCAGTACTACAGCTACCAAAACAGAGTTTCTCAACAAACAAATGAACGGCATAACAGGCAGTTCATTTATAGAAGTATACCGTAAGAACGATGAGCTCAAACGAAACGTAGTAAGCATACGTGAAAAACGGGACGCCGTAAAAGAAATCTTGATATACAACAACAATAACCAGAACGGTTCTTTCCTATACTTTAATGGGGATTTTGACCCGGTAAAAGTCCGCCAAATGGCCCAAAACGAAGAGTTTCAAAAGTTAGGTGACGGGTTAATTAATCAGTACCAAGGAGGTGGGTTTACTCCGGGTATCAATGAAGGTAATTAAATTAATTTTTGATGAACAATGATGAAATTTGTCTTGTGAAAATCTAAACACATGAGAAAAAAAAGATTCACCGATAAGACCGAACACTCTCCACAATCACCGAAGTCAATATTAAACATCCGCCTACTACGGTAGACCAAACCGGAATTTCCGAGAGCAATAAAGCACCAATTAAAATACCATAAACGGGTTGGATACTACTCAAAATACTAATTGTGGTAATGGAAAAATACTTAAAACAGTTCACGAACATGGTATGACCAAAAACCGTGGTTACGACCGCCAGTCCTAACAAACCCTGCCACTGGCTCGGTACTGTCTCTAAATCGTAATAAAAGAAAGCTGGAATAAGCATACAGCAAATAATCGCCATTTGGTATGCCATTAGAACCGAACCCTGGTACTTGCTCACTTGTTTTTTTAATATAAGATTTCGCGCAGCATAACAAAGTGCAGAAAATATTCCAAACCCAATGGCTACCGTATAACTGTTTTCAAAACTAAAATCCGGAACCAGAAAATAAATACCACAAAGCACCAAAAGCCCCAAAAGCAAATGCATTTTCTGAAACTTTGTTTTAAGAAATAAAGGCTCTAAAAAAGCAGTGATAACAGGATAGGTAAACAAGGATAGCATTCCTATGGCCACATTAGACTTTTGAAGTGCTACAAAATAGGCCAACCAGTGTATGCCCATAAGAAAACCACTAATGATAATTGGCCCTTTATCCTTACTGCTCAAACCAAAAGAAATACCTTTAAAACGGCAGTAGAGCACCAATAAAATGAGTGCTATTATAGATCGGATACCAATAGTTACCGCCACTGGTAATTCTATAAATCTACCCAATGGGCCGGAAGTACTTAAAAGTACCATTGCCAAATTAATTTCCAAAAAGTCCCCCAGATTAAACGATGTACTTGAAGCCAAAAGTTATCTTTTTACGGCCATAGCCTTTTCACGAATAATATCTGCCACGGGCCTGTTCTCTAAGTGACTCTCTAACCAAGAAATAATATCCAAATACAGGAAAGCTCTTTTCTCGTAAGGGTGGTCTTCGTATTTCTTAAGCTCCGTGTGCAATTTTTGAAACTCGTTTTTAAGCTCGTTCGGAAAAATATTCCCTAAGTTTCTCAAAAATTTAATCATCTCCTTTTGAACCGCATGAAGATCGTTCATCTTCAACAGAAACTTATACGTACTCTTTAATTGAATTTCTAGGTGATAATCCATTCCGGCTTCATAGTGCGCCACCAAACTTAAAACCCGAGCAAAACACATGAGGTCTTCACGCATTTTTAAGTTCTTGTTGTTTATTATTTTTTTCAAGTACTGAATGCAAGTCTTATTGTCACCAATACCAAAATATAAACAAGCTATTTTATAGTACAGCACCATAATATGGTGTGCATCTATTCTATCCTTATGCTTATTGATGCCATACTCAATAATTTTAACCAGATATAAACCCTTGTTAAAAGTACCTTCCAAAAAATGAAGGTTCAATTTATTGGCATTTATATATAAAAATGCCAAAGAAGCAATATTATCGTTCTTTGGGAAATCTTTACTCTCCACTACCGCTTCTAGTCGTTCTAAAACTTCTCTGAAGTGTGAACTGTATTTCACATAAAAAATAGACTCCAACAAATAATGGTTCCCTTTTAGGAAGAAAACGGGGTTTAAATGTATCTGGTCTTCGTGCTCATAAAAAAGGTCTACCCATTTACTGGCATACTTGTAGGATGAAAGAAAATCTTGAGTTAAAAAGCTGTACCAAAGGTGAGCCTTATATAACCAAAGTTTTTCCCTGAACCCTAAATCTTTTAATTTGTATTTGGGCAAATGGATTTCAAAATAATTCTTTACCCTAATATAATCTTCATCACTTCTAACATAACCCACCTTAAGCATTAATCCATAAAGTTGTAACGAAAGATTTGATAATTTACTGGTCATAACATTCTGAGCAGAAAGCTCTTTGGCCTGTATGGCCAACTCATCTGCCCTATCAGGAATACTACGAGTAATGTATTGTGTTTCAATTATTTTCTCTAGCTCTACAATCTCATAAGCTATATTCTTTTCCTCATTTTCTATGGCTGTAGATTTTGCCTTATCCAAAATTTTTAAGCTTTGTTTGTAAAGTCCTTTTTGGTAAAGAATTGTAGCAAAATCTAGTTGCTCCCTTATCTGAACCCGAATGTTCTGGTTGACGGGATTTAGTCTTAAACTGACTAAAATTTGCTTGTAAAGATGCGCCTTTAGGTTAGACAATTGTGCCTTTTTAACGATACCACTCTCTAAAATTGCCTTCTCATCATACTTTCTAAGTTTATCCATAAGGTTGAACAATGCTAAAAACTTAGCATCCGTATTCACCCCCAAGCGCCCTACATACAATTTGAATTGACGTTTTTCAGATTTTGAAAGAGATTTCACCAGCACGAACAAAGCATCTCTATGCGCATTTGTCATCGTAAAAAATATTATTTAATTTACTTAATATCAGTTTATTACATAACCAAAAAACCAGCTTAACGTTGTACTATTTTCAGCAGGCCCTAGGTGGTTCGCCCTATTGGTTATATATTCGTATTGAACTTTATTGCTATTTTTTATTTAGAACCTAACACATAGGTTTTGTACTATAACCCAATCCTATTTTAGTAAAAGCCAAGGCTAAGGTTATTAAAAATGTTGATATAACAGTACAAAATGTGATATTTGTAGACAAAGAAAAAGTTGTAAGCAGTTCCTAAGTTAGCTAAACTACAAGATATAATGAGTAAAGATAAGGTACAAATTTTTGATACAACGCTTCGTGATGGGGAACAGGTACCCGGTTGTAAATTAGATGCAGAACAAAAATTGGTGATCGCTGAACGATTAGACTATTTGGGTGTGGATATTATTGAAGCCGGTTTTCCTATATCTAGTCCTGGTGATTTCAAATCTGTAAGCCAAATATCTGACCTCGTTAAAAACGCAACTGTTTGTGGACTTACCCGTGCGGTAAGGAAAGATATTGAGGTTGCTGCCGAAGCCCTTAAATCTGCTAAAAGAGCACGTATTCATACAGGAATAGGAACTTCTGATTCGCATATAAAATTCAAGTTCAACTCCAACAGAGATGCTATAATAGAACGTGCTGTTGATGCCGTTAGTTATGCAAAAACTTTTGTTGAAGATGTTGAATTCTACGCAGAAGATGCAGGCCGTACGGATAACGAATTCTTAGCAAGGGTCTGTGAGGCTGTTGTAAAAGCCGGAGCTACGGTTTTAAATATACCGGATACAACGGGCTATTGCTTACCAGATGAATACGGAGCTAAGATTAAATATCTTAAGGAAAATGTAACCGGAATTCATAAAGCAATCCTTTCTTGCCACTGTCATAACGATTTAGGTTTAGCTACCGCAAACTCAATTGCCGGGGTAATAAACGGTGCCCGCCAAATAGAATGTACCATTAACGGTATTGGCGAGCGTGCAGGAAATACCTCTTTAGAAGAAGTGGTGATGATTTTACGCCAACACCCTAGTCTAAACTTGGATACGAATATCAACAGCAAATTACTTTTTGACACGAGCCAAATGGTTTCCCAGAAAATGGGAATGATGGTGCAGCCCAATAAAGCTATTGTTGGAGCAAATGCTTTTGCCCACAGTTCCGGTATTCACCAAGATGGAGTCATTAAGAATAGGGAGACTTATGAAATAATTGACCCTGCAGATGTTGGAGTCAACGAATCTTCTATAGTTCTTACCGCTAGAAGCGGTAGAGCGGCTTTGGCATATAGAGCCAAATTGGTAGGATATGAGCTAACAAAACTTCAGCTTGACGAAGTATATCAAGAGTTCTTGAAGTTTGCGGATATTCACAAAGAGATTTCAGATCAAGACATTCCAAAAATCATTGAAGCTAGCAACATAAGCATAGAAAGTATTTCGTAGGTAACATCTAGAGAATTTATCCTTTATATTTTACTGTTTTTTTGGCGATTATGTCATTAAAATTTTTAATCTTAGCCCCCTAGGATTGAAAGCACTTTTATGTGCGTTTTATTCAGGTAGCACCCTAAAAATTCTCTAGATGCAGCTAAAAATTGCCCTCCTTGGTGGTGACGGAATTGGACCAGAAGTATTGGCTCAATCCGTAAAATGCCTAAAAGCGATCGAAGAAACGTTCAATCACAGGTTTGAACTTGTTGAAGCGCCCGTAGGTGCAATTGCCATGTCCGGTTCAGGAAGACCTTTACCTGATAAAACTTTAGAGCTATGTAGAGCATCTGATGCTATTCTTTTTGGCTCTATCGGCTCTTTAGAGTATGATAATAATCCCGAAGCTAAAGTAAGACCTGAACAAGGTCTTTTGAGATTACGTAAAGAACTTGGCCTTTTTGCCAGTATCAGGCCTATAAAAATGTTTCCTGCTTTTTTGGACAACTCCCCTTTAAAACGAAATATTGTTGATAATACCGATTTAGTAATCTTTAGAGAGCTTACAGGTGGTATCTATTTTGGAGAAAAAACTTTAAGCGAAGATGGTACGGTCGCATCTGACCTTTGCAGCTATTCCGAAGAAGAAATTAGCCGTATAACCCACTTAGCATTTAAAACTGCAAAAAAAAGACGGAAAAAACTGACTTTAGTGGATAAGGCCAACGTTCTTGAATCTTCTAGGCTTTGGCGTAAAACGGTTACGGAAATTTCAAAAAGTTATCCTGAAGTCACTTTAGAATGTCTTTTTATAGACAATGCCGCAGTACAAATGATGTTGAACCCTCGCCAGTTTGACGTGGTTTTAACCGATAATATGTTCGGTGATATCCTTTCTGACCAAGGCAGTGTTATTCTTGGTTCCGTTGGATTGTTGCCTTCTGCATCCGTAGGTACTGACAATGCTATGTTTGAACCTTTTCATGGTTCCTACCCACAAGCAAAGGGAAAGAATATTGCCAACCCTGTAGCCTCTATTTTAAGCACAGCTATGTTGCTACAACATTTTAACCTTAACGAAGAGGCAAATGCCATTGTAGCTGCCGTTCACAAATCTTTCGTGAAAAAAGTGGTTACCACGGACGTCTTAGGAAGCAGCAAATACGGTACGGATTATGTAGGAGATTTCATTTCAGAAAATATTGTAGAATCTGATGAAAGCCCTAGTATTAATGATGAGAACATA
Organism: Zobellia roscoffensis; assembly: GCF_015330165.1. Classification (NCBI taxonomy): domain Bacteria; kingdom Pseudomonadati; phylum Bacteroidota; class Flavobacteriia; order Flavobacteriales; family Flavobacteriaceae; genus Zobellia; species Zobellia roscoffensis. Next base: position 4,549,977 of record NZ_JADDXT010000002.1, read on the forward strand.
GGCTTAGGTAAATCTACTATTATTTAAACCTATTCGTTTATCAACATTTTTACATAGCTGTCAAATTCCCTTTTGAAAACGGTATACTTTTCTCCTGTTGCAGGACCATTGAACCCGGTATGAATCTTTCTGACCTTTCCCTTTTTATCAATAAATATAGTGGTAGGATAAGACAGAACGTGATTTAACATAGGAAGTTTTTGTTGCGCCTCATCTTTATCCGAAGTCCCGTATTGTGCCAATAAAATAGGATAGTTCACTCCTATCCGCTGTTTTAATCGCTCAATACTTTTATAAGCAAGCTCTTTAGTTTTAGCATATTCAAAGGCCAAACCTACCATCTCCAAATCCGTTGTATGATTATCATTTAAATAATTAACATAGAATTTGGTCTCGTCCAAGCAATTAGGACACCAAGAACCCATTATCTGAACTAGCACCACTTTATCCTTATAAGCTTTATCTTCTAATGAAACCATCTTTCCATTTGTATCAGGAAAAGAAAACTCAAACTTATCATAGCCCTCTTTTAAGAAAGTAAGCTCGTCCGCTTCAGGAAGCTCAAAACTCTCATTTCGCTTTGCAACAAAAGGTTCTTTAAAATGATTATCAGAATAAAATGTGCCATTCAGTGTACTGTCCGTTACCTTGGCCAGAAACAAAAATGCATGCGCCCCATCAAAAGCAGACAATTTTAGAGAATCACCAGAAACCACGCCTTCCAAATACCTATAGTCTCCCGTTGTAGTTCTAAACGTTCCCGTAACCTTACCGTCATTCTCTGCAAAAATCCCTTTTCCCATATAACTATCGGAAGTGCCTTGACTAAATTCAGTTTCCCAAATACCAGAAATATTTACAGCGGGCGGTGTATTTACAGTGAAACGTTTTTCCACTCCATAAGAAGCTTCAAACGGGACTACCCTATCCAAACTTTCCTTTATAAAATTCCCTTTTATACTTTTCTCACTCAATTTACCCTGAATATACCCCTCAAAAACAGGCGTCTGAATCCGGATTGAATCGCCCTTTATCTCAATTTCATCAACCTTAATAATTTCACTAGCATTGTAAATTTCAATGGTATATGCATCATTTTCATCTTTTGAAACATTAAAATTAAAGGGTAGTTTTTTACCATCCATAACTTCTAATTGTCCCAACCAAATACCTTGGTTCAGCTCGCTTTCATTTTCATTTTTACAGGATACCAAAACAATAATTATCGCCCATAAAAAAATCAATTTCCTCATTATCATCTATTTCTCCTAATAATCGTTTTAAAGGCGTAAAACTTACAACAAAAAAATGAGTAATTCAGTTGCGCTGTATATTGAATGTCTTAATGCATTGTTTTATCTTTACCGCCACTAAAATTTACCGATGCAGATTTCATACAACTGGTTAAAAGATTTTCTTAAACTTGATTGGGACTCCCAAAAAACAGGTGAACTTTTAACCGATTTAGGTTTAGAAGTAGAAGGAATCACTCCTTTTGAGTCCATAAAAGGAGGGTTAAAAGGTATTGTCGTAGGACACGTCCTTACTTGCGAAAAGCACCCAAATGCGGACAAACTAAAAATCACTACTGTAGACGTAGGCGACGATACTCCATTAAAAATTGTTTGCGGAGCTCCTAATGTAGCAAAAGGCCAAAAAGTTCCCGTTGCTACCGTTGGAACCATACTTTATACACCAGAGGGCAAAGCTTGGAAAATAGGAAAAGGCAAAATTCGCGGCGAAGAAAGTCATGGTATGATCTGTGCCGAAGATGAATTGGGGCTTGGCTCCAGCCATGAAGGCATTATGGTATTGGACGCCAAACTAAAACCGGGTACTCCTTGTGCAGATATTTTTGATGTAGAGGTTGACGAAGTCTTTGAAATTGGACTCACTCCCAACCGAGCAGACGCTATGAGCCACTATGGCGTAGCAAGAGATTTAAAGGCCGGTTTAAGGCAAAAAGAGATTACTAAAGAGCTGATTACACCTTCTATAAGTCATTTTAACATAGACAACCGCTCACTAAAACTACAAGTACAGGTAGATGATAGCAAGCTGGTTCCCCGTTATGCAGGCATTACCATAAGTAATCTTGTGGTTAAACCATCTCCAAAATGGCTACAAAACAGATTGCGGGCCATTGGCATCAATCCTACAAACAACCTGGTAGATGCCACTAATTATGTTTTGCATGATCTAGGGCAACCATTGCATGCTTTTGATGCTGATCGTATTCACGGTAAAAAGATAATAGTAAAAACACTACCTGCCGGAACAAAATTCATGACTTTAGATGGGGAGGAACGTGAGTTACATGAAGATGATTTAATGATTTGTGATTCTGAAAAGCCAATGTGTATTGCTGGGGTTTTTGGCGGAATAAATACAGGGGTAACGGAAACAACTACTTCCATCTTTCTTGAAAGCGCTTATTTTGATCCTGTGGCCATTAGAAAAACAGCCAAAAGACATGGGTTAAATACGGATGCTTCTTTCCGTTTTGAACGTGGTATTGATATTGAAAACGTAGAGTACGCTCTTAAACGTGCCGCTTTATTAATCAAAGAAATAGCCGGAGGTGATATTACTTCTGACATTGTTGATTTTTATCCGAAGCGATTTGACGAGCATCAAGTTTTTCTAACCTTTAAGAAAACCTATTCTCTTGTTGGGCAGGAAATTCCGCAAGACACTATTAAGTCTATTTTGGCATCATTAGATATTAGGGTTAAAAGTGTTACTGAAGCCGGTCTTGGTCTTTCTATACCAAGTTACCGAGTAGATGTACAACGAGAGGTTGACGTTATTGAAGAGATTTTACGCGTTTATGGTTATAACAATATTGATTTTGGAACAAAACTAAATGCTTCTACGGCATTAGTTTCCAAGTTTGACGATTATAAACTTCAGAGCATAACCGGAGACTTTTTAGCTTCTCAGGGCTTCTATGAGATTATGACCAATAGTTTAACGGCTCCTGGTAATGCGGAATTATTAGACGATAATTCTACGGAGGAAAGTGTAAAAATGTTGAATCCGTTGAGCAATGACCTGTCCGTTTTGCGTCGTTCTATGTTGTTTACCGGTCTTGAAACAATTCAATACAACAACAACCGTAAAAAACTGAATTTGAAGTTATTTGAATTTGGTAAAACGTACGAGCAAAAAAAATCAAAATATATAGAGAACAAACATCTTTGCCTGTATTTGACCGGAAACAGAAATGAAGGTGGATGGGCCGGAACGGAAAAAGCAAATGATTTTTTCTACCTGAAATCAATTGTAACCAACATTTTAAATCGTTTAGGTATTTCTGATGTTACACCAGCACCTACTTCAAACACATTGTTTTCAGAAGGTTTAAGCTTAAATGCGGGAACTAAAGATTTGGTCTCCTTTGGATTGGTTAAAAAATCCATACTAAAGAAAATGAATATTAAGCAAGAGGTCCTTTACGCCGATTTTAATTGGAGTAACGTAATATCCTTTGCTGAGAAAAATAGTATCACCTATCGCGAAATACCAAAGTACCCTGAAGTAAAGCGAGATTTTGCACTTCTATTGGATGATTCCGTTACTTTCCAAAAGGTTTACGAATTAGGCAGAAAAACAGAAAAGAAGCTACTTAAAAACATCAACCTTTTTGATGTTTACAAAGGTGACAAGTTACCTAAAGGAAAAAAATCATACGCAGTAAGTTTCACCCTGCAGGATAGCCAACGCACGTTAACGGATAAACAAATAGACCGCATAATGGGTAAGCTTGAAAAAACGTACCAAAACGAATTAGGAGCGGAACTGAGATAATTTTGGAAAGGGAAAAATTTAAAAAACCTTTAGATTTTCCCTGGAAGAATAACACTATCAATTTCATGGATCACACCATTACGCTGCTTAGAATCTGCAACTACTATTGTTGCAGTATTCCCAAAACTGTCGTTAAGAATGATGTCTATACCCTTCATGGTAGCTGTAATTATATCTCCTTGAACCGTGGTAAAAGTTGCCTTACCCTTACCCCTGCACATAGCTTTCAATATTTTTGAGGCCGTAATTTGACCTGCTACAATATGGTAAGTCAATAAATCTTTTAATTCTTTTCTATTTTCCGGATGTAATAAATACTCTACAGTTTTACCCGATATCTTTTGAAATGCAAGATCAGATGGTGCAAAAACAGTAAATGGACCTGCATGATCCAATAGCTCTTCTAAGTCCGTAGCTTTCATAACCGCCAAAAGAGTTTGATGATTCTTAGAAGTTGCCGTAGAATTGACAATTGACTTCTTGCCTTCTGTCTTATGATAAGTTGAATTTGATTTACTTACACTTTCTTGAGCAGTAAGTGACAAAAAAGAAAAGCATAGGGCACAAGAAAAGACTTTAGTAAGATATTTCATATAAATAAGCCAGGGAGTTGTTAAAGCAGTCGATTAACGGTTCAAATACTTCGACAAGTTACAACATATGCCAGTCACCCTGTAATTTAGGGGCATTCAAATGTTAATTTTTAACAAATTATTAACAAACACTTGTGATTTGCAATCTAAATTTCGCTCCATATTTTTTTAATTTTGAGATAACCTGTAAAAACATGCTCTTAAAAAAGGTAAATATAGAAGAGGAACTACGTAAAACTTTACGTAAAAAAGACCCTATACAGTCTTTATATGAATTGCATGAAATACTAAGTAAAGATTCTAAAAGTAGAGAGAAAATTGGAGAAACTCTTAAAACAAAAAACACTTCTACTACCAACTCCTTTAACCTAGATCTCTTACAAACGGACCGCATTTACCACATAGATCAAATAAAGAAAATCTGCATAGATTATAGGCTTCGCTTCTTAGCTTCAAACTATTTCAAAGGAAAAATACCAGCAGAGGCCATTGCCGAAATAAAGAGCCTAGAAAGAATTCATGGCATTGAATTAAGAGGTTTTAAAATCATTGCACCATCCAAGCTTTTTAAACTTGAAGACAAAGATGACCCTATTCTATTTGCCCCTATTGGCAACAACTACTTCTATCTTATTCATAAATGGGGAGAGGATTTACATCCTCTAAGAAAATGGTTAATGTGGCCTTTTAAAAGTATTGTAAACCTAACTTGCCTAGTAGTTGCTCTAAGTTACCTAGTTACACTTTTGGTTCCTAGCGGACTATTCTCCAAGAGTAGTTCTAATGCACAGTTTTTTATCCTCTTTTTTTTTATGTTCAAATGTTTGGCATCGATTGTTATTTTTTACGGCTTTGCTTTGGGAAAAAACTTTAATCATACCATTTGGAACAGCAAATACTTTAACGCCTGACCATAAACTATATTCCATGCAAAAAGGCATTCTACTACACAGTAAAATGCCTTTTTTCGATTGAGTTAAAAACAACTGATTAATTCATAAAAATAGATGTGGGTATACCCTCTACATCTATACTGTTCAATAATTCCGGATCAGGCTCTGGTTTAATCAATAATAAACCACCTTTGTTTTCTCCGCTTGTTTTCTTGTATCCAATTAATAACAAATTATTTTCCTCATCATAACTCACCATTGTTGTTTTTTCTACATTGAACTCAAAATTAAGCTGAGTTTCCGTCATGAAGTTTTCGTAAGCATATAAAACGGTCAAATTCTTACTGAAATCATAAATAGCCGGTATTACAGGGAAAATGCTATATGCTGTTGGAGACATTTGATAATACATCTTACCTGCACTATCAAAATGCAAAGTAGACGACTTGGTAAAATTAGGCTCCTTACCTTCACCATAACTAGTATATAATAAAGCCATGGTTTCACTGTTCAATGTACTATGCAAATTATCATAGCTAATAATGATATTATTGGCCGGGTTTGTAAAAATTCGTCTTACATCAAAACCAACGAGTTGGTTATGTATTACGGTATTTGCATTAGCATCTACTACTGTAATAGAATTTTCATCTGTCACAGCCTCATCTACACCAAGTACAAACAATCTATTATTTGCGTAAGCCAGTTCAAGCGGTCTTTGATTTAATTCTACATCTATAAATGTAGGTTCCGAAACTGACACGTCTAAAACGCGAACATAAAACTCATCTACCGTAGAACTAATATGTAGATCGTACGCGATATAGATTTTGCCCCCTTTACGAACAATTGATTTAGCTGTAAGGTTACAAGAGCCTAAATCTGTAAAAACATCATGGCTAACGCTACTATCATCATTAAAATCATGAACAGTAAGCATTCCACTACAATTGGTTTTCTTGTTATAAGTAGTTAATACGCTATTCTCTTCATAGGAAAGGTCTGGAGATGACACAGAGGTAAATTTACTCTCTTCTGTCTTAATGGTCAGCGCTTCGTCTTCCACATTAAAAAGAGTTCCACTAAGATTTCCTTGGTTTTTGACGATTAAGGTGTAATTGGCTTGAACACTTTTTTCTTTTTCGTTCTCACCAAGATTGTCACTATCAGTTTTACTGCAACCAATAAGGACAAGTAATGCCATACAGGCATAGATTAGATTGTAGGTTTTCATCTGTTGCATTTTAATGTTTCTTAAATGGCTCAGGTTGACAGTTTGTCAACTGAACATAATGGGCCCTTTTTTAATTCAAGTTTGGGTTCTTGAATTAAAAAAACGCCCACCATAAACACTTAAGAATACAGGTTTAACAAAAGCTATACCGTAGCAACGTACATTTTATTACGCTGCTCCCGTAATGTCTTGTCAGACATATATTCATCAAACGCTAAATATCTATCTATGTTGCCTTTAGGGGTCAACTCTACGATTCTATCGGCAACCGTCTGCGCAAAATGGTGGTCATGAGTAGTAAACATCACCGTTCCTTTAAAGTTATTAAGGCTATTATTAAAAGCTGTAATGCTCTCCAAATCCAAGTGATTGGTAGGCTCATCTAACATAACTACGTTAGCTCTTAGCATCATCATTCTACTTAACATACAGCGTACCTTTTCGCCTCCAGAAAGAACCGTACATTTTTTTAAAGCTTCTTCTCCACTAAAAAGCATTTTTCCTAAAAAACCGCGAATATAAACTTCTTCTCTTTCTTCTTCGGTTTTAGCCCATTGTCTTAACCAATCTACTAAACTTATATCTTCTTTAAAAAAATCAGAGTTATCTGCTGGCAGATAAGATTGAGTAGTAGTGATTCCCCATTGAAAATCACCTTTTTCTGCTTTCTTCTGACCGTTTATAATTTCATAGAAAGCAGTGGTAGCTCTAGAGTCACGAGAAATGATTGCCACCTTATCCCCTTTTGCTAAGTTTAAGTTTACATTTTCAAAAAGCAAATCGCCATCCTCAGATCTAGCAGAAAGTCCTTCTACATTTAAAATCTGATCACCTGCTTCACGTTCTCTTTCAAAAATGATGGCAGGATATCTTCTACTAGATGGTTTAATGTCTTCTACTTTAAGCTTGGACAACATTTTTTTCCTAGAAGTAGCTTGCTTACTTTTTGCAACGTTGGCACTAAAGCGAGCAATAAATTCTTGTAGTTCTTTGGCCTTTTCTTCTGCCTTTTTATTCTGTTGCGCTCTCTGACGAGAAGCCAATTGGCTACTTTCATACCAGAACGTATAGTTACCCGAATAGAGATTCATTTTTCCAAAATCGATATCCGCTATACTGGTACAGATAGAATCCAAAAAGTGTCTATCGTGGGAAACAACAATTACCGTGTTTTCGTAATCAGCCAAGAAATTTTCTAGCCAGTTGATAGTTTCATAATCCAAATCGTTGGTAGGCTCATCCATAATCAGCACATCTGGATTTCCAAAAAGAGCCTGTGCCAAAAGCACACGAACCTTAAGTTTTGAATCTATATCTGCCATTAAAGTGTAATGAAACTCTTCGGTTATACCTAAGTTTGATAATAAAGCCGCGGCATTGCTATCAGCATTCCAACCGTTCATTTCTTCAAACTGCACCTGAAGTTCTCCAATTTTATCGGCATTCTCATCTGTATAATCGGCGTAAAGGGCATCTATTTGCTGCTTTATAGCAAAAAGCGGCTTGTTCCCCATTACCACAGCTTCAAGCACCGTAGATTCATCGTAAGCATTGTGGTTCTGTTCTAAAATAGACATACGCTTACCCGGTTCAAGATGAACATGGCCAGAAGTTGGATCAATTTGCCCTGATAAAATCTTCAAAAATGTAGATTTTCCCGCTCCATTTGCTCCAATTACCCCATAGCAGTTGCCCTGAGTAAAAGTTACGTTCACTTCATCGAACAAGACCCTTTTTCCAAATTGTACAGATAGATTTGATACCGACAGCATAACTTTCTTTTTAAAATTCGTGCAAAAATACAGAATTTTAATGGCCTAGACCAATAAACTTAGAAAGCATTCACTTCAACTAAAACCTTAACGCAACCTACTTATTTTTAACTCACTATTAACAGCAAACTGCCCAAGGGTTGTTTAATTTTGAGCGTTACACAGTAAGCGTTTAACTATATGAATAGAAATTTACTCTATCTTTTTTTTCTTTTTCTAGGAAGTTGTGCTGCAGAAAAAAATTCTTCCACTGTTTTTTTTGCTGGTGAAATTGTTAACCCTACAAGCAATCATATTGTATTATTAAAAGGGGATGTAGTTATAGATTCCGCAGAATTAGACGAAGACAATCGTTTTTCTTTTTCACTAGACTCTATTTCCGAAGGTCTTTACCATTTTAATCATGATCCGGAATTACAGTATGTATATCTTGAAAAAGGGGATAGTCTGGTAGTTCGCTTGAACACCTCGGATTTTGATGAATCATTAGTTTTTTCTGGAGATGGAGAGGAACTCAATAATTTTCTTTTAGAAGTTTTCTTAGCTCATGAGGAAGAATCAAATTCGGTTCGTGCTATGTACAGAATGAACCCTATTGATTTTGAAAGAAACATTGATTCTCTAAAAAAAATAAAACTAGATGAACTGGACGAGATTAAAAGCGAAGGTAAGCTTTCTAAAAAAGAGCAAAAAATTGCCAGTGCCAGCGTAAACTACAACTACAACACGTACAAAGAAGAATACCCTTTTAAACATAAAAGGCTTACAGGAGAAAAAATAATAGACAAATTACCCGTTAATTTTTACGACTACAGAAAAGATTTAATTTTTAATGATAAGGATTTAACCTACTTAAGGCCTTATTACAACTTTATGATCAACCATGTTGGTAATATGTCTTTCATGACCTGTTCGCATGCATGTAGCATTAAGAATAACGTTGTTAAGAACCAGCTTCATTTTAACAAACACAAACTTCACATTATAGATAGCCTTGTGCAAGAGAAAGAGCTAAAAGACAACCTTTTTAGATATGTAGCTTTTGATTATTTATTGAAAGTCCATGACTCCGAAGAAAATAATGAAGAGTTTATTAGCGGTTTTAGAGAGCTAAGCCATAATAATAGGCACATGAATGAAATTGATGCCTTGTACGAAGGCATTAAAAACATTCAGCCTAAGAAAGAAATACCCAACGTATCTGTTACAAATGCCAATGGCGATACTCTAACCATGAAGCAAATTGCAGCCAAGAACAATAAGACAGTTTTCTATTTTTGGTCAGCTACGGATAGAATGCATTTTGATAATATCAATAGAAGAATTGAACAACTATCTGCAAAAAAACCTGAGTACTCTTACATAGGCATAAATATTAAAACCAATGAATCTAATTGGAAAGCAATGATGGAAATGTCTGGTATAGATCAAGCAAAACAGTACCGTTCATCTGATTTTGAAGAGTTGACAAAGTCACTCATCATTTACCCACTTAATAAATGTATTATTACAGATAACAAGGTAATTGTAGATGCATTTGCTAATGTTTATACATCCTTCTAAACTACTACTTTACAATAATACATAAGAACAAAAAAAGGATGCCCAACAGCATCCCTTTTTTTATTTCTACGTAATTGAATTACGATGATATATTAATTTCCTTTAGCGTAATCAGCTAAGAACTTCTCTAAACCACTATCAGTTAATGGGTGCTTTAGAAGACCTGTAATAGAAGACAACCCACTGGTCATAACATCTGCGCCAACTTTAGCACAATCAATAACGTGCATGGTGTGTCGGATAGAAGCAGCCAAAATCTGAGTTTCAAACGCATAGTTATCATAGATATGTCTGATTTCCGCAATTAGGTTAAGACCGTCTGTAGAAATATCATCCAACCTTCCAATAAATGGAGAAACATAAGTTGCTCCAGCTTTAGCCGCCAACAAAGCTTGTCCTGCTGAGAAAACTAACGTACAGTTGGTTTTGATACCTTTATCGGAAAAATATTTTAATGCCTTTACACCGTCTTTGATCATTGGTATTTTCACAACAATCTGATCGTGAAGCTCAGCTAATTCCTCACCTTCTTTTACCATTTCATCAAAAGTAGTGGCAATAACTTCAGCAGAAACATCACCATCAACAATATTGCAGATGTCTACATAATGTTTCAATATATTATTTCGTCCTGAAATACCTTCTTTGGCCATTAAAGACGGGTTTGTTGTTACACCGTCAAGAACACCAAGTTCTTGTGCTTCCCGTATCTGATCCAAATTGGCTGTGTCTATAAAAAATTTCATTTTCTAGAGTTTATTAGGTTTAATATTAGATAATTACTACACTTTTTGGAATCATATATTCCAAAGGACAAAATTACAACTTATAATGGTTTAGCAAGAGTTTCTCGTATACTTTATCTGGTAAAATACACTTTAAGACAATGGAGAATTTTTGCAATGGAGAACCAACCTTGTAATGCACCTTAGGGTTTGAGCTTTCTATTACTTCCAAAACTTTTTTGGCTACTGCAATTGGATCTTCCCCGTTTGACACATCATCGTTCATCATCTTTAAGGTGTTGCCATAAGGTTCTTTGTAAGGAGAACTCTCTAAAACAGGTGAATGATACCGCCCAGAAGCAATGTTTGTAGCAAAATCTCCTGGAGCAATAGTCGCAATTTTCACACCAAATTCTTTAGTTTCCATGCGTAAAGCTTCAGTAAGAATGGTAAGTGCTCCTTTTGTAGCCGAATAGATCCCGCGATACGGCAAGCCCATATAACCTGCTATTGAACTTATATTTATAACGACTCCCCCATTTTGCCTCCTCATTTGCGGCAATACAGCTTGCACTACTCTTAATGGGCCGTATAAATTAGTGTCAAAAGCTTTCTGAACCTCTTCTGTAGGTGTCTCTTCAATGGGGCCGGTAATTCCTACTCCCGCATTATTTACCAATACATCTAGCTTACCTTCTTTTACTATAATTTTATTTACGGCAGAAACAATACTCTCGTTATCAGAAACATCTAGTTGAAGTAATTCAAAAACTTCAAAATCTTGATGTTTAGCCAAACTTCTTGTGGTTCCATAAACCTTAAACCCTTTTGATTTTAAATATAAACCTATAGATTTTCCTATTCCGGAAGAACCACCTGTAATCAACACTACTTTTTGCTCCATAATTGCTGCAAAATAACAATAATTATAGTGTATTTCGGCAAGAATTTAAAGGATGTAAACGAGTTGAGGTGAATTTGTTATAATGACCCTGTTTTTAGTAGAATTTAGGTCATAAAAAATCGGCAAGCTACCTACATCGCACCGCTACAACCATATACCCTTGCTGCGTTCCCACCCTGGGGGATTCTACAGGAGCTGGTCGTGTAGGACTTGCCGACTGCAAATATACAACCTTTTGTTTCTTTCACAATTGTTTTACATTCTAATTTTAATATCAACAAATTGTTTTGAGTTCGTTATTTTTGTACATCTAAAAACACCTGTAAATCAGGCATAACCAAATTTAATTTTATAATGACAATTTTAAAGTTTTTCCCAGTCTGTCTTTTTTTAATGCTTTTTATGGCCTGTGGAGGTGACAATACGCCTTCTTCGCTATTCGAAATTCAATTACAAGGAAACAGTAAAAGCTTTCAGCAAAACCAGAATATTTCAGTTTCCCTAAAAAATAAAAAAGACAAAACAATTGAAAGTGTAACCTATAGCATTGATGGTAAGGAAGTTCCCGTTAACGACGGCAAAATTGCACTGAATATGCCGCACTTAGGCGATAAAACGCTTAAAGCTACCGTTGCATATGAAGATACTTCTGCAGAAATTGTCACACACTTAAAGTTACTGGCTCCGAATGCCCCTGAAATTTACACTTATGAAATAATTAAAGAATACCCTCATGACAATAAGGCCTATACGCAAGGTCTAGAATTTTATAAGGATACACTTTATGAAAGTACAGGAAAAAAAGGAAGGTCTTCATTAAGAAAAGTAGATTTTAAGACGGGTGAGGTCTTGCAGCAAGTAGATTTAGACAAAACATACTTTGGAGAAGGCATCACCATTTTAAATAGCAAAATTTATATGCTTACTTGGCGCAGTGGTCTTGGCTTTATCTATGACTTAAAGACCCTGGATAAAATTGATAATTTCCAATTTGGAGATAGTAAAGAAGGTTGGGGACTAACCAACGACGGTAAAAAGTTGTTTAAAAGCGATGGTACAGAAAAAATATGGTTTTTAAATCCAGAAACTTTAGTGGAAGAAGGCCATATTGAAACTGTGACCAACAAATCTATTAACGATAGTGCAAACGAACTGGAGTATGTTAACGGCAAAATCTACGCCAACGTCTATCAAAAACCTAGCGTTATGATTATTGACGCAAAAAGTGGTGCAATAGAAGGTGTTATTAATTTTGGAGGGTTGAGTGGTAAGGTTACCCACCATGCTACCTGGAGCGACACAGATAATGTTCTAAATGGTATTGCCTACCACCCGGAAAGACAAACGTTTTTTGTTACTGGTAAAGAATGGGATAAAATGTTTGAGGTAAAAATCCAAAAGAAATAAATGCAGAGTTATCAAAAAACTATTACTGTTCAAAAAGACGACTTAGATGACCTTGATCATGTTAACAATGTAAGGTATGTACAGTGGATGCAGGATATCTCTAAAGAGCACTGGGTGACCGTAGCTCCGGAAGAAATGCGCAACGGAATAATTTGGGTTGTTATGACGCATCATATCACTTACAAAAGTGCAGCTGTACTAGATGATGTCATAGAAATGCGTACCTATATACAAAAAAGCAGAGGTGCTGTGTCCGTTCGTATTGTTGAAATGCACAATAAGAAAACCAAAGAACTGTTAGTAAAATCTAGTACGGAGTGGTGTCTTTTAAATGCTGAGACCTTAAAACCAACACGTATATCACAAGAAATTAAAGATGTATTCCTGAAAATGTAAACTTTTTGGAACATGGCGATTTTACAATAGTGCAGGAAAGCATTCTAGACTAAAGCCAAATAAATAATGAAGTTATTCCTAACCCTAATAGTATTATTTGCTCTGCTCTGCTCTATTGGCTCTTGCAGAAAAGATTTTGATTATACTACAAGTAATGGGAATTTAGAGTTTTCTAAAGACACGGTTTTCTTAGATACTGTATTTGCCAATATTGGCAGCAGTACCTACAGCCTAAAAGTGTACAACCGTAGCAAAGACGATATATCAATTCCCTTTATAGGCCTAGAACAAGGAGATGAAAGCTCCTATAGGTTAAATGTAGATGGAGCCGCAGGAAAGACTTTTCAAAACATTCCACTCATGTCCAAGGACAGTCTTTATATTTTCATAGAGACCACTGTAACACTGGAAAATGAAGGCGCGAATCAGCTTTTATATACTGATGTTTTACAATTTGGCCAAGGTGCTACCAGTCAACAAATTCCACTGGTGACACTGGTGCAAGATGCTATTTTTCTTTATCCAAAAACTGCTTCTGACGGACAGAAAGAAACCGTTGTTCTTGGGATTGATGCTAACGGAGAGGATATGCTGTCTCCTGGTTTTGAGCTTGAAAACGACCAACTACAGTTCACTAATGAGAAACCCTACGTAATTTATGGATTTGCTGTAGTCCCTAAAGAAAAGACATTAAGCATTGATGCAGGTGCAAGAGTTTATTTTCATGAGAATTCAGGAATTCTGGTTCAACCTGAAGCTCAATTAGCCATAAACGGAACACTAAGTACGGACCAACAACTGCTTGAAAATGAAGTTATTTTTGAGGGAGACCGGCTAGAACCTGAATATGGAGACGTATCCGGTCAATGGGAAGGCATCCGAATAGCCTCTGGAAGCGTTGATAATACTATAGAGTATCTGACTTTAAAAAATGCAACAATAGGCATCTTTGCAGAGGGTGAATCTTCTTTTTCTACACCTACTTTAAACATTAAAAATTCGCAGGTACACAATAGCTCTAAAATTAATCTATGGGGAAAAACAGCAGTTATTTCAGGAGAAAACCTTGTTTTAGGTAATGCGGGAAGCAGCTCTCTTTATTGTAATTTAGGAGGTAGTTATTCTTTTACACACACTACAATTGCTAATTACTGGACAGAAAGTTACCGCCCTAGCACAGCTCTTACTATAAATAATTTTGAGCAAACAGAAAATAACGGTTCTATTGGTATAGATTTAATAAAGGCCGATTTTAAAAATTGTATTATAGATGGTAACAGTGATTTTGAACTTTCCCATAGTTCCAACGAATTAAATAGGTACAACTTTTTATTCAGTTCTTGTACAATTACGGCAAACACAACCAACCTAACCTCTGAATCAAAAAAACTATATAATTTTGAAGATAGCTCCAAGTACAAGAATAACATATTAAACGAGCCTCTAGAATTTGTAAATACTTCTAAAAATGACTTTAGGCTAACTATAACTTCATCGGCTTTAAACATTGGAGATAAAACCTTTACCTTAAATATCTCCAAAGATATTTTAGGAAAAGACAGAACAGAGACACCAGACCTAGGTGCTTACGAGTTTTCTAGTACAGATTAAGAGTTAAATTTTATTTATTACACAATGTAGTGGCCCATACCCTTTATAAGAAACACTCTTTTCTAATCTAAGAAGAATTTATCATATAGAACCTAGAGAAATACTGTTCAAAAACCGAAAAAAAAGGATTTTTCTTAAAAACACTACAAAAACAAAATAAAAAGTAGTATTTTTCCTTCAAACGAGCTAATAGCCAACATTTTACGTATAAAAACCCCAATTATTGTGGGGAATATCTTTATACCTATGTAACTTACTGTCACTAATTTGCATCAAAATAATGTGTCTTGGAATATACTTACACCATAATAGATTCAGATGCGACCTCAAATTTGCAATTACAGCATTATTTGGAGGATTATGGTGATTTCACTTGTGCCGGTCTTGCCCAAAATAGTACCGAAGGCACAAATACAATTTTAAAATATTCTCCAGATGTAATTTTTATTAACCTTAATGAAAGTGCTTATGAATACTTTCACATGGTTATGGAGCTTCACCAATATTTAAATGAGCTTCCTATTATAATAGGTATATCTAAAAGTAAAGACTACGCATACGAGGCCATAAAAAATGGATTCTTTGATTATTGGTTAAAACCTTATAATGAGTTTGATATAAGGAAATCGATATTACGCCTCAAAAAGCAAGTACCCGCCAAAACAGAACCACAAACATTGTGTTTAAAATCATATCGTGATTTTCAATATATAAACACAGATGATATTCTTTACCTACAAGCAGATAACAATTCTACGGAATTTGTTATGAAAGACGGGACAATAAATAACGCCTATAAAACGTTAAAGACCTTCGAAAATCAGTTACCAAAAAACTTTGTAAGAATACACCAGAGTTACATAGTAAACACGAACTTTATTTCTCGTATTAGTTATGGCAAATCATACTGCACCTTAAAACAGAATAAGATGCAACTACCATTCTCTAAATCGTACAGAGAAAATATTGACGGGCTCAAGAATTTGTTGTCGAAAAACACAATTTCCTCTCTTAATTAATCCAATACTCTCAAAACCCAGCAGTTTACTCATAAAACTGGTTCGTTCACCATTACAATTTTAAAGCTGATTAAATTTATCGTAAACCACACTAGTTTAGCGGTGTAAGAAACAATCAATAACCCCCTAAACTAGTTTAATTATGAAAAAAGTAGCGACCATTTTAGCATTGATGATTATGTCATTTGGAATAGTCTCATGTGAAACAGAAACGGATTCAGCCTATGACGTAAACGTAGACTCTCCAACCGACGGCGACCATGTTGAAATTGACGAACGTGGCTCTTCTACAGATGGTGATGACGTTCCAACAGATACCCGAGATTCTTCTACCGATGGTGATGATGTTCCAACAGATACCAGAGATTCTTCTACCGATGGTGATGACGTTCCAACAGATACCAGAGACTCTTCTACAGATGGTGATGACGTTCCAACGGATACCCGAGATTCTTCTACCGACGGTGATGATGTTCCAACGGATACACGAGACTCTTCTACCGACGGTGATGATGTTCCAACGGATACACGAGACTCTTCTACCGATGGTGATGACGTGCCAACCGATACTCGAGATTCTTAAAATAAAATCAAAATAGATTATATTAGCCTTAAATTAAGTTTTAAGGCTTTTTTTTTAACCAGGATTGTCCATATGATCTGTGTCAAACGTAAACCCCTTCTAATCACTGTTCACCTAAGCTTTCTCTTGCTTACCGCATCATTTATATCTTGTCATAGGAAAGATCAAAATAACATCCACAAATCCATCGTTCAAGTCGATTCAGTTTTTGCTCTGATCGACAGCTCCAGTAATTCAGGTGTCTCAAAAGAGAAAAGCAAACTCTATTTGGCTAAAGCCGAAAAAAAAACGGATGAGCTAAATAACGATTCAATAAAACTTAAGCTTTTTTCTAAAATTTCCCTCAAGTACTTAAATCTGAAAGATTCTGTCAACTTCTTAAGAACAAATCAAGAAACCATTGAATTATCCAAATTATCAAATGATAGCATAACTCTTGCCGAAGCAAACTGGGATTTAGCTAGCTTCCATAGGTCAAAAGCAAGTATTCATGAGGCATATTTATACTTTTCGGAAGCCCAAAAAATATACGAAGCCCTTCATATGGATTATGAATCTGCCCGTATGCTATACAACATGGCTGTTACACAATCAGACATTAAAGACTACACTGGTAGTGAAATTAACACCATACGAGCCATTGAAATTTTAAAACCACTAGAAGAGCACAAAAGACTTTACTACTGTTATAATAATTTAGGCTCAATTACAAAAGAACTAAAAGATTTTGACAGGGCTCTTGATTACTACGCGACTGCTCTTGAATATCAAACCAAACTAGACTTTGAAAACAACTACGGTCTTAGCCTTAAGAACAATATTGGTGTTGTATACCAGGAAAGAGGCAATTTTGAGGAATCCATTCCTTATTTTGAAGAAGTACTAAAAGACAAAAGCCTGAAATCAGAAAAACCTGCTTTGTACGGTACTGCCTTAAATAATTTAATTTACAGCAAATTCAAAGTAAATAATCAGGAAAACCTCTCCGACCAGTTTTTAGAAATAATTAAGCTTCAGGATAGCTTAGGGGAAATTAAAGATGTTTCACGCACCCATTTCTGCTTTGCCGAATATCACTTGAGTAAAAATGACACATTAAACGCTATTTTTCAAGCAAAGAAAGCCTTGGGCTATGCAAAAATATCAAGTAATAACGATCGCGTCCTGGAAAGCTACCAGCTTTTAGCCAAATTAGAGTCCTCAAAATCTAGCTATTACAATCAAAAGTACATTTCTCTAAATGACAGCCTGCAACAAGCCGAAAGACAAGTCCGAAATAAGTTTGCAAGAATCCGTTTTGAAACGGATGAATTTATTGCTGAGAATGAAGTTCTAGCTCGCGAAAAACAGCTATGGACAGGGGTTGCCGTTTCCATATTATTGCTAGGGCTTATGTCATATATAATTTTAGACCAGAGATCTAAAAACCAAAAACTCCGTTTTCAACAACAACAACAGGCAGCTAACCAAGAGATTTTTAATTTAATGCTTACCCAAAAAGAAAAATTAGAAGAAGGGAAAAAAATAGAGCAAAAAAGAATATCCGAAGAACTTCATGATGGTGTGTTAGGAAAAATGCTAGGTGCCCGTATGGTACTTACCGGTCTCAACAAAAGAAAAGGAAACGAAGCTGAAATGGAGAGAAAAAAAGCTATAAACGCCCTACAGGAGGTTGAAAAAGAGGTTCGTTCTATTTCTCATGAACTTAGTCATGCTGCCTATCAAAATATTCCTAATTTTA
Organism: Zobellia roscoffensis; assembly: GCF_015330165.1. Classification (NCBI taxonomy): domain Bacteria; kingdom Pseudomonadati; phylum Bacteroidota; class Flavobacteriia; order Flavobacteriales; family Flavobacteriaceae; genus Zobellia; species Zobellia roscoffensis. The sequence goes on from NZ_JADDXT010000002.1 coordinate 4,568,228, forward strand.
TACATTCAATTAGTGATTTATTAAACACAGTTCAAACTACTGCCAATTTTGAATACAATTTTGTATACAATGAAAGCTTTGATTGGGATTCGCTGAATGCGAATGTAAAAATCAACGTGTATCGTATGATTCAAGAAAGTTTACAAAATTGTGTTAAACATGCAGCATGTAAAAACGTAATTGTAGAACTTAGTAAAACTGATACTGGTTTTATTACAAAGATTATAGATGATGGAAAAGGCTTCAAAACAAGTTCCAGAAAAAAAGGGATAGGCTTACGAAACATTTCATCTAGGATTGAAAAAATAAAAGGAACATATACTATTAATAGTTCACGAGGCAAAGGCACCACCGTTACGCTTCAGATTCCGTTAGAAACTTAATGCAAATGCGCAACCAGTTAAAGACTTTATCAAAAAATCAAGACTGACCAAGCAAACTATGGAGAATTTAATTAGAATATTAGCTGTTGATGATCATGAAATGATTGTATTAGGCTACAAGTATACCATTGAAGGTTGTGATTTTGAGGATTATAAAGTAACTGTAAATATTGCACCTAGTTATTTAGAAGGAAAAGCAGAAATAGAAAGTTCTGCAAGTCGTATGCCGTATGATATAATATTATTAGACATTCAGATGTTTCCAGATAGTGCCAAAGAAGAACGTGGCGGTGTTGATTTAGGTCTATTGGTACGAAAAATTTCTCCAACTTCTAAAGTAGTTTTCCTTTCATCTTTTAGTGATAGTTACCACATTAACAATGTTTTAAAAACAGTTAATCCAGACGGGTACATGGTTAAATCTGAAGTTGATGAGAAAACATTGCAGGATATGGTGAAGACCGTCAAAGAAAATCCTCCTTATTATACTGCCGCGGCACTGCAAGCCATACGTAGAAAAATGGCAAACGAAGACCAGATAGATGAACGGGATAAAAAAATATTATACCAATTATCCATTGGCACCAAAACTAAAGACATCTCTTCTTTAGTTGCAGCATCTAGCACAACCGTTGAAAACCGAAAAAGACAGTTAAAAATAATCTTCAATGTAGAAAATGGTAACGACTTTGCCCTAATTGAGGAAGCAAAAAAGCGTGGGTTCATATAGAATAAATATATAAATATCTTAAAATAAGCTACTTAAGATTTTTACTTTTTGCAAAATCTAAAAAACCCCCCGTTTTTATGGGGTTTTTCTTTATAGCGCAAACAAAACCGAAAACTATCTTTGGCGTAAAGTGTATAACTACGTCATATGCCACTATATCAAGATAGTTTTAGAAACAACCAGTCTAATGGTTATACGTCCGGTTCGCAAATAGAAGGAATGGAATCTTTTGCTAATAGTTTAGAAAAATTATTCTTCGCAGAAGTCACTATTCTCAATTGCACGAATCTAGATGCCAAAACCAATTTAGCTATTGAGTTAAATTGTAATATTTCTTTAGTTGAAATGCTATTTCATTTCAACAAAGGTACTTGGGGTAATTTTAAACCAGGAAGGACCTCTTTCATAAAATTGCTTAACAATCTTGTTGAAGAAAGTGGTTTTAGTGTAGATATTGAAGAGTTTACTTTTTTCCTAAAAGACACGGCTATTGTCATCAATAAAATTTACGACAATAGCATTCCTGAACAGTTAGATATTATCATAGCTGAAATATGCAAACATTATGTGCATTTCAGCAAAGGTTTAACCGAAACACCTTATGAAATCTACGTTCCTGTTTTTGAAGAAGAAAATAACGAAAAAAATGAAATTCTAATACAAAATATAGAAGCTGATAATAACACCAAAAAAGATTATTTTCAGTATTGGGGTCTTTATTTTGAATCTGAAGATGATGCTGTCATCTATGATTTAAAGAGCTCTACCATAGAACACGGTGACCTATTTATGCTTAACCATTAAATCAAGACAAGTTTTTGAGGTGTTTGACAGTAATATAAACTGCCCATTCCCCAAAATAATCAATCCCCCATTTACTACTCAAATAAAATTGAGTAGTTGGGGGATGGGATTATATTAATTACTTACTGTAACTTTCTGATTTTCAATCAAGCATTAAAAAGCTCTCTACCATTCATTAAGGCATTTACCTTTTTCTTAACCGCTTTTACTTTTGTCTCGTCTTCAGCATTGGTTAGAACTTCATCTACCAATTCAACAATAACATTCATATCAGCTTCTTTTAAACCTCTAGTTGTAATAGCAGCTGTACCAAAACGAATACCAGACGTTACAAATGGCGACTTATCGTCAAAAGGAACCATATTCTTGTTTGCCGTAATATCTGCCTGTACTAAAACTTTTTCAGCGTCCTTACCTGTAATATCTTTATTTCTAAGATCAATAAGCATCATGTGATTATCCGTTCCTCCCGAAATAATATTGTATCCTTTAGCAACAAAAGCTGCAGCCATTGCAGCAGCGTTTTTCTTAACCTGAATCATATAATTAAGGAAATTGTCAGAAAGAGCTTCTCCAAAAGCAATAGCTTTAGCTGCAATAATATGTTCCAAAGGACCACCTTGATTTCCTGGAAAAACAGCCAAATCTAATAAAGCGGACATCTTACGAAGATTACCGTTCTTTAATTTGATTCCAAAAGGATTATCAAAATCTTCTCCCATTAAAATAAGTCCACCACGTGGCCCTCTTAAAGTTTTGTGAGTTGTAGTGGTCACAATATGACAGTGCGGAATTGGATCGTTCAGAATACCCTTTGCAATAAGACCAGCTGGATGAGAAATATCAGCCAACAATAAAGCTCCAACGCTATCAGCAATAGCTCTGAACTTTTCAAAATCAATATCTCGTGAGTATGCAGACGCTCCTGCAATAATCATTTTTGGTTTTTCCTTTGTTGCTATTTCCTGGATAACATCATAGTCTAGCGTACCGGTTGCTTTATCAACACCATAAAAAACAGGGTTGTACAATCTACCTGAAAAGTTCACAGGAGATCCGTGAGTCAAATGCCCTCCGTGAGAAAGGTCAAATCCTAAAATAGTGTCACCCGGTTTTAAACATGCGTGGTAAACCGAAGCATTTGCCTGAGAACCTGAATGAGGCTGGACATTTGCATACGCAGCTCCAAACAATTCTTTAGCTCTATCAATAGCCAATTGCTCTATTTTGTCAACTACCTCACAACCCCCATAATAACGCTTCCCAGGATATCCCTCGGCATATTTATTGGTTAGTACGGATCCCGCAGCCTCCATAACTTGGGGGCTCGTAAAATTCTCAGAGGCTATAAGCTCTATACCGCTTATTTGGCGTTCTCTTTCCTCTGCTATTAGTTCAAAAATCTGATTGTCTCGTTGCATAAGCAAATATTCTGTTAAATGAGATGCAAAAGTACGAATTGCCCATTGTTAAAACTCATAAAACAATATATTTGATTAAGAATTTATCAAATACAAATTAACAATCTTTCTATGTCTATATACGCGAACGACCCCTCAAAAAAAACATGGCTCCCCATGTCAGATCAATCAGATTTCCCTATACAGAATATACCCTTCGGGGTTTTCCTTACCCGTGATGATATTATTACAATAGGCACACGTATTGGAGACTATGCAATAGATTTAGGAGCTCTTCATCAACTTGGTTACTTTGAGAACATCCCGCTTACGGACGATATTTTTCTACAAGACACCCTAAACGATTTTATATCTGACGGACAAAAGACTTGGCGATTAGTTCGTAATCGTATTAGTGAAATTTTTGAGGCTTCTAACGAAACCCTTAAAAACAATGAAGATCATAAAAATGTAGTCTTATTTTCTATGGATGAGATTGAAATGCAATTGCCTGTACAAGTAGGTGATTATACAGATTTCTACTCCAGCAAAGAACACGCTACAAATGTTGGCACTATGTTCCGTGATCCGGATAATGCGTTATTACCCAACTGGCTTCATATACCTGTTGGGTATCATGGTAGAAGCTCCACCATTATACCCAGCGGAACACCTATTCACAGGCCCATGGGGCAGACCTTGCCAAAAGGTGAAACCAAGCCCGTTTTTGGACCATCGCGTTTGGTAGATTTTGAATTGGAGATGGCATTTATTACCACGGATGCCAATGTGCTAGGAGAACCTATTTCCGTAAATGAAGCCGAAGAATATATTTTTGGAATGGTAGTTTTTAATGATTGGAGCGCCCGTGATATCCAAAAATGGGAATATGTGCCTCTTGGACCATTTTTAGCAAAAAACTTTGCTTCATCTATATCTCCATGGATTGTAACCATAGACGCCCTTCAACCATTTCGTGTTGAAAGTACAACGCAAGAACCCAAGCCACTCCCCTATTTACAGCAAAAAGAGAGACATAGCTACGACATTAACCTTGAAGTAAGTATAGCAACCGAAAACGGTAACGAAACCACCATCTCAAAATCTAACTTTAAGTACATGTATTGGACCATGGCACAACAATTAGCCCACCATACAATTAACGGCTGTATTGTAAACAGTGGTGATATGATGGGTAGCGGAACCATATCCGGGCCAACCCCTGACTCTTACGGCTCCATGCTTGAACTATCATGGCAAGGCACCAAGCCTGTAAAACTAAATGATGGTTCTGAGCGTAAATTTATTGAAGACAATGACACCGTAATTATGAAAGGGTATTGCTCAAATAATGATGTACGCATCGGTTTTGGTGAAGTAAAAACAAAGCTTTTACCTCCTTTCACTCCAAAGAAAAAAAGTTAAAAATTTTACTCTCAATTACTACAATACCTTTAAGCCTCTTTATAGAATGAGATGGTTTAAAGGTATTTTTCTAGGTTAATTTCTGCAATTGCCCCATGGGAATCATGAACAACCACTCCTCCATTTTTTATTACCAGCAGCTGGGGTGATTGGTGCATGACCTGAAATTTATAACCCGTTTCATCAGAAACTTGACGATAACTGTGCAAGTCTAGAAAATAGAAATCCATTTGACCATCTTCAAAGGCATAGTTTTGAGTAAACATGTTTAAAACCATCCGGCTAATACCACAAGTAGTTGAATGTTTAAATATCACCTGTGGTTTCGTTAAAGACTTTTTTTCAATTTCACTTAGTTGTTCAACGGAAGTAAGTGCTATCCAAGGAATTTTAGTTTCCTTTTTATTTTCACCCTCATTTTTACTTCCAAATATATTATTAAAGAGACCCATTTCGTATTTTTATAGTATCAGTCTAACCTTTTTCAAAAACTTACAACTGACTAAATGTCGTTTATTTTGCAGTGTTAAGCGCCATATTGTCTTGCTTACCGCCTTGGTAAGATTATTGACTTATTCAAATCAAAAATAAACAATAACAGCAGATAACAATATACATATGAACTTTAATAATTATACTACAAAATCACAAGAGGCTATTCAGCAAGCCCAGCAGATTGCGCAGGGTTTTGGCCATCAGCAGATAGAGAACGAACATTTGTTCAAAGCAATCTGGGAGGTTGACGAAAACGTTCTGCCTTTTATTCTGAAAAAATTGAATATAAACGTTGCTTTGCTTCAGCAAATTTTAGAAAAAGAACTAGAAAGCTTTCCCAAAGTTTCTGGAGGGGATATTATGATATCCAGAGAAGCAGGAAAAACACTGAACGAGGCAAGTTCCATTGCTAAAAAAATGGAGGATGAATATGTTTCCATAGAGCATCTTTTGCTGGCCATTTTAAAATCTAGCAGTAAAATTGCCCAGATTTTAAAGGATCAAGGCGCTACCGAAAAAGACTTAAAAGCAGCTATAGGTGAACTTCGCAAAGGCGGTAAAGTAACCTCACAGAGTGCTGAAGACACTTATAATTCGCTTGACAAATATGCCCTTAACCTAAATCAGTTGGCAGATAACGGCAAGTTAGACCCGGTCATTGGGCGTGACGAGGAAATTCGTCGTATTCTTCAAATTTTATCCCGAAGAACCAAAAACAACCCTATGTTGGTTGGTGAGCCAGGTACAGGAAAAACGGCTATTGCAGAAGGTCTTGCACACCGGATTATCCAAGGAGATGTACCAGAAAACCTAAAGGATAAAGTCATTTATTCATTGGATATGGGTGCACTTATTGCAGGTGCTAAATATAAAGGTGAGTTTGAAGAAAGACTAAAATCTGTCATTAAAGAAGTAACATCTTCAGATGGTGATATTGTTTTATTCATTGATGAGATACATACCCTAGTTGGTGCAGGCGGCGGCCAAGGCGCAATGGACGCGGCCAATATTTTAAAGCCCGCATTGGCCCGTGGTGAACTCAGAGCCATTGGTGCAACCACATTAGATGAATACCAAAAGTATTTTGAAAAAGATAAAGCACTTGAAAGGCGTTTCCAAAAAGTAATAGTAAACGAGCCTGATACAGAAAGTGCCATTTCAATTCTTAGAGGTATAAAAGAAAAGTATGAGGCACATCATAAAGTCCGGATTAAGGATGAAGCAGTAATTGCTGCTGTTGAGCTATCTCAACGCTATATTACCAATCGGTTTTTACCAGATAAGGCTATTGATTTAATAGACGAGGCCGCATCAAAGCTCAGGATGGAAATTAACTCTAAACCGGAAGAATTAGATGTTCTTGACCGTAAGATTATGCAGCTCGAAATTGAAATTGAAGCAATAAAACGAGAAAACGACAAGGCCAAACTCAAGTTGCTGAATGTTGACTTAGCAAACCTTAAAGAAGACCGTAATGAAATCTTTGCGAAATGGGAAAGTGAAAAGTCCGTTGTTGATGAAATTCAAAAAACGAAGCAAGACATTGAAGAGTTTAAAAACGAAGCTGAACGTGCTGAACGTAATGGAGATTATGGTAAAGTAGCCGAACTTCGTTATGGCAAAATCAAAGAGGCACAAGAAAAACTTCAAGACCTTCAAAAGGTATTGGACGAGCAGCAATTGGGCGATACGCTGATTAAAGAAGAGGTTACCAACGAAGACATTGCGGAGGTTGTAGCAAAGTGGACAGGAATACCTGTGACCAAAATGTTGCAGAGCGAGCGTGAAAAACTTTTAAAATTAGAAAATGTCCTCCACAAAAGGGTGATTGGTCAAAACGAAGCCATTGAAGCTGTTTCGGATGCCATTAGAAGAAGTCGCGCTGGGCTGCAGGATGCAAATAGACCTATTGGTTCATTCTTGTTTTTAGGTACTACAGGTGTCGGTAAAACGGAGTTGGCAAAAACTCTAGCTTCATATTTATTTGATGATGAAAACGCAATGACCCGCATTGATATGAGCGAATACCAAGAACGACATTCAGTAAGCAGATTGGTTGGAGCTCCTCCAGGATATGTAGGCTATGATGAAGGTGGCCAATTGACGGAAGCAGTTCGTAGAAGGCCATATTCCGTGGTACTGCTTGATGAAATCGAGAAAGCACATCCGGATACTTTTAATATTTTATTGCAAGTGTTGGATGAAGGAAGGTTGACGGATAATAAAGGTAGGGTTGCTGATTTTAAGAACACCATTATCATTATGACCAGCAATATGGGTAGCTCTATTATTCAAGAGAAATTTGAAAATAGCAAAGACCCTTATAGTGCAACAGAAGCCGCACGTGTTGAAATTTTAGGCTTGCTACGTAAAACAATACGACCTGAATTTCTAAATCGTATTGATGATATTATCATGTTTACACCGCTTAGCCGGGAGGATATTACTAAAATTGTTAGACTTCAATTAGATAGTTTGAAGAAGAACATTGCTAAGCAACATATAACGATTGACGCTACGGACGAGGCCATAAATTATTTAGCAAATAAAGGATATGACCCACAATACGGAGCTCGACCAATAAAAAGGGTCATTCAGAAAGATGTTTTGAACAATCTCTCCAAAGAACTCTTGAGTGGCAACATAAAAGCGGATAGTATTGTGTTGATTGATTCATTTGATGATGCACTTGTATTTAGAAATCAAGATGAATTAGTGGAATAATCCTATAATTTTCAAAAAAAATGTCGCAAGAAAAAGCATCCCTCAAAAGGGATGCTTTTTTTTAAAAGTATATACCATGCAGTATATAATTTTTTTATCTTCGTGTAAAACTGCACCACATGTCTACCAAAGCCGAAAGAACCACTGCCTTTATAATTGAAACTGTTGCCTCTGTTTTTAACAAACATGGTTACATAGGTACAAGTATGAGCGACCTAACCGAGGCCACTGGACTTACAAAAGGTGCTATTTATGGTAATTTTGAAAATAAGGAAGCCTTGGCATTATCGGCCTATCAATACAACAGTAACCTTCTTTTATCAAAAGTAGATGAAGTTTTGGCCGAGAAAAGCAATGCCTTGGACAAGATTTTTAACCTCACCGATTTTTATCGTAATTATGATTCGTTCACTTTGAGCATGGGCGGGTGTCCTATTTTAAATACAGGTGTAGATGCCCAACATAATAACAGGCTTCTGGTAGCAGCCAACAAAGAAGCCATACGAGAAATGGAAGGCAAAATTGCGCTCGTTCTTGAAAATGGCGTTAAGAACGATGAAATTAAACTGCCGGTTACACCTTCACAATTTGCGAAGCAACTTTTTACTATGACCCAAGGTGCAATTGCTATGGCAACTATGACCAGTGACAAAAAATACCTCACGAATACTATCGCTTACCTAGAGGTTTTAATAAAGAAAGAGCTTAAAAAGTAAATTACAGCTTATAAAACTATAATTTTTTGTTTAGAACATCTCCTCAAGGGTAACCAATAAATTTGGAGATTTTCGGATTTTCAAGTGTTGTTTTCACTACTATTGTATCTCCTATCTTTGCCAAAAGATAGCTGTCATTGATTCTAAAATCTGATGAGTATTCCTTACCTTCAACTATATAATTGCAAACCCCAATTTGGTAGTAATATCCTCTTCCCCAATGTTTCATATTCTCTTGGGTTACAGCTGCATTCACATAGATAACTGTTTTACCTAAAAACTTAAATTCATCAGTCCACCATAAATAAGCTCCTAGAAAAGTAAATGTCAAAAAAAATATAGACACAAAAAAAAGTAATATGTTTTTGCGAGACTCAATATTTTTTGAACGTAAATAGCGAGTTCTCCATTGAGAGTAGTTTTTACTTTTATTATTCATCCAATCAACTTCCTCATCCAAGACTTCTGACTCTTATTTCCCTACTACTCTAAAAATCCAAGTATTACCAGAAAACTTACCGTCAAAATTACCATCTCTGGCTTGTCTTGCCTGACCCATAGTATCAAAACGATTCAGATACACATAGTTAAATTTATTTTTGCTACGCACAAATGATTTAGGTTGAAGTCCCTTTCTCTTTAAATCAGCCATAAAGGCATCAAAGTACTTTTTAGTACCAAATACATTTGCTATCAAATAATAGCCCGGCTCTAAACCGTCCTCGGTTTTAACCTCTTCGTATTTTTCTCCTTTTCTAGGCGTAACTACTTCTTCTTTCTGCGCCAGCTTAGCTTCTTGAGCAGCTTTCTCTCCTTCTATTTTTTCTTGACGAGCTTTTTCTTGCGCAATCTTTGCCGCTTCAGCCTCAGCTTTCCGCTTATCTCTTTCTGTATTTTCAGCTAATTCCAAAGCTTCCTGTTGCTTAGCATTTTGAATTGAATCCAATTTTCTTTTTTGCTCTTCTTGCTCTTCTTGCTCAGCTATGGCAAGCTCCTCACCTTTCTGCTTTTGCGCTTCTTTTTCAGCAGCGTTGGCAAGAGCCTCTTCTTCTTTTATCTGATTTTGCGCTTCCTTTTCAAGACGCTTCTCTTCTTTCCTTAAAACCAAAGTTTCCTGTTTCTGTACTTTAGCTATAGAATCTTGAGCCCTTTTTTCCAACTTGCGGCGCTCTTTTTCTTCTTTCTTAACAAGCTTTTCTTCTGATTTGGATTCTTGGGCCAATTCCTCTGCTTTTTTTAACTCTTCCGTTATAGCCTCAGCAATCGCTTGGGACTCTATCTGGTCCAGTTCATTTTCTTCCGGAGAAATATAACCTACTATTTTATGACGCTCTTCTGGTTTGCCAAAAAAGTACGCGGCCATCAACTCAAAAGAAGATTCTCTACTAACTGACGAATCCGCTCCAAACTCAATCAATGCACCTATTGATACATGATTAAAAAATGTTCCTCCAACACCTACGCCATAGCCATAGAAATTATTATATCCCAATTGCCCCCAATACTTGTTCGTATTTAGAAGTGCATTGAATCCTATTTGATTGGCTTCACCCGGAATAGTTCGCAAATACATAGATGGCCGCACAAAAGCATTGACCGCAGCACCAAGGGTTACGGGAAAATCATAAGAAACTAAGCCCATATAAACTTTATCCTCCTTTTCCGTATTAACCTCACTCTCGGTAAAGTTATAATCAAATAAATTTTCAGAAGCAAAACCCAGCGTAAGCCTTTCTACACTAAGACTAACACCTGGCGCCATTTGCAAAATAAAATCATCAGTGGGAGTAGATTGTAATAATGGAAAATCAGGATTAACTGTAAAACGGTCATCAGCTAAAGACTGCTTAAAGCCAAATACATTTGCTCCTACAGATAATTTTACGCTTTCATTCAAGTCAAAACTATATGCATAATTAACAACTCCTCCCGTGTCAAAATAGATTCCCGTGTTTTGCTGAAAAAAAGCTATACCAACGGCAGATTTATTATTTAATTTTCTCGTATAATTTAAAAACTGGGTTGTAGGATTAGCATCTATAGCTTGCCACTGCCAGCGTACCCAATACGCCAAAGAATTAGCATTGTTTCTATCTACTGAAAAAGCAGGATTAAACAAACTAGCATTGTACGTCGTTAAGTTATGTTGCCTTAAATCAGCAGGTAAACGCGACTCTTGACTCCGCAGAACCAAAACAAACAATAAAAGAAATAAAGTGAATATAGTTTTGCGCATGATTACAAAAAAACAAAAAGCAGTATTGATACATACTTTTTTTGTCTAAATTTAGTTAACAATTATGCAAGAGTTTTCAACCAAAAACTATTACCTAATATGCAACGGATCAAATCCTTTTATATTATTCTGCTTACCGCCTTAATTTTTGTTAGTTGTAAAGACGATCAAAAGGCTAACCAAAACAACAACCAAGGTGTAGTTTCTACCTTCTATTTTATTCGTCATGCGGAGAAAGACCGTTCTGATTCAGAAAATACGGATCCAGAACTAAATCAACGTGGTTTAGGCAGGGCTATGCATTGGGCCGAAATTCTTAAAGACGTAGAGCTAGACGTTATTTATACAACGGATTATCAACGAACCTCTATGACCGCTGCTCCTACGGCAGTCAAACAAGAACTTGACGTTAAGTATTACGAGCCACAAAACGTAAACATAGAACAGTTTAAAGCTGATAACTTAGGTAAAAACGTTCTTGTGGTGGGCCATAGCAACACGACACCTGACTTCGTAAATAAAATGATAAATATTGATTTGTACTACGAGATGGAAGACAATGACAATGGAAGCCTTTTTGTTGTGCAACTCATTAACGGACAAGCAACTTCACAACGTCTTCACATTAACTGTAACTGCCCAAAAGAACGAAAATAGAGCTTCTAGCAGATTAAAATGAAGCGGTATCGGTTTTAAATCTACTCTTATCACTTTTCTATGGCCTTGAATTAGCTAATAATTTGGGGAACTTCACTATTTTTGTGTCATGGTTCAAAAGAACATCAACATAAAAAACAAAAAAGCCAAATTTGAATATGAGTTCATAGATACCTATGTAACTGGTATTGTTTTGGCCGGGACTGAAATAAAATCCGTTCGAGAAGGCAAAGCTTCAATAACTCAAAGTTTTTGTGAGTTTAATGAGCGCGGAGAGCTTTTTGTAATTAACATGCAAATTGATGAATATTCGCACGCCTCCCACTTTAATCACAAACCCAAAGCAGAACGCAAGTTGCTCATGAATAAACGCGAGCTTATTAAATTGCGAAAAGAAGTAACTACTTCTGGCTTTACTATTGTACCAATTAATCTATTTATTAATGATAGAGGACTAGCTAAACTAAAAATTGCTTTAGCCAAAGGTAAAAAGCTGTACGACAAGCGCGAAACCTTAAAAGACCGCGATAATAAACGTGATCTTTCAAGAATTAAGAAAAGCTTCAATAACTAAGATTGATGCTCTAATTCTTATTCTCCAAAAGCGGCACAAAACGGAAAGAACCGTATTCTTTTTTTTCGAACTCTTTTTCAGATTTACGAACAAACAAAGTCATAATCTGGTCATCAGTTCCAACAGGTATAACCAATCTACCTCCGATTTTCAATTGACTCATGAGTGCCCTTGGCACTTCTGGAGCACCCGCGGTTACAATAATTCCATCATAAGGCGCTTGTTCGGGAAGACCTTTATAACCATCTCCAAAAATTAATTTTTTAGGACGATACCCCATTTTTCTAAAGAAAATTTTTGTCTTTTTAAAAAGCTCCAATTGCCGCTCAATAGTATGAACTTTTGCTCTTAAAAGTAATAACACAGCAGTTTGATATCCACTACCTGTTCCTATTTCTAAAATATTATCATTAGGCTTTACCTCCAATAATTGAGATTGAAAAGCAACCGTATAAGGTTGAGAAATAGTTTGGTCCGCAGCTATAGGAAAAGCCTTGTCTTGATAGGCATGACCCTCAAAACTACTATCCATAAATAAATGCCTGGGTATAGTGCGTATAGCTTCTAATACATTTTTATCAGTAATGCCTTTAGCGACCAATACTTCGGCCAGCTTATTACGCATTCCCCTATGTTTTAAAGTATCTCTCAACGGTTTGGTTTTGGAACGTAAAGTTAACTTGTAAAATTTCAACTCACAAGTCTAGCGACTAAATGTCAGCCTACATTTTTTAAATTATCAAAACCTGAATCTTCTCGCTTCAAACCCGAAAACTGAGAAACTATCCCTATTTTTGATACAAATTGAAATTTATGCTTAGAGTTGGCGTATTAGGCGCAGGTCATTTAGGAAAAATACACTTACGTTTGCTGAACGAATCGAAAAAATACAAGTTAGTCGGTTTTTATGATGCAGATGCAATTAACGGAAAAAAAGTAGCGGACGAATTTGGATACCAATACTTTGATAATATCAATAAACTTATAGAAGCGGTAGATGTAGTAGATATTGTCACCCCTACTCTTTCTCATTTTGATTGCGCCAAGAAGGCAATAGAAAAAGGGAAACATATCTTCATAGAAAAGCCCATAACAAATACGTACGAAGAAGCGGCACAGCTTTTGGAACTAGAAAAAAAGTATAACGTTAAAGGGCAAGTTGGACATGTGGAGCGTTTTAACCCTGCTTTTTCTGCTGTAAAACACCAAATCAATACGCCCATGTTCATAGAGAGTCACCGGTTGGCAGAATTCAACCCTCGCGGTACCGATGTGCCCGTGGTTTTAGACCTAATGATTCACGACATAGACGCGATACTTAGCGTGGTAAATTCTGAAGTAAAACAGATTAATGCCAGTGGAGTTTCGGTCATAAGCAAGTCGCCGGACATTGCCAATGCACGGATTGAGTTTGAAAATGGCTGTGTAGCCAACTTAACGGCTAGTAGAATTTCTTTGAAAAATATGCGCAAATCACGTTTTTTTCAGAAAGATGCTTATATCTCTGTAGACTTTTTAGAGAAAAAAGTAGAGGTAGTCAAAATGCAAGACGCACCTGAAAAAGTGGGCGATTTTGACATGGTACTTCAAAATGCGGAAGGAGAGAAAAAACAAATCTATTTTGAGAATCCTGAAGTTGGTTCAAACAATGCTATTCTTGATGAACTTGAAAGTTTTGCAGATGCTATTGCAAATGACAGCACACCCATTGTAAGCTTAAAACAAGGTACGCAAGCCCTCAAAGTAGCCTTACAGATTATAGCTTCTTTTTAGAAATATTAAAATAACACGTATGCAACATATAGCGGTTATAGGCGCAGGTACTATGGGTAACGGAATTGCTCATGTTTTTGCTCAGAGCGGTCACAAAGTAAATTTGATAGACCTTTCCGATGATGCGCTGAGTAAAGGGATGAAAACTATCGAGAAAAATCTGGATAGAATGCTGGCCAAAGAGAAGATAACCGAAAACGATAAAACGGCCACTCTTCAGAACATATCAACTTTTACCACTCTAAAAGATGGGGTTACCAATGTTGATTTAGTGGTTGAAGCTGCTTCAGAAGACCTAAACATAAAACTGAATATTTTTAAGGAATTGGATGCTATTTGTGACCAGAAAACCATTTTAGCGACAAACACCTCTTCCATATCAATCACACAAATTGCAGCAGTTACAAATAGACCACAGAAAATAATCGGGATGCATTTTATGAACCCCGTGCCTATTATGCAATTGGTAGAAATTATTCGTGGTTATAGTACTTCAGACGAAACTACGGATCAAATCATGAAGTTATCTACAGAACTAGGCAAAACTCCCACGGAAGTCAATGACTACCCAGGTTTTGTGGCCAATAGAATTTTAATGCCCATGATCAATGAGGCGATTGAAACACTGTATAATGGAGTGGCCGGCGTTTCTGAAATTGACACGGTAATGAAATTAGGCATGGCACATCCTATGGGCCCTTTACAACTAGCTGATTTTATTGGCCTTGATGTTTGCCTATCTATTTTAAATGTGATGTATGATGGTTTTAAAAAGCCTAAATATGCACCTTGCCCACTGTTGGTTAATATGGTCATGGCTAAAAAACTAGGTGTAAAATCAGGAGAAGGATTCTATGATTATAGCGAATCTAGAAAAGCCGAAAAGGTTTCTAACCAGTTTTTATGACCACCTAAAAACTCTCTCCTTTTAAATTATTCCTATTAAAAATAGCAAAGCACGAACGATACGATGATAAAAGACAACCTTTTAGAAATCAAAAATACACTTCCTGAACATGTAACATTGGTGGCTGTCTCCAAAACAAAACCAGATGAAGATGTAATGGAAGCCTATACTGCCGGAGAACGCATTTTTGGAGAAAACAAAGTGCAAGAAATGGTTGGCAAATGGGAACGTTTACCTAAAGACATCAAATGGCACATGATCGGCCACCTCCAACGCAACAAAGTTAAATATATGGCTGAATTCGTTGATTTAGTACACGGAGTGGACAGCTTTAAACTACTCTCTGAAATAAATAAAAGGGCGCAACAGCACAACCGAACGATTGATTGTCTACTACAAATTCATATTGCCGAAGAAGACACAAAATTCGGCTTAGATAAAGATGAACTAGATCTTATTCTAAAGTCAGATGAATACCTTAACCTTAAAAACGTAAATGTCGTAGGGCTAATGGGAATGGCCACTTTTACGAATAACAAGGAGCAAGTTAGAAGGGAATTTCAGCAACTAAAATCAATATTCGATTCCATAAAATCAGTAAACCCACGAATAAAAATCTTATCTATGGGTATGAGCGGAGACTACCAAGTGGCCATTGAAGAAGGAAGTACCATGGTACGCATTGGAAGTAGTATCTTTGGCAAGCGAAATTATAAATAATAATCTGCCTCCAACCAACAAAAAAACCATCACCAAAGCTCAAAAACGCATAAATGTATACCATTTTAGATATTGAAACTACAGGAGGAAAATTTAATGAAGAGGGCATTACTGAAATTGCCATTCATAAATTTGACGGACATAAAGTGGTAGACCAGTTTATTAGCTTGGTAAACCCAGAGAAAGACATACAGCCTTTTGTTGTCAAGCTCACGGGTATTAACAACAAAATGCTACAGACCGCCCCAAAATTTCATGAGGTTGCCAAACGGATTGTTGAAATAACCGAAGACACGGTCATTATTGCTCATAACGCACAATTCGACTATAGAATACTGAGAACCGAATTTAGAAGATTAGGCTATAATTTTGAACGTAAGACCCTGTGCACGGTAGAGCTTTCTAAAAAATTGATTCCTGAAGCAGAATCACATAGTCTGGGTAAATTAGTTAGATCTCTTGGTATTGCCGTTAGTGACCGCCATAGAGCAAACGGCGATGCACTAGCAACCCTGAAGCTTTTTAAAATATTATTAGCTAAAGACCTTGACAAGACCATAATTAAAGATGTAATCCGTAAAGAAACGGAAGGAGAACTTTCTGACCGACAATTAGATATTGTAGACGGACTACCTTCTGAAACCGGAGTTTATTACATGCATGACAAGGATGGTGAAATTCTATTTCTTGGAAAAAGTACCAATATCAAAAAAAGGGTAAATCAACATTTTACAAAAGGTGGAGGTCGTGCGAGACAATTACAAAAAGCGACCAAAAAAGTTACTTTTGAAAGAACAGGAAATGAACTGGTAGCGCTTCTGAAGGAAAATGAAGAACTCAAAAGAAATCGCCCTAAATACAACCATCGCCCTAAAGCCGTAATTTTCAGTCACGGTTTATTTGTTCAAAAAAATATAGACGGATACAACACTTTAACGGTTAGAAAGGTTACCGAAAGAAAAGGGGCTTTTACCACGTTCAACAGTCTGGCCGGTGCCTCCAACTTTATTTTTAAATTAACTCGAGATTTTAATCTTTGTGACAAACTAAACGGCATATCAGAAGCAAAAAATAATTGCTCTAACTATGATACCGGAGAGTGTTTAGGCGCTTGCATCACCAAAGAATCAACGGAGGAATACAACCAAAGAGTCAATGAGGCCCTTCAGAAATACTCGTTAAATGAGAAAAATGTGGTAATAATAGATAAAGGGCGAGAAATTGGAGAATACAGCGCTATATTGATTAAAAATGGTGATTTTAAAGGTATTGGCTATTATGACCTTAATCATCAAATCAATAATATTCATATCTTAGAATCTATAATCGTTCCCATGCGAGGCAATGATAACACCACACACATCATTGAAAGTTACATGCGTAAAAAACGTGGTTTAAAAATTCTAGAATTAAGCAATAAGTAAAAGTTGAAGGAGCACAAACCCGATAAAGGCTGGAAGAACAAAGTTCATGAAATTATTTATGAAGCGGATACCCCTTTGGGCAAATGGTTCGATATTCTTTTGTTTATTCTCATTATCATAAGTGTTCTTCTAGTCATGCTAGAGAGCGTAAAATGGATTGATGCCGAGTATCATGAAATACTTTTTATACTAGAATGGGTAGTTACTATACTCTTCACTATTGAATACATTGCCAGAATAATAAGTATAAATCAACCTAAAAAATACATATTTAGTTTCTACGGAATCATAGACCTCCTATCTACTATACCGCTATACCTATCTTATATTTTTGCTGGTTCACAAGTGCTTTTAGCCATTAGGTCTTTACGCCTTCTTAGAGTATTCAGAATATTAAAATTAGTCCGCTTTTTAGGTGAGGCATCCCAGCTGAAAAATGCACTAAAAGCAAGTAGGGCCAAAATAACTGTTTTTCTTTTTGCTGTGCTTATTCTTTCGGTTATCCTAGGAACACTCATGTATTTAATAGAAGGAGATGAGGCTGGTTTCACGAGCATCCCTACCAGCATTTATTGGACTATTGTAACTCTTACTACTGTAGGCTACGGAGATATTGCTCCAATAACACCTCAAGGTCAATTTATAGCAACTCTTATTATGCTTGTAGGTTATGGCGTTATTGCCGTTCCTACCGGAATCGTTACAGTAGAGTTTGGCAAAAAAGCACAACAACAGAAGCAAATGGACGATAAACACTTTGTACATGTAAACACGCAAGCATGTAGAAATTGCTGTAAAGAAGGCCATAGAGATGACGCCAGCCATTGTTATAATTGCGGAACCGAGCTGTAATGGAGAAAATACTTTTATCTGTTGTAGGCCCTACCGCAATTGGAAAAACTAAACTTGCCATCTCATTAGCACAGTATTTTAATACTGAAATTATCTCTGCAGATTCAAGGCAGTTTTTTAAAGAAATGAAAATTGGCACAGCTGTTCCCTCGCAAGAAGAACTTAAGCAAGCCAAACACCACTTCATACAACACATTAGTATTTTTGACTCCTATTCGGTAGGTGACTTTGAACGGGATGCCCTTACCGCACTAAACAATCTTTTCAAAAAAAATAATATTGTTGTAATGGTAGGTGGCAGTGGGCTTTATACTAAAGCTGTTGCCGAAGGGTTAGATGACTTTCCTAAAATAGACCCAAAAATACGAGAACAACTTAATATACAATTCACAGAAGAAGGAATTGGAATTCTACAAAACGAGCTAAAACAAAGAGATCCAGACTACTATAAAACCGTAGATATAAACAACCCTCACAGACTCATAAGAGCACTGGAAATTTGCATAGGAACAAATACTCCCTACTCTTCTTTTTTGTCAAAAAACAAAAAGAAGCGACCGTTCAAAACAATAACTATTGGTATTGAAGCTGACCGTCCACTTATATATGATCGTATTAACCAACGTGTAGATATAATGGTGACGGAGGGCCTTATTAAAGAAGCTAGACAACTTGAGAAGTACAAAGCTCTAAACGCGCTACAAACCGTTGGTTACCGAGAGCTTTTTACTTATTTTGAAAAAGAATCAAATAACATGGCCACTGATAGTGATTTAATTTTTGCCATAGAAGAAATAAAGAAAAACACACGTAGGTTTGCAAAAAGACAGCTAACATGGTTTAAGCGAAATCAGGAGACCCTATGGGTTTCATATGACGTAGATTTCCAAGAATTGATAGCCACCTTACATAAAATCATTCTAAAATGAAAAATATAAAACCCATAGTATTTGTCATGGGCGTATCTGGCTCCGGCAAAAGCACCATAGGCAAACTTCTTGCAAAGAAATTGAATATAGAATTCTATGATGGTGATGATTATCATCCTGAAGCAAACGTAAAAAAAATGGCTGATGGTATTCCTTTAGATGACCATGACCGTCAAGGCTGGCTAGAAAGGTTAAACTTGTTAGCTATTGAAAATAATGAGAAAGGAGCCATCATTGCTTGCTCTGCTCTTAAAACCAAATATCGTGTCATTTTACAAAATAATTTAGAAAAAAAGCTTGTCTTTGTATACCTCAAAGGAACTTTTGAAGAAATTATGACTCGTCTTGAGCAACGTAAAAATCACTTTATGCCACCAGAATTACTTCAATCACAATTTAACACTTTAGAAGTGCCTAAAGATGCTATTACCGTCTCTATTATGCAAACACCCGTAGAAATTGTCTCTAAAATAATCTCTAAGCTATAATCACAAAAAAAGCCCCGCTATAAAATATAGCGGGGCTTTTGAATATATAGAATTTTAGTTTACACGTCTTCCTTAACAACCAAACGGAAACCTTCTCCGTGAATGTTTAAGATTTCGACTGTATCATCTAATTTCAAATACTTTCTTAGTTTAGCAATATAAACGTCCATACTACGAGATGTAAAATAGTTATCATCTCTCCATATTTTAGTCAACGCTAATTCCCTTGGCATTAAATCATTTTCATGAAGTGCCAAAAGTCTCAAAAGTTCATTCTCTTTTGGAGAAAGTTTAATAGCTTCTTCTTCTCTATATTTCAAAAACCGAAGCTTAGAATTTAAGTGGAAATTACCAATTTTAAACTCAAACTTTTTACTGTCAGCCAATGTATTAGATGCTTTTCTTTGAAGAATAGCTCTAATTTTCATTAAAAGAACTTCTGAATCAAAAGGTTTATTTAGATAATCATCGGCACCAGCCTTATATCCTTTTAAAACATCTTCTTTCATGGTTTTAGCGGTAAGAAAAACGATAGGAACATTCTCGTTCTTTTCGCGAATTTCCTTTGCCAAGGTAAAACCGTCCTTATAAGGCATCATCACATCTAAAATACAGATATCATAATTGTCTTTTTTGAATTTCTCAAATCCCTCCATACCATTCTTGGCTAAAGTGACATCAAAATCATTCATTGATAAATAGTCCTTCAGCACAATTCCAAAATTGGGATCATCCTCTACTAAGAGTATTTTTTTATTTACTGTTTCCATAACTTGTTGAGTTAGATTAAAGGCAATTTTATATAGAAAGTACTTCCCTTTCCTTTTTCACTTTCTGCGTAAACCTCACCTTGGTGATCATCTACAATCTTTTTCACATATGCCAACCCGAGCCCATGCCCCTTAACATTATGTAAATCTCCCGTGTGTTCACGGTAGAATTTTTCAAATACTTTTTTGACCACGGCTTTACTCATTCCTGCACCTTGATCCTTTATTTCAATTACAATATAGTTTTTTGCAACTTCCGTAGACACATCTATTCTAGGTGCCTTGGTTGAATACTTAATGGCGTTATCAAGAATATTTACAATAACGTTCGTAAAGTGCATTTCACTGGCAAGAACCTCTGTTCTTTTTGCCTTTAAATGCGTTTCTATATATCCGCCACGATCGGCTACAATAAGCTCTACATGTGCTATTGCATCTTCTATTATGTCGTGTACATCTACCCTATCCTTACTTATATCTAATTGATTCTTTTCTAGTTTTGATATACGCAACACATTTTCTACTTGAGCATGCATACGTTTATTCTCTTCACGAATCATAGTCAGATACCGGTCTACCTTTTCTGGGTCTCCTATTATTTTAGGATTCCGAATAGCTTCAACTGCTAGGTTAATTGTTGCTATGGGTGTTTTGAACTCATGCGTCATGTTATTTATAAAATCAGATTTTATCTCTGAAATCTGCTTTTGACGAATAAGCTGATAAATTGCTCCTGAATAAGCGATTACAATTACCAAAGTAAAAAGTAAGGATAACAGCGCCATTTTTATGATGGACTGAATCAAAAACTTCTTTTTCTTTGGAAAGGCTATTAGCAAAGAAAAATTACTAGCTCCTTCACTATCCTTAAAAATAGGAGTTTCATAGAGCATATCTTTCGTAAACTTAAATTTTCTAGACTTTACCTTGGTAGGAAGCCCTCTGCTATACACCCCATATTCATATTCAATATTGAGGTTTCTATTTTTAAGTTCGCGATCAAGTAACAGTTGAATCTCCTGATTGGAAACCCTTTTATGAATAGGCACTTTCTTAGCATATTCACTAAAAACATCTTCAAACTGAGCTTTCTCTATAGAAGACAATCCTCCAATTTTCTGAAGCTTCTGCACTGCGTTAAGCTTATACTCCTTTCCATCCAATCCAAAATCTTCCTTAAAAATGGTTTTGGACCGTTTGCTCGTATAATTTTTAATTGTGGTTATGGTATCACCTCCATTACCATTATCAAAGAACGTAGATGCTATATTATAATCTTCCTCTAAAATACCATGGGAATAAAACCGAATCTCATTGGAGTTTATATCACGATCTATAAAAAAGATATTTCTTAAGTGAGAACTCTTCGGCTCCCCTACACTATCTTTTACATCAATGTAACGCTCAAAATAATCCTTTGTCTCTCTCTCCTCTATTTTATCGGAGACCTGATTCAACACTTCAGATATTGTATTGGAAAACTGCTCTTCTTTGTCTTCCACAGACTGTTTTATCCACAAGAATTGAACAGATATTATTCCTATCAGGGAGAGACTCATCAACGCCACCAAAAGGATAAATAACCTCTTATTCATTTAAAAACAAAATTAAAGATTTAACAACTAGCAGTTAGTACGTTTAACCAAACCTTAACAAAAATGTTAAAACTGCGTCAGGCCTATATTTTATTAAGTATATCACGATGAACATCTAAAACCTGAACCTTGGTTTGTTCTATATTGTCATTTTGGATGACATAGTTAGAAGCCTCTATTTTTTTAGTATCATCCCATTGGTTTTTCATTCGGGTCTCAATACTCTCTGCCGTGCTTGAAGCATCCCGTTTCATAACACGATCAATTCTAATTTCTTTTGGAGCTGTGACTAAAACAATACAATCATAAAAATCTTGCGAACCAATTTCGAATATAATGGCTGCTTCTTGAATTACATAATCTGATTTTTGTTGGTTTGCCCAGTTAACAAAATCCCGTCGGACCGCCGGATGCACTATAGCATTCAATTTTTCTAAAAGCTCCTTGTTATTGAATACTTGTTGGGAGATATAAGCTCTATCTAACTCCCCAGACACATAAGCTTCATCACCAAGAAGCCCCTTTATCTCCCGTATTAACTGTGGAGATTTTTGCATTAAGTATTTTGCCTGTTCATCAGAATTATAACAGGGCACACCCAACTCCTGGAACATTTTGGCTACGGTGGTCTTACCACTACCAATGCCTCCCGTTAAGCCTACTTTTATCATTTTTTATTCAATATATATTCCACGCTATTCTTTTGAAGCTTTACACTATGCAGACCGCTAGGCTTCTTTCGCAACTCTAGCTTAAGCTCATCTGTAATACCATCCTTCAATTGTCCATAATCTGCGATAACCTCAAAATCTGAAGCTTCTATTTTTTTTAATCGCTTCAATTTAGCCTTACACACCACGGAAACTTTATCCGGAAACGTTTTTACATCTATATTGTTCGGAAAATGAACAGTAGTTATAGGCACTTCAAAAACCTTTTCAGAAAAACGAGCAATTTTAGCCGTTAGCTCTACTTCGCCAATTGAGTACTCTGTATTTTTTAATTCTTTGGACTTATAAATTTCAATAGTTTCTGAAAAATCAGAATCCAAATCCGGCAAAGTCAACTTATTGGTTCGCACCACCACTATGGTATCAATTTCCTCGGAAGGCCCAGTAATTGCAATAGAATCTGGCTGAATCTCCATTTGACCATCTAACAAATAATTCCTAGCCATATTAACTTCTATATTAGGCTTTACAGGAACCTTTTTAGAAACAACGGCCAACATTCCCACAAACAAAGTATCAGTTTCAATATCAATCAAAGACATAGACGCACTCAACTGCCTTTCTACCTGCTTGCGATATATTTCTTGTGGTATGTAAAAAATGGAATCTTTATGCTGCGCATCAGCAAGGTCAATAGCTATTTTTGAGTGTTTAAAATTAAAACCCAAAAACTGAAACCCACCAGCTTCCAGCTTTACTTTTAACTCATTGTCCGTAGCTCCTTTAAACAAATAACCCTTAGGAACATTTACATATTCTAAATCAAAACTTGCCGTGCTCACATAACTCTCCGAGAGGTTATTAATGAGCCATATTAAGGTTGAAAAAACTAAAAACACCAAAAATATTTTTACTTTTCTCTTCTTAAGCGCCTTCTTTATTTTATCTATTACCCAGTTTACCAATTACTTAAAAAATAAATGTGGAAACAATGTTTCCGGTTGCTTTTTGCTGAAGTTAAGGAAGATAGTAGATTTTAAAAAACCATATCCATACCCCATGAATTGAATACTTACGGCTACTAATGAAAGTAATGCCACTGCTAAATTTCTATTCTTTAAAAATGAATCTACAAAAATGAGCACAAAATAAACAACATATAAATATAAAGGCACACTAATACCTAGTGCTAAAAACAAAAGTGAAGCTAAAAACCCCAAACAAAACAAGGTAGGGAACCAATAGGTCATTTTTGAAGTTTTAGGATGCCATTTATTCAAAATAGGGCGAACACTTCCAAATTTTTTCACTTGAGTAAAAAACTTATTCCAATCTATACGGCGCTTGTGATATACAAATGCTTCAGGAATCAATTTTGTATTGAAGCCCTTTTCCCAAATACGAAATGTAAAATCCGGATCTTCTCCTGGGTGTATTTTCCCAAATCCCCCAACGGTTTCAAAAGCTATTTTTGAAATCCCCATATTAAAGCTCCTTGGCTGAAATTTATCCAAGGCCTTTTTATTACCACGAATTCCCCCAGTGGTAAGTACCGAAGTCATTGCATAGTTAATAGCTTTCTGTAGAAGGCCAAAAGATTCGTGAGCCGCATCTGGTCCACCAAAACAATGAACCCACTCTTTTTCTAAAGCGCCATGAACCGCATCTAAATATTGAGGCGGAATCATGCAATCTGAATCTACAATTAGAAAATAATTACCCTTAGCACGAGTCATTCCGTAATTCCTAGAATCTCCCGGACCCGAATTTGGTTTTTTATAATAGGAAATGGATAGCTTCTCTCTATATTTCCCTACCACTTCTTCAGAAGAAAGTGTTGAACCGTCTTCTACAATTAACACTTCAAAATCTTTTGAATAGGTCTGATGCGTAAGACTTTCCAACAACTCCGCAATTTCATCGGGTCTGTTGTAAACAGGAACTATAAACGAAAAAGATAAATCCATGAGTTTTTATACGGAAAATTCAAAGGCATTTTAAAAACTGGAATAGATGCTATAAAATGCCCAAAATATATGCCGAAAACAATACTTCGCCAGAATTAAATCTATTGAAAAGTGTTTTACCCTACTCCTCGGTAAAGCGTTCTATAACCTCTTGGCTAACCCCAGTATTAGAAAACCCTCCGTCATGAAACAAGTTTTGCATAGTGACCTTCTTGGTCAAGTCAGAAAAGAGCGTTACCGTATAATCTGCACACTCCAATGCAGTTGCATTTCCTAAAGGTGACATTTTTTCAGCGTAACTAATAAAACCTCCAAAACCTTTCACCCCTTGGCCAGCAGTTGTTGGTGTAGGTGATTGTGATATCGTATTCACACGAACATTTTTCTCTTTTCCAAAAAAGTATCCAAAACTACGTGCTACGGACTCTAAATATGCTTTATTATCCGCCATATCATTATAATCAGGAAAAACACGCTGTGCCGCCATATAGGTCAAGGCTACAATACTACCCCATTCTTTCATTGCATCTGCTTTATACAAGCTTTGCAATACTTTATGAAAAGAAAGTGCAGAAACGTCCCATCCTTTAGTAGTGAAATCATATTTTTCATCCGTGTAAGAACGTCCTTTTCTAACGTTTATAGACATACCAATAGCATGCAATACAAAATCTATTTTCCCTCCAAGAATCTCCATGGACTGGGTTACCAAATTTGCAAGATCTTCTTCGCTAGTTGCATCGGCAGGAATAATCTGAGAACCTGTTTTTTCGGCCAAATCTTTAATTTGCCCTAAACGCATAGCTACAGGTGCATTGGTCAAAACAAACGTTCCTCCTTCTTCATGAATACGTTCCGCAGTTTTCCATGCTATTGAATTTTCATCCAAAGCTCCAAAAATAATTCCCTTCTTACCTTTTAATAAATTATATGACATTTTAATAGATTCTGTTGGTTGTTCTTAAAGCGTCAAAGATATTTAAAAAGTTGGCAACAAAGAGTTGCCACAAGAAGAAAAAAGCATTTATACGAATAAAAGAGGCCTCAATAACTAAAATACACCTCCAAGTCTAGCGCACTCCTATAAAATTTTAGTTTAAAAGTTGTCTTGCGTGAGCCATAGCAGATTCAGAAAGCTCTTTACCGCCTAGCATTTCAGCTAGCTCCACTACCCTTTCCTCACTAGATAATTGCTTCATGTTTGTTTTAGTAACCGCACCTTCTTCTAACTTATATACTTTAAAATGATGATCACCTTTAGAAGCCACTTGAGGCAAATGTGTAATAGAAAACACCTGCATGCTTTTACTCATTGTCTGCATAATATCTCCCATTTTTCCTGAAATCTCACCAGATACGCCGGTGTCAATTTCATCGAACATAATAGTGGGGAGGTTTTCGTATTTGGCCAATATAGATTTTATGGTTAACATAATACGAGAAAGCTCTCCACCGGAGGCTACTTTTTTCAACTCTCCATAATCGCCTCCTTTGTTCGCAGAGAACAAGAAGATAAGTCCATCCGCTCCGTTTGTTTTAAAATCATCCGCCTTAAAAAGCTCTATTTTAAACGTAGCACTAGGCATACCTAAAGCTTTTAAAGAATCTTCCAATTGCTTTTTCAGCTCCGAAATGACTTTTTTACGCTTAGCCGTTAACTCATCGGCTGCCTTTTGCACCATCAGTTTTTGAGCCGCGAGCTCCTGTTCTTTTTTCTCTATATCCGCTTCAAGGTTTTCTGTGACACTAACTTTTTCGGCCAGTTCTTCTCTAATTTGCAACAATTCAGAAACTCCCTGAACGCTATGTTTTTTTTGCAAATCATACAGTTGCTGAAGCTTGGTATTGGTTTCCTCCAGCAATTCTGGGTTTGCTTCTGTTTCTTCTTGATAGTTCTGAAGTTCAGAAGCAATATCATCTACTTCAATAAATACAGATTGCACACGCTGATTTAAATCTGCGTATTGACTCCCAAAGCTGGATAGCTTATTCGCTACTTGTTTTAGTTCCGTGAGCAAACTTACAATCCCTACTTGTTCATCATTTAGTAATTGATGACCCGAAGAAATCAATTCTAGAATATTTTCTACATTATTAAGCTGCTCGTATTGCTCCTCAAGTTCTTCTTGCAAACCTAATTTCAAAGGTGCCGCCTGAAGTTCTTCCAATAAAAAAGTATTGTAATCGTGCTCTTTATTGGCTTCTTTTTGAAATTCTACAAGCTTGCCCAGCTCTTTTGAAGTGGTTTTGTACAATCTAAGTTTTGACACGTACTCTTCTAACATTTTTTTGTTATCGGCCAAGGCATCAATAACTTTTAATTGAAAATCATTATCAGTTAATTGTAACGTCTGGTGTTGTGAATGCACATCAATAAGACTGCTTCCTAATTTTGTAAGTACATCTAATCTAACTGGAGAATCGTTTACAAATGCTCGGGATTTCCCGCTAGGCTGAATCTCTCTTCGGATAATAGTTCTTTCTTCATAATCTAAATCCTCTTCCTTAAAAAAGGATTTCAAGTTATACTTATCAATCTGAAATTCAGCTTCTATAACACATTTCTTATCCTTATCCCTTAATGAAGATAAATCGGCACGTTTACCCAATACAAGAGATAAACCCCCCAATAAAATAGACTTACCCGCACCTGTTTCACCAGTAATACAGGTAAAACCATTGGTAAAGGCTACGTTAAGACTATCTATTAATGCGTAATTTTTTATGGAAAGGTGTACTAGCACAGTTTTTTATTCTATTTGTGCCGTAAAGATAAATGATAATTCCGTACCGAAAGAACTAGTATTTAATATCGTTCCAAGTACTTGAATATAATGGAGCTATACTGTTCAAAGTTTCTTTTAATTGAACAATATCTACTTTTGGTCCATCAGAAAAGATATTCTGTATTTCGTCTGACTTAGCATCAAAAAAAGTCTGAATAAGAAAGGCATTGGGCCTACGCTTGATCATTGTTTCAAAAAGCTTCATAGTGCCCGCAATAACTTGTTTGCCCGTACTATTATTATCACCCAGAATATCAAGACCCTTACGGTGGTAATTATACATGGCTATACGGTATTCCCTGTAGGTATTAGACAAAAGATTATCTACTAATTCAAAACGGCTACGATCACTATTTTGGTCCCAACCTGTATAACTACTACTCTGAGCTTGCGTAGTAATTTGCTGTGCTTTTCTAAAATATTCAGTACCACCTTCAAGTGAAAACGTATCTGCATCTAAACCTAGGATTACGTAAACATAGTACGAAACAACACTAACTAAGTTGGATTCAAAAACATTCTCATTGAACACTAAGGGTTGAAATTCTATATACTCAAAATTAAGCTGATTGTCCTTATAATTAAAAACAGGACTTTCATAAGATGTATTAAAAACAGGACGAGAAGACTGAATCTGGATGTTTCCCTTAAAACGGTTAGACTCATAATCGGTAATTGTAATAAACATTTGAGTGCTTATCCTTTCATTTTCCTTGTATGTGCGGTTAGTCCATTTATTCTTATTGACAAAATCGTTCAACGAGCGCTCTAGTGTCTTAAAAATTTGCTGATTGGTTTGAGATACCTGATCTGCATTAATAGTCACCACGCAGTTCAATTCTTGCGCCGAAACCGACGTCATGAAAAACGAACATAAAAGAATAAATATAAAGTTACGCATGGTATCTTTTCAAGATTTCGTCAAAAATATCTTTGGCAACCTCCGCCTTTGTCTTAAGTTCAAACGGCGTAATCGCAGAATTCTTATCTATAAAAGTAATTTTGTTGGTAGGTTTTCCAAAACCAGCCCCTTTATCATTCAAAGAATTAAGAACAATAGCATCTAAATTCTTCTTTTTAAGCTTATTTTTTGCATTTTCAAGCTCATTTTCTGTCTCCAATGCAAAACCGACCAAAAACTGTTCTTTCTTCTGATCACCTAGGGAAAGCAAAATATCTTTTGTCTTTACCAACTCTACCGAAAATTCAGTCTCTTTTTTCTTTATTTTCTGGTCTGCTACTGTTTTAGGCCTATAGTCCGCAACAGCCGCTGCACAAATAGCTACATCAATATTTTTATAGTGTAGATGTACCTCGTTATACATTTCTTCTGCTGAAGTTACTTTTCTTAAATTGATAAGATCATGAGAAACGGTAAAATGAGACGGACCAGAAACCAAAACCACCTCTGCCCCAAGATTTGCAGCTGCCTTGGCCAACTCATACCCCATTTGACCTGAAGCATGGTTACCAATAAACCGTACCGGATCTATAGCTTCATAGGTAGGACCTGCTGTGATCAGCACTTTTTTTCCGCTAAGCGGAAGTCCTTTTTGAAGATACCCCTTAATAAATTTCACTATATCCTCAGGTTCTGCCATTCGTCCTTCACCGTGAAGTCCGCTCGCCAATTCACCTGAAGTAGCGGGTATTATTATATTCCCAAAAGACTTTAATTTTATAAATGACGATTTTGAAGAAGGATGCTTATACATATCCAAATCCATAGCAGGAGCAAAAAACACTGGACATTTTGCCGACAGATAGCACGCCAATAATAAATTATCACACGTACCAGATGCCATCTTAGACAAGGTATTTGCCGTAGCAGGAGCTACAATCATCAAATCTGCCCAAAGCCCCAATTCAACATGATTATTCCAATCCGTAGCACCTTCTTTCTCATTAACAAAAGATGAAAGCACTGGGTTTTTAGAAAGGGTCGCCAGGGTAAGTGGGGAAACAAAAGAGCTGGCGCTATCCGTCAAAACAATTTTGACATTGGCGCCAGCTTTAATCAGTAAACGTACGAGAAAAGTAGTTTTATAAGCGGCAATCCCTCCGGTAATGCCTAAAAGGATGTTCTTACCGCCTAGCATATACTACTGGTCTTTCTCCGTATTTCTGTGGTATATTTTATCATTCAACCACTCTTCAACTGCTAAAGCATGTGGTTTAGGTAATTTTTCGTAGAATTTAGAAACCTCAATTTGTTCTTTATTCTCAAAAACCTCTTCTAAACTGTCGCTATACGTAGCAAACTCCTCTAGTTTCTCAAGAAGTTCTTTTTTAATTTCAGAATTGATCTGTACCGCTCTTTTAGCTGTAATTGAAATTGCTTCGTAAATATTCTCCGTTGGCTGATCAAACTCATTTTTGTTGATCGTCACCGTTGAAACGGCAGCATTCGAATTTTTAAGATCGTTCATGTTCATAGTCAAACTTATTTATTTTGCTTCTTTCTCTTGGGTGAAATTTTGTAACTGTAACTTTACTTTTTCAAGTATCTTATCTGCCTCGTTGGCATGTTTAGTTTCTGGAAACTGCTTCTTAAGAGCATTATAATCTGTAACAGCTTCTTTCAGCCGTTCCTCTTGTAATCTTTCAAAACTATTAACGGCAAACCTTGAAGCCGATTCAAACCTGTAAAACATAGCATCTTCACGGTAAATAGATCCTGGATAATCAGAAATGAAGTTATCAAAAGCTGCTACCGCCGGCGTTAAGAACGTATAATCAAATTGCCCTAACTTGTTGAACTGTTTTGCTATTTCGTATGCTTTATGCTCTTTTTTAGTGGTCAGCTGCTTTGCCATACCGTTAGCTTCTTCAAAATATTCAGAGTCTGGGTATGAGTTAATAAAAAGCTGCAATTTAGTCAACGCTTTATCCGTATCCGTTTGATCTAACGAATAAACCGGTGAAAGCTCAAAATAACTCTTCGCTCCTAAAAACGAAGCCTCACCTACTTTATCACTCTTTGGATAAGATTTTACAAAACGCTCAAACTGATAGCCTGCCATATTGTAATCTTTCCTTTGAAAATAAGTGTCTGCCAAAAAGAACATTACACGCTCTCCCTGTGGTTTACCCACATATTTTGGAGCTATTTGTTCAAAAAGACGATTTGCCCTTTTCATATCACCTTCCTCATAGAATTTCTGAGCTAGGTCATATTTAGGTTTAACTTCTTCATTTTTAAGTACCTTTTGATACTCGCTACATGATTGTGACATCAAAGCGATAAGTAAGATAGGGGCTAATAACCTCATTTTAAAAAGCATTTTGCAAAATTACGGATTCCAGATGGATATAAAAAACAAAAAATAAAGTAGCTAAAATAGTATTCTAGCCCCGTGTACCCATGCTTTTAGGGAAGATTTAACACCACTATGCAAAAACCTTCAATGATTTTACAAAGTCGGAGATGTTCTTTTTAAGACTTTCCGAAGCTTCCATTAACGGAAGTCTAACGCCCGCTCTTGAAAGACCCAAAACTTCAAAAATAGCTTTTATCCCCGCAGGGTTACCTTCCTGAAAAATTAAGCCCATTCCATCTTGAAGTTCATAATGCTGTCTGTAAGCCTCATCCACATTTCTATCCAATCCTAAACGGATCATACTAGAAAACTCAGTAGGCAGTCCTTGGCCTAGAACAGAAATCACACCTGAACCACCGGCTAAAACTGTAGCTAAAGCAGTGGCATCGTCCCCAGATATAACATGGAAATCTTTAGGACACTCCTTAATTAACTCTTGAACCTGCAGCATATTGCCCGATGCCTCTTTAATAGCAACTATGTTTTCCAACTCCGCTAAACGGGCCACTGTGGCCGTAAGCATGTTGCTACCCGTTCTACCTGGAACATTATATAAGATAATAGGTTTGGGAGACACTTGTGCAATAGCTTTGAAATGCTGATAAATACCTTCTTGCGTAGGTCTATTATAATAAGGTGATACTGAAAGAACAGCATCAAAATTAGTAAGGTCTAGCTTTTGTAACTCCTCTATTACAGCAACTGTATTATTACCTCCAACACCTACAACTAAAGGAAGTCTCCCTGCATTTGCAATAGTCACAGTATCAACAACCAGTTGTTTTTCTTCTTTGGTAAGTGTTACTGATTCTCCTGTGGTACCCAATACCACTAGATAATCTACACCGCCATCAACACAGTAGTTTACAATACGGTGTAACGCATCTACGTCTACTGAAAAATCTGTTTTGAACGGGGTGATCAACGCCACACCTGTACCAATTAATTGCTTCATCACTCAATTTCGTTTAAAACGCCAAGATATTTTTTAAGTTCCGCTTTAAAGGTCTTAAAATCTTCCAATGGCGAATCCATTATCAAATCATTATACATAAGATCAACATCTTTAAAACCTACACGAAATCGGGCTCTTGTTTTGACGCTCATTAACTGTAATAATAGATTGTCACTGGTATAATAATTTACGAGTAAATCATACTCTCTACTTAAAAACTCAAGCGCATAGCTGTTTTCTATTGCTCCGTTCCACCCAAGGTCTTTATCTGAAAAAACAGGAGTAGAATACGGCGAATTTTTATCGTAATAACTTTTATAACCTACAATCTTTACAGCGTTCGGTCGCAAATTATAATCCTCAACGAATCCATAAAATTGGTTCGCATCATCAAAAGTGTCCAAATCTACTATACAACCTATGGAAGTAATACCTTTACTTCTCTCGATTATTGGCGGATCTTTGGCTAACTCTTGTTTCAGAAATTTAACGCCCGAATTGTACTTGAACTTATCTTTTATTCCCTTAAACATGTACTTTTACATTTTGTAACCATTCTGGTATGCAAAATTTGGAATGGGTTCTACAAATGTAAAGAATCTCCACGCATAATATGGCGCTAAGATAGAACGAAATATGGTTTTAAAAATAAAACACTTTGTTATATTTACAACATTTGTAATTTTATCATCTTGTGGTGAGCAACAGCAAAACCTTCAACAGATAGATGGAAAGCAAATTAGGATTACAGATTCCATTACCGCTACGGAATCCATTGAGACCTTCGTTAAGCCTTACAGGGAAAGGATAAACCATGTATTGGACAGCACATTATCCTATGCTCCCTACCCTATTTCCAAAACCGATGGCGCACTAAATACTACGGCCGGAAACCTTATGGCAGATATAGTTTTATCTGAAGCCAATCCCATTTTTAAATCAAGAACAGGGCATGAAATTGATTTGGTTTTACTGAATCATGGCGGTATTCGTTCTTTAATTTCCAAAGGAAATGTCTCCTCAAGAACCGCTTATGAGGTTATGCCTTTTGAAAATTCCATAGTTATAGCAGAACTCAAAGGAAGTTCTATTTTAAAAATGGCTTCTTACCTAAGAGATTCTGGACGTGCACACCCCATTTCAGGAATGCAACTCACCTTAGATGCAAAAAATGAGATCCAATCTATTGCAATTCAAGGCAAACCTTTGGACGAAAACAAAATTTACTATGTAGCAACGTCTAATTATCTTGTAAACGGAGGCGATAGCATGGTGTTTTTTAAAAAGGCTATTGCCATTACTAATACGGACTATCTAATTAGAAATGCCATGATTGATTACTTCAAGAAAACAGACACGCTTAAACCTGTTGTTGATAATCGATTTATTAAACTAAAGTAGCACTCAACACGAAACACTGTAAACTAACAAACATCAGTGTCATTCGAAAAAAATATGTTTTATGAACAGACGAAAATTCATTAAAAACACTACGGCATCCAGCGCACTCGTTGGACTAGGCGGACTTTCTCTAAGCTCCTGCCTTGGCGATGTAAAAAAACATATCACCATTTTACACACCAATGATGTTCACAGCCATATAGACTCATTTCCCGTGGACCATTCTGAATTTCCTAATCTTGGAGGTCTGGCAAGAAGAGCAACTTTGGTAGAGCGTATTAGAAAGGAGAATCCAAATACCCTACTTTTTGATGCAGGCGATATATTTCAAGGTACACCTTATTTCAATTTTTATGGCGGAGAGTTAGAATTCAAACTTATGAGCATGCTAAAATATGATGCTGCTACCATTGGTAACCATGATTTTGACAATAGTATCGATGGCTTGTTGGCTCAGATGCCCAATGCAGATTTTGAGATGATTAATGCCAATTACGATTTTAAGAATACGGTCATGGACGGCCAGGTAAAACCGTACAAAATTTATACCGTTGACGGAATAAAAATTGGGGTTTACGGCCTAGGCATAGAATTAAATGGATTGGTGACCAAGAAACTATATAAAGAAACCCAATATTTAGAACCGCTGGAAATAGCTCAAGACACGGAACGTACTTTAAAAAATGAAGAGCATTGCGACCTTATCGTTTGTCTTTCCCATTTAGGATACGAATACAAAAACCAACAGAAGCCGCATGATCTTGCTATGGCCAAAACACTAGAATACACTGATTTAATTATTGGCGGCCACACCCACACTTTTCTTGATAAACCCACTATTGTAGAAAATAAACTAGGCCGCAATGTGCTAGTCAACCAAGTAGGTTGCTTTGGTATTAATTTAGGGCGAATAGATTTTTACTTTGACGGTTCAAAGAACAGTAATGCTTCAGGAGTCTCTATAAATGTTTAAGTGTGATACGAATTGAACGCACAACATATAAAAACGAACACTTCCCTGCACTCGTAGCTAAACTAGACAACTACTTAAGTGAAACCGATGGTGATGAACATGATTTCTATCACCAATATAACGGTATAGAAAGCCTTAATCACGTTGTTATTGCCTATTCAGATGAAGTAGCCGTAGGCTGTGGAGCTATAAAAGAATTCGATTCTGACACTGTGGAAGTAAAGCGAATGTACGTTTCACCGGAAACCCGGGGCCAAGGAATAGCTTCCCTACTTTTAAAAGAATTGGAAAAATGGACTTCCGAACTAAATTTTAAAAATTGCATTTTAGAAACAGGCAAACGCCAACCCGAAGCTATTGCCCTTTACACCAAAAACAAGTATAAAGTAATTCCCAATTACGGGCAATACAAAGGCATGGAAAATAGTGTCTGTTTCAAAAAAGAACTGACGCCCTAATTATTCAATAAATACTCCGTTATTTTTTGGTGCTCTTCTTCCAAAGACATGTTAGGGTAGGACTTCCCAGCTTTACGATACCAATATCCCGCATTAAACTTATCTCCCTCAACCCTATGCAAGTAGGCATGAATCCAACTCCCCATTGTGTTGAACATATCTTGAGCGATATCATGTGATGCCTCCCAATTATCGCTACCTGCAAACCACATCGCTTTTAAGGCTTCGGGCCAATCTACAGGAGGGACCGATTCGGTTAAAGTTTGTTTAAAATCTTCGTAACTCTTAGGTGTTGCCATCAATTTATAGTGTCATATGTTCTTTCCTACACAAAAATACCTAATTTCGATTGAAATTAACCATATGCTTTAATGGTTCAACTATCAAGAAGCTTACTCCTCTGGAGACCAACACCCTATGTATTGGCACTACTAACCACTGTCGCCATCTTGAGCATTCATATGCTGCCTAGCGTAGACAGTATGCTCAACGAAAACAATACCCAAATTTCTCATGTTTTCTTAAAATCCCAGATAAATTATCACAAGGAAATAGCTCCTTTTGCCAGAAGACCTCTTACCACCTTATTGATTGAGAGCACACAGCAACTATTCAGTTTTAGGGCAGGCTATGCTTTTATTCTTGTCAACTTCTTATTGTTGGGTTTTAGTGGGGTCTTGATATATTTATTATCTCTTGTCCTAAAAGCAACAAAGGAACAAGGACTAATTAACATGCTGGTATTTTTCACCTCATTTTCTGTTCTGTTCGCCTTTTTTCCTCCGGTATTTACTTATGACGAACCTTTACAGTACTGCTTGTTGCTTATGGCATGTATTGCTTTTGTTAAACGGAAATGGTTTTGGTATATGGTTCTGTTTTCTTTAGCTATGGTAGCCCGTGAAACCAGTGTGCTTCTTCTTCCTGCTCTTGTTTTATTATTACCAGGAATGCAAAATCATCCACGAAAAAAACTGGGGCTTAATCTGAAAAAAAATAGTTTAATTATAATATCACCCATTCTATTCTATGGATGTTATATTGTTTTTTTCATTTACCACCAAAGACTATTACACGCTACACATACAGAGATTACCAGCAGATATTCTTGTTTTCTAGAAAATATTCAAAACACACGAAATATAGTTGAATCTATAGTATCCATTTTTATTACTTTAGGACCATTTCTATATTTCTCCTACTTCTATTTGAAACGAAAGAATAGCGAGACATGGAAGAACAATTTTGTTCATGCCTTTCTCTTGACTGCCCTCATCAACACTCCATTGGTTTTTATGACCGCCTTTGCCCGAGAATCACGATTATTTGCACTTCCATTAATCTTTCTGTGGCCTATGTTTATGCAGCTTTTTGAGCACTATTTAAAGCCATTAACATTCAAAAGAACATTTCAAGAACTAGTAAGAAACACCCAAATGCTACTTCTTTTTGGAGTATTTACTTTGTTCAATTTTCTTTTCTGTTTTGTGTATTACCCTTACCTTGGGTTAGGCGATAACAACTATTTTGCAGGGTATATTTTTAGTGTTGCCCTCATAATTTCTTTTCACTTTTGTACCAATCTCAATTTGACTAAGCAAAAATAGCTTTATACTTTCTAGGTTTTTTTTCCGTTTGCACTGAACAAAAAAACCTCTCTGATGAAGAATCTATTACTTCCTTTTTTTCTTTTAGTCACTTTAAGTCTTTTTTCACAATACCAATATCCAAAGAAAGAATTGGCTGATTTGGTATTAAAAAGAACTTTAGCTGTTCAATTACTAGATGAAAAATCAGAATTTGATATCTATGCGAACAAAGCAATGAAAGATATTTTTGAGAAGAACTGGAAATTAACCAATGTGTCATTTTTTTCAAAAGAAGAAATAGATAAACTAAAAGAGGCAAACAATTCAGACTACGCATATCTAACTCACAACAATGAGCAATTGAAAGAAACAAGAATGAACCACTTGTCATTGGATCAACAATCCGGTAGCTTTGGAAGAAGGTATGGAATGGGAGCAAATGCACCTGCAAACTCAATTAGTTACCAACGTGTGGCTTTCACATTTGCCTATTACAGCTACAA
Organism: Zobellia roscoffensis; assembly: GCF_015330165.1. Taxonomy (NCBI): domain Bacteria; kingdom Pseudomonadati; phylum Bacteroidota; class Flavobacteriia; order Flavobacteriales; family Flavobacteriaceae; genus Zobellia; species Zobellia roscoffensis. The sequence continues at coordinate 4,604,453 of NZ_JADDXT010000002.1, forward strand.
TTTGGAAGTTACTAACGGGGGAAACTCAAAGTCTGTTACCGAAATTGGATTCGCAAATGGAGAACTTATTGATATTGATTATCTTTTTCTTTGTCAACAACTTACCAATTTAGTGACAAGCGCCTCACAAGATGTTCCAGAGAAAACATATTACAATGTTCAAGAAAACATTGAGAAGAATCAAAAATCAAAATTAATATTACCCAATGACTTTTTCAAAGAAAAAGATTTAAAAAAAATGGATTCGTACTACGAATATGAGCATAAACTAGTCGATTGGGACAACTACCAAAAAGCTATTTTAGCAAAAGAAACAGGAACCACTTATGTGAAAATTATATGGTCTCATCAACATAAAATGTATTTATGGATTGTTGTTGACGCCCAAACAGGCTCAGTAACCTCACAAGTTGGTTTTGGAGGTATAAAATTTGGTAAAAATCATAAAGCAAACGAAATCATCAAAGCCAAACATTTAAAGTACATCACCTCCAAAATGGCTCAAAATGTAAACAATAGATATAAATAAACCCACTACTTATAAAAAACTACCGCACCATTTCCAGAAATTCACCTTCAGTAACTATAGGAACATTTAATGATTCTGCTTTGGTTCGTTTGCTGGGACCCATTTTATCACCTGCAACCAAATAAGCGGTTTTTGAAGATATGCTTGAACCAACTTTACCACCGTTGCTTTCTATTATCTTCTTGAGTTCATTACGACTAACCGTTTCAAACACCCCTGAAACAACAATAGTAAGTCCTTTTAGCTTATCCGTTTGATTTTCCAGTTGCTCTTCTGAAAGGGTAAATTGCAATCCGTAGGCCTTTAGCCTAGCAATGATTTCTTGATTAGTTTCATTATTAAAAAATTCAACCACAGAACTGGCAATTCGACTACCAATTTCATCTACAGCAACCAGGCTTTCTTCATCCGCCACCATTAAAGCATCAATATTCTTATATGCTCTGGCCAGTTTTTTAGCTACCGTTTCACCCACAAAGCGAATGCCCAAGGCAAATAACACTCGCTCAAAAGAAATCTTCACGGACTCCGCAACTCCCTGAACTAGATTTTCAGCAGACTTCTCTGCCATGCGTTCCAAAGGCAAAACCTGTTCTTTGGTGAGCGTATATAAATCTGCATAATTCTGAATCAGATCTTCTTTATAAAGAAGTTCTACGGTTTCACTTCCCAACCCTTCAATATCCATTGCCTTACGAGAAATAAAGTGCTGAATTCTTCCTGTAATTTGAGGAGGACAACCATAATAATTTACGCAATAGTGTTTGGCATCACCCTCCGTTCGCACTAAAGGTTCGTGACATTCCGGACAATGGCTAATATATTCTGTGGGTTCCGAATCCTGAGGACGCTTCCCAAAATCAACACCAACTATTTTAGGTATGATTTCCCCTCCTTTTTCAACAAAAACAGTGTCACCTTCACGAATATCGAATTTTGCAATCTGATCGGCATTATGCAACGACGCCCTTTTTACCGTAGTTCCGGCCAAAAGCACCGGCTCCAAATTGGCCACAGGCGTAATGGACCCCGTACGCCCTACTTGATAGGTGATTTCATTTAAAAGCGTAGAAACCTGTTCCGCTTTAAACTTATAGGCCATGGCCCAACGCGGCGATTTGGAAGTAAAACCTAGCTCATCTTGATGCTGTATGCTATTAATCTTTACCACTACCCCATCAGTTTCATAAGGTAATTTATGACGCTCCACATCCCACTGGTTTACAAATGCCATAACTTCATCCGTAGAACGGCAAAGTTTAGCTACTTCAGGAACCTTGAAACCCCATTCCCGAGCTTTTTTGAGCATCTGCCATTGTGAGATTACTCCTGTATTTTGACCTACTATTCCATATAAAAGGCAATCTAACGGTCTTTGTGCTACAGCGGCACTATCCTGTAACTTTAAACTACCCGAAGCCGTGTTTCTTGGGTTCATATAAGGCTCTTCCCCATTTTCAATTCGCTCCGCGTTCATTTGGGCAAAACCTTCAAAAGGCAATACAATTTCACCTCTAATATCAAATTTGGGAGGATAATCACCTTTTAATTGTAACGGAACGGATTTTATAGTCTTTACGTTAGTTGTTACATCGTCACCTTGAAATCCATCACCCCTAGTAACAGCTCTCACTAATTTTCCGTTCTCATAGGTGATATTTATAGATGCACCGTCATATTTCAATTCACAAACAAATTCTACCTGAGCATCACCCAATATGCGTTGCATGCGTTTTTCCCAATCCTCAAGATCTTCTTTAGAATAGGAGTTGTCCAAAGAGTACATGCGCTCATTATGCACCACCGTATCAAAATTCTTGGTAACCGTACCTCCAACTCTCAATGTAGGCGAACTGGCATCATAAAATTCTGGATGCTTCGCCTCAAGCACCTGTAATTCCTTTAATTTAGTATCGAATTCGTAATCTGATATAGTGGCATTGTCCAGCACATAATAATTATGGTTGTGCTCACGAAGTTCTTGGCGAAGCGCCTCTATTTGTTCTTTTATCTGCATTTTCTAACTAAGTGTTTCTGTAATCTTAATGTGCTTTTGAAGAATTATTGGCTTGAATTACCTCAAAATACCCTTTGTCATTCGATCGTTACCAAACATATCTTTTCGGACCTCAATTTCTGAAAAATTATGTTGAAGTAAAAGTGCTTCGGTTTCTTTTGCCAAATACTGATTGATTTCAAAAAAGAGCCTTCCCTTTTCCAAAAGATGGTGTTTTGCGAATTTCGTTATCGCTTCGTAAAAAATAAGTGGATTTTCATCTGAAACGAAAAGGGCCAAATCCGGTTCATGTTCCAATACATTTTTATGCATTTCCTTCTTTTCAAGTTGCCGCACATAAGGCGGATTGGAGACAATGACATCAAAATCCGAAGCAAACGTACCCCCATTTAGAATATCGGCCTCAATAAACTCAACTTTAACCGAATTTAAGGCTGCATTGTTCTTAGCCATTTGCAATGCGTTTGCTGATACATCCAAGGCAAATACCTGGGCGTCCGGTAAATATTTAGCCAATGAAATGGCAATACAACCGCTTCCCGTACCGATGTCCAAAATCCGAATATTTTTATTTTTGTCCGTGTATTCTGTTTCTACTTCGTCAATAATCCACCGTACCAACTCTTCTGTTTCCGGTCTTGGAATAAGCACATGTTCATTAACCTTAAAATCAAGGTCCATAAAACTGGTCTCACCCATTATGTATTGAACAGGTCTTTGCAATTTAAGCTCTGTCAAGGCTTCAAAGAGTGGTTGTTCCTCTTCTTTTGTTAAAGTTAAATTAGGTTGCAAGGCCAGTACAAATCGTTCCAATTGTAAATAGTGATCTATCAGTAAGTAAAAGAAACTGTCTACTTCTTCCGAAGCATACAAAGCATCTAATTCCTTATGATAAATATTTTTTATTTCTTTTAAAACCATGGTCTACACGCAGTATTTATTACAATTTGGCAACCATATAAACAGGACAAGAATAGTGGCCGGTGTCACCTAGTGGCTTATCTATATATTCAAAACCCATCTTGGCATACAACTTTTGTGCAGCTTTCATATACGGCATGGTCTCAAGATAGATTTTATCAAAATTGAATTCCTTCGCTTTTTTCAAACATTGCCTCAACATTTGGGAACCAATTCCCTTTCCTCTGGCCTCTTCCAAAAAATACATTTTTTGAAGTTCACAAATATTATCCTTGCAATTATCTAATTGTGCAACTCCCGCACAGCCCAAGATAACGCCATTTTCTTCTAAAACTAAGTAAGCAGCTCTTGGTTTATCATAATTTTCGAACATATGATCCAAGGTTACATCGGCATAGGCGGTTCCTACTTTGGGCGCACCCAAATCCACTAAAACCTTGCGAATCAAAGTCGCAACTTGCGTATTATCTTCCTTTCTTATGTTACGAATGTTCACAGCACTCATTACCAATAAATAAAATTATATTTTTACGGTGTGAAGATACGCAGAAATGTGCGTATGTATCTTTCAAAAACATCGAGAATCATGCCAATGCCGAGCAACAAATTACAATTTAAACCCATGCTATCCGAAGATGAAGGCTTTATGCAACGTTGCTTGGAAATTGCTAAAAATGGTTTAGGCACAACCGCCCCTAACCCAATGGTAGGCGCTGTAATTGTTTACAATGGGAAAATAATTGGTGAAGGATTCACTAGCCCCTACGGCGGACCACATGCCGAAGTAAATGCCATTAATTCCGTTACCGATAAAACACTTCTTAAACAAGCCACTATATATGTAACCTTGGAACCTTGTTCGCACCACGGGAAAACGCCGCCATGTGCTGATTTGATTGCCAAACACGGCATTCCTAGAGTGGTTATTGGATTAATTGACCCGCATACAAAGGTTGCTGGCAAGGGCATAGAAAAACTAAAAAATGCAGGAAGCAAAGTAGTTACCGGCTGCTTAGAAGCAGAATGCCGAGCGCACCACCGTCGGTTTTTGACTTTTCAAGAAAAGAAAAGACCTTATATTATTTTAAAATGGGCACAAACCGCAGATCGTTTTATTGCGCCAAATAAAGAAGAACGCACCAAAAATCCCGAGCCCTATTGGATTACCAATTCCTATTCTCGCCAGCTTGTACATAAATGGCGTAGTGAGGAACAAAGTATTTTGGTAGGTACAAATACGGTACTGGAAGACAACCCTAAACTGGATGTCCGTTTATTTACGGGAAAAAACCCGATTCGTTTAGTGTTGGACAAAAAATTAAAAATAGGTACCGATTACCATGTGCTGGACGGTAGTATCCCCACGCTGGTATTAACGGAAGTAACAGATAAAAAGCTCCAAAAAGATTCTATTGAATATAGGTTAATCAATTTCAATGAAAACCTCCTTGAACAAATCTGCACTATCCTCCATGAGGAAAATATAACAAGCGTTTTTGTGGAAGGTGGCAGCCAGACCTTGCAGACTTTTATCGATTCAGGTGTATGGGATGAAGCTAGGGTTTTTACAGGTAGTACATCCTTTGGAAACGGAATATCAGCACCCAGACTAAAAGGGAAAATTAAAACAACTAAGTCCATTGGTGGTGACACCTTAAACATATATACAAATGATTAAGAATATTATTTTTGATTTTGGCGATGTATTCATCAACTTGGATAAGGGAATCATTTTCCGAGAAATGGAAAAATTTGGCGGATCTTTAGATCTAACGCCAGAAATGATTGAACTAAACGGTACGTATGAGGTAGGTGGAATGACTTCCTATGATTTTGTCACTCGGCTTCAAAACCAATACCCCAATGCGAATGCCACGGAAATAACGAACATTTGGAACTCAATGCTACTGGACTTTCCTGAAGAACGATTGGAATTCATTGAAAATCTGGCCAAAGAAAACGAATACCGCCTATTTCTACTAAGCAATACCAATGAGCTCCACATCACCCATGTGGAGCAAAAAATGGGTGCTGAGCGTTATGCTCGTTTTAAAAAGCCTTTTGAGAAGTTTTACCTTTCCCATGAAATCCACCTAAGAAAACCAAATGCGGAAATCTATCAGTTTGTTTTGGATGAAAACGGACTAAAAGCGGAAGAAACCTTCTTTATAGACGACACAAAAGAAAATACGGATGCCGCTGAAAAACTAGGAATAACTTGTTGGAATATTCAGGTGGGCAAAGAAGACATCATTCAATTGAAATCAAAATTATAAAATGGCGTCACTTGCCTTGAGCATACTGGCTTCTAGCCTCATATTTATAATTTTTAAGCTATACACCCGGTTTAAAGTCAATACCCTTTTTGCTATTGTCACTAACTATTATGTAGCTGCAGGTGTAGGCGTTTTACGCTACCAGGGAGAAACCCATATAACGGAAGTACCCGGCAAACCATGGTTTTTAGGCACTTTTATCCTAGGCATTCTTTTTATAGTAGTCTTTAATCTCATGGCCAAGGCTTCACAAAAAGTAGGTGTATCGGTAACATCGGTAGCCACCAAAATGTCATTTGTAATTCCGGTTATAATTGGAGTTCTCCTGTACGCCGAAGAATTGAGTTATGTAAAAATATTCGGAATCATATTAGCACTTGCGGCCGTCTATTTCACTTCCATTAAAGAACCTGTAAAGAAATTTGAAAAATCAGCTTTAATTCTTCCCGTTCTTGTGTTTCTTGGTTCTGGAATTATTGATGCAAGTCTAAAATACATTCAGGAAATTCACATTAAAGAAGAAGAGTATCCAATTTTTTCCGCCACCGTTTTTGCCTCGGCCGCCTGTATTGGTTTTTTAATTACCCTCTTTAAGATCAAAGACCTTCGGGCAACTTATAATTGGAATACATTGTTAGGCGGAATAGCCCTAGGAGTTGTAAATTACTTTTCAATTTTCTTTCTTCTAAAAGCTTTACGGAACGAAACATTGAACAGTTCATCCGTATTTACCATAAACAATGTAGCCATAGTAATGTTCACTACACTTTTAGGAATACTTTTATTCAAAGAAAAGATAAGCTCCAAGAATTGGGGCGGTATTGCTTTGGCCATTACCAGTATAATTTTAGTTGCTTTTGGCTGATGGAAGAGATAAATGACACCTATAGAACCCTTGCCAAACCCTCTGAGGAAATTCTTTTTAAGGAAAAGAAAAGCAAATTTTATGGCTATGTCTTTCCTATTGAGAATGAGGATGAAGTAAAACCAATTATAGAACTATTGAAAAAGAAGCATCACACGGCAGGTCATGTTTGTTATGCTTGGCAGTTAGGAACCGAAGTAGTTCGTTATCGCGCTAATGATGATGGAGAACCAAATAATTCTGCCGGACAGCCTATTTACGGGCAAATACAAGCTTTTAACGTAACAAATGTATTAGTGGCTGTAGCTAGAATATTTGGCGGAACCAAACTAGGTGTTGGAGGTTTAATCGCTGCCTATCGAACCGGAGCACAAATGGCTTTAGAGGCTTCAAAAATTGAGGAACGACTTATTGAAGATACCTTCCAGCTTTCTTTTGAGTACCCAGAAATGGATATAGTCATGCGCATTTTAAAACAAAGGCAATGTCAAATCATCTCGCAACAAATGGAGATGGATTGCAAGTTCGTAGTGTCAATTAGAAAGAGTGAAGCAAACCATCTATTAGAAACTTTTGAAAGTTTACATAAGATAGCAATTAAAAAAATTGACTCTTAAATCTAACCTATCTGGTCAAATAAACATATCCAGATTTAGGTTTTGTACCATCTCCTAAATTAAGAGTATAAAAATAGGTTCCTACCGGTAACTCTTCGTTTCGCTCATAGGTAGCGCGACCATCGGAAATACCTGTCCAGGTGTTATTATAGCCTTCTTTTTCATACACCTTTATTCCCCATCGATTATAGATTTCTAGCTTATTATCCGGATAATTTTCAATACAAGCAATCTGAAAAACGTCATGGGCACCATCACCATTTGGTGTTAATACGTTGTAAATGTTAATAAGGCAAATGGGTTCATCTATTTCCACTTCTGCCCTAGCTTCATCATTTGAAGAATCTATATCTATTTGATCCACATTAGCCAATCTCACAGTATTCAAATAATCCGTGCCTTCAATTAACAGGGCTCGAATATACAATTCAACCGTTTGGCCGGAGATCAGCGTGCTTATACTCCATAAACCAGTAATCTCATCATAAACACCCCCAGTAGTTGAATGTTCAATATATTGATAACCGTTAGGAAGCATTTCTGATATAGATATAGTACTCGCCTGTGCCGTTCCATTGTTGTTTGCAGTAATAGTAAAATTTACTTCATCACCAACTCTAGCCAAATTAACATCTACGGACTTCGACAAAGCTATATCTACGTTGGAAATAGGAAGCTCAGTCAATGTACAATCCATACAAATTGGATCTACATTACAAGTTGTACATGGCGTTGGGTCTGTAGACGTATTGCTCGTAATTACACCATTTGGGTCCTCTCCAGTTGTGGTTGCCAAATTACTAACCTGTCCGTTATCTATATCCGCTTGCGTGATTATGTAAGAAGCATTGTACACCCAAACCTCAGTATTATTTAACGCTCCATCACCATTAGCATCTCCACTGACAGGCCCTGTTATATTGCCTCCCAATAATGGGTCAGATACAACTACGTCGGTAAGAACTACGCTTCCCGCATTGCTGACTAAAAATGTATACGTTATTGAATCGCCAACATTTGTAGCACCATTGGCATCAGAATCAGTATAAACACCATCCTTAGAAATAACTATTCCACGGATACTAACTTCAGCACTAGCTTCATCATTTGATGGATCTATATCTGTTTCGTCCAACCCAATTAATCTAACAGTATTTATATAATCTGAACCTATAGCTACACGAACTCGAATATTTAAATTAGCTGTTTGCCCATTACTTAATATTGGAATATCCCATTGACCAGTTGTACTATTATAAGCTCCTAAAGATGCGATGTGATCCACATATTCAAAACCATTCGGAAGTATTTCAGATATGTTGATATTATTAGCCGTTACCGAACCATTGTTCGTAGCAGATATGGTAAAAAATAGTTCATCTCCAACTTCTGCAATATCTAAATCTACCGTTTTTGTTAGATCAATATCAAGCGTACTAGGTAACTCTGTCAAAGTACAATCAGGACAAATTGGGTCTACCGTACACGTAGCGCAAGGTGTTGGGTCTGTTGAGGTATCGGTTACACCATTTCCACTGGGTTCTTCACCATTTACCGTGGCCAGATTATTGACTTGACCATTATCTATATCCGTTTGGATAATATTATATGAAGCAGTATACGTCCAAGTCTCTGTAATATCCAATTCGCCATCCCCATTCGTATCACCTGAAGCAGGTCCAGATATCGCACCTCCCAATAAAGGATCCGATACAATTACATTGGATATAGCCACATTTCCTGTGTTATTAACAACGAAGGTATAGTTAACGGTATCTCCAATATTCGTGAAACCATTTGAATCTGAATCTACGTACACACCGTCTTTAGTAATCTCTAAATTTCCAATCTCCACAGGCACACAAGCGGTGTTATTTGAGGTATCCGTATCGCCGGTGGCAGTAATCTGATTACCAAACCCACCTCCATTTGTACAATCTTGGGTAGGATCAATTGCATCTGTATCTACAGAAAAAATTGCCGTCACCAACCAACTTTCCGTTCGTAGGCCTGCAATAGATTCATTTGTTATAATTTGATCGCCACTGACAAACGGGCTAAGAATGGTACCGTCAACGCCATCACTTTCACCGCCATAAGCCAAAGTTGCTGAATTCAATGTAAATCCTGTTCCTAAAATAAACGTATCTATAACATCATAAGAACCTGTAAGCTCACCACTATTCTCAGCTGTAATTCTATAGGTTACCGTATATTCATCGGTAGCCATATCATAAGTAGGTCCTGATTCAACG